>CAILAD010000001.1 GCA_903832035.1 uncultured bacterium
GGAGAGATGACAGGTAGGAATAAGAAGTCAAAGAAATCAAAATCTTCAGATAGCTTCAAAAAGCAACATATTAGTTTTGACGGTGATAACCCAGAAGAAGATAACCCTCAAAATGAGCCATTAAATACCCCGAAAAATTTAAATAGAGGACCCAAGATCCCAAACTACCTAGGCCTTAATAAGAAAATTGGCGTAGCTATAGCCGTTGTAGTAGGCTTAATTCTATTGGTACTGGCCTATTCATTCCTCCCAACCTCTAAGGTTACTTTGCTCACTAAGGCCCAGAAGACTCCCATAAACGTTAAATTTCAGCTAGATTCAACAACACGCAATTCAAGTTATACCCAGGGGATTATTGCTGCTAATAAGCTTAGTATGTCAAAAGATTTAAGTGCACAATACACGGCCACAGGTAAAAAAGACATAGGTACAAAGTCTAATGGAAGTGTGACAATTGATAATTGTGACGATACCTCATCACATTCCTTACCTGCAGGAAGTAAACTTACGGCATCAGGCAAAACATTTATTACTAATAATACAGTTACTATCCCTGCTGGTACCGCGGGAGGTGGAGTGGTTATATGCCCTAGTCTTAGTCATGTTGTCGTTGGTATTACTGCCTTAGAATCGGGAGATAGTTATAATTTACCCTCTACAATCTTCAGCCTGAGCGGATTTTCTAGTCACTATAGGGTTGTGGGTTCGACTGGTGGCGGAACTAGTCAGGTTGTGACCGTTGTCACTCAAGCAGACATCGATAAAGCAAAAAATGAGATGATCGATACTGCTAGCCAAAATGCCAAGCAAGATGTTGAGTCTAAGGCCAGTAATGATGAGAAAGTATTTCCAGAAACATTCTCATCAGAAGTAGCTAGTGTTAATACTACATCAGCTGTAGACAGTCAAAGTTCGGGCGGTACAGTTAGTGCCAAAGTTAGTTACACTGAACTTTCTGCTACCAATTCTGACTTAGATAAATTATTTTCAGAACAAATAAAAACTCAGATACCTGGAAATGATCAGATTTATCAGAGCGGATACACAGACTCTAAGTATGCTGCTAAAGCAGATTCACCCACACAGGCCAGCGTTCAGGCAGTAGGTTTTGCATACTACGGCCAATCTATAGATACTTCACAGGTGGCAAGGGCCCTTAGTGGTAAGACAAAGAAAGATGCGACTAGCATAGTTTCAGCTAAGTACCCACAAGTAACAGAGGCACTGGTCGATAACAGTCTGCCTCTTGCACCAAATCTTCCATTCATAGCGAGCAGAATAAAGGTAGAAATAAAGGTAAACACAGATTGAAAAAATGTATATTATCTTTCGATTATGGTGAGTCACGCATCGGAGTTGCAATCTATGAAGACGGAGAGACAAAACCACTCCAAACGATTCAGTCTAGTGAATTATGGCCTACAATTACAGAGCTCATATTGGACTATAAGCCTGATGAACTTGTGGTAGGTAGACCCAGAAACATGAACGGCGACCCAACTCGACAGACAGATTTGGCAAAAGCTTTTGCAGATAGCCTAGCCCAAGTCACTCAACTGCCGGTCTCACTGCAAGATGAGGCGCTTAGCTCAGAAAGAGCACTAGACAGGATAGGTAAAAAAACTACAATTAAAGAAAGAAAAAGAATAATAGATCAAATCGCTGCGCAAATAATATTAGAGGACTATCTCTCATGAGACCTACAGAAGATACCACTAAATCTGAAAATGAAGACCCAAAGTTAGTTTCAGATCAGAAAGAGGAGGTCGTACCAATAAAACCAATTAAAAATTCTCATACACTAAAAATATTTTTTATATTGTTTGGCCTAATTATATTGATGGTTATTTCTGCTCTTGGATGGTTTTTTATACAACTTACATCGGTTCGAGACAACGTGTCCGTAAATGGGGAAATTATTATAATTGATCAAGGTAATGGAATATCAAGTATCGCGGATAAGCTGAAGCAGAAGAGTCTAATTTCAGACAAGAATGTTTTTATTATTTACGCCAAGTTTGGACCAGCCCACGGTAAGTTACAGCCAGGACCATACTTAATAAAGCCAACTAGCTCTATCTTACAGATTGTTTCAGATATGTCTTCAGGTAAGATTGCTGTCAATAAAATAACTTTTCCTGAAGGAATTACTATTAAAGAAATGGCAAAGAGATGGGCTAATTCGGGCTATGGTACCCAAGAAGAATTTATCGCATCAGCACGTAGGATTTCGAATGACTACCCATTTGTTCCCTCAATAAGTAAAGACAACCCGGAGGGCTATTTATTCCCAGCAACCTACACATTTAATGCAGGTGGCTCAGTCGACACTGTAATTAAGAAGCAGTTCGAGGCCTTCAATCTTTACGCCCTACCCTTACTTCAAGGAAATAGACCGGCTGGATTATCCCAAAACCAGGTCCTGGCACTAGCCTCTATAGTTGAAAAAGAAGCACTAACTGACGTAGACAGAAAAATGGTCGCTGGGGTATTTGTAAATAGAATTAATCTAGGTATGAAACTAGAAAGTGATGTTACGGTTAATTACGCCACCGGTAAGACACAGACTTCTGCGTTTGATATTTCTGTAGTATCGCCATATAACACATACAGTGTCGTAGGGTTGCCCCCTACACCTATAAACAATCCAGGTACAAGTTCAATCTCGGCCGTAATGAATTACACAAAATCAGATAATATATTTTTCCTTGCGGGCAATGATGGAGTTATATATTATGCAACAAATCTTCAAAAACACAACGAAAATATAAAAAACCACCTATAAACTATCATTTTTTACCTTCACCAAAGCATAAAATAGCTATTGCAGGCATTGATCTAGCGTGGTAGTATATGAGACGTACTCTTTCAAGGATAAGCAGTGTTTACTACCTGCATGATTAAGGTTTGTGAGCTTATCCCTGCAAGTGTTCCTGTGACAACTTATCAGATTAGGGAATAATAATAATAACCTTAGGTCGAACTTCCTTGTCTCACAGTGTGAGAGCCAGATAAGCCACAGATGTTTCTCTATCATCGATAGAGAAAGGGAGAAATGTATTAGTAAAAAGATAATGGGCTTGCCCCTTCAAGTGCGTAGTGAAAAGTTCACTAGCGTGGGTCAACCAGAAACTTTTACCAAAACAAACAGATCTTCTGATAACACAGAAGTTTCCCGTACTCAAAGACAAATAGAATCTATAAAATCAGCCACTAGGAAAAAAATAGGCAAGAACAGTGGTGTGAGCAGATTTATGCTACACGCAGGTTTTATTGCAATTATCGTTGTGGCAGTTAGTGCTGGCAGAGTAAATTCACAATCCAGTCTAATTTCTACCAATTCAAATAATACAGCTAGCGACAAGTCTTCACTTATAACTACTGGCGCTGTATTGGCTGAAGGCTCATCTTCTATGATTTCCTCAGATCTTAGCCAAAAAGCCAAAGATATAAGCTCTCAGAGCAACCTTACTACGTCTGGGGACGATTTCTTGTCTAAAAAGCAGCCAGTAACAGCTGCAGGTGCCCCGAGCCGTGACATCCTTACTTACGTAGTGAAGGACGGCGACACTATTAGCTCATTATCATCTAAGTTTAATATTACTACCGATACAATCAAGTGGGCTAACAATATAGTCGATGAGAATAACCTAAAACCAGGAGCTCAACTAGTTATACTACCGGTATCTGGAGTTCTTTATACCGGAACAGGTAATGACGACCTCAATAACTTGGCTTCAACCTATCAGGCAAACCCCTCCATTATAGATAGCTTTAATATGTTGGATGGTAAGTCTCCTGCTAGTGGGCAGAAGATAGTTATCCCTGATGGTGTTAAACCTGCTGCTGCTCCAGTGTCTGCGGTAACTCAGTTAGCAGCAACAGGCAGTAATCAAAAATCAGGTCCAGCCATCTCATACAGCCTTAGGTCTTCAAATGGCAATACCTATGCATATGGTTACTGTACCTGGTATGTGGCCAATCGAAGGTACGTTCCAGGAATGCTTGGCAATGCTAATCAATGGCCATACAATGCCCCAAGGGCCGGAATGAGTGTAGGTAGCACCCCAGTTGCCGGCGCAGCAGGCGTAGTCCGTTGGGGAAACCACGTAGTTTATATTGAAAGTGTTAGTGGCGATGGCAGAACAGTGTACTATACAGAAATGAATGGTCCTGCAGGTTGGGGTAGAGTAAATACAGGAAGCGCCCCAGCTAGCAACTTTACCTATGTTTATTAACAAATAGTGGTAACTTTCAAAAGTTACCACTATTTTATTGCCCCCATTATTTAATTGAAATTTATGTATAAATATGTTATATTAGGGTCATGTTTACAGATATAGCAATTATAAAAGCCCAGGCCGGTAAGGGCGGCGATGGGTTAGTAAGCTTTCACAGAACACGTGGTAACGCCAAGGGAGGTCCGGATGGTGGTGATGGCGGAAAAGGTGGAAGCATTATAGTACGAGCAAGCCATAATACTAGTACCCTATCAAGGTACAGGAGTAGTAAGGTTTTTGGTGCTGAGAATGGACAACAAGGCAGTGGAAACAACCGACATGGCAAGAATGGCCTAGATGTAACCTTGTTCGTACCACCAGGTACTATCGTCAAGGAAGGTACCGAAGAAATTGCAGATTTAGTCTATGATGGTCAAGAGGCTATCGTCTGCAGTGGTGGAGATGGTGGTTTCGGTAATGCCCACTTCAAGAGCTCTATTAGGCAATCTCCAAATATGGCAGAACTAGGTGAACTAGGCGAAGCCAAAGATCTGACACTAGAATTAAAACTTGTTGCCGATGTAGGGCTGGTTGGACTTCCAAATGCAGGTAAAAGTACGCTATTAAGCATGGTCAGCGCAGCAAAGCCTGAAATCGCAAACTATGAGTTCACTACTCTAGTGCCAAATCTCGGAGTTGTTGATGTCGACGACAAAAGTTTCCTACTCGCCGATATTCCTGGGCTAATTGAAGGAGCAAGTCAAGGCAAGGGCTTGGGTATGGAGTTCTTACGCCACATTGAGAGATGTAAAATAATAATTCATCTGGTAGATGTAAACTCTCCTGACATCGTGAAAGACTATGAAACGATTCGTTCAGAACTAAGAAATTATGATGTTGATTTAAGTTCTATCCCATTTATCATCGCGATCACTAAAACTGAGACTGTTCCAGAAGATGTGGTTAAAAAAGCAGTTACAACGCTCACTAAACACACTAAAATAAGTTCGAAACTAGTACACTCGATATCTGCTGTAAGGGAAATGGGCCTAATCAGTCTGATGAGAGAAGCAAATAGTTTACTGCAGGAACTAGAAAAGAAAGTTTCTAAAGTGGAGGAGACTGAAGAAATTCCAGTAATTGGACTTAACGAGAATCTTGGGTGGAGTGTCGATAAAGATGAAGAGAAGTATTTTGTAAGAGGGGAAGAGGTAGAACGTTTTGCTAGGAGAACCAATTATTCACAAAGTGATGGCTTGCGCAGACTAAAGCATATTCTTAAAAAGAAGGGTGTTTACAAGGAGCTCAGAAGGATTGGCGCGGAAGAAGGAGATACTATATCAATCGCATCAAAAGACTTTAAGTGGTAAGTATGATTAGTATAAAAGTTGATAATATAACTTTAGAGTGCGAGACTAAGCCTGATCTCTTCTCACCGAAGGGCTTGGATTCAGGTAGTCGGCTTTTACTAGATAATGTCTTAAAGTCTACCAATAATTACGAAAGCGTTATTGACTGGGGTTCTGGATGGGGTGCAATTGGCCTAGTATTGGCCAAAAATAAACCCTCCTCAAGAGTACTTGCGATAGATTCCGACATTGCCGCCGTAGCTTGTACCCAAAGTAATATAGAGCTTAATAATCTAGATAATATTAGGGTAGTAGCGAGTCATGGCTATGACCAAATAGAAGATGATACCAGGTTTGACTTGGTGGTCTCAAATCCACCCACACATAGAGGCAGGGAGGTTGTTGAGAGATTTATCTCCGAGAGTTACGAGAGACTCACAATTGAAGGCAATATGTTTGTTGTGGTTGAGTCAAGACTCAAACCATGGGTTTTTAGGAAGATGAAAGAAGTATTCTCAGAATGTAGGATAGTAGACAGGGGATCAAAGCATGTAGTCCTGTCATCCACAAAGATGGTACAATAGAGCTAATGGAAAAGCACCAAACTCATCATGATCATGCCAGTGAATATTTTAAAAAAGAAATTAATCAAGAAGATATTTCTAAGTCTGCACACTACACCTTTAGAGACGGATTTAGGCTTGGTTTTGGTGTATTTGTAGGGCTTTTACTTGGTAGCGTAATCATGATCATTATTGTCTACGCTTTAAACTATGTATTCCACGCCCTATAGATTGAAATAGGGTGTTTTTTAAGGTATAATTGTCATTGATTTTCGGGGCATTGGCGCAGTTGGTAGCGCGCATCCATGGCATGGATGAGGTCATCGGTTCGAACCCGATATGCTCCACCAGAAATTATAAAAAAAGGAAATTATGGAAACTGTAAAAAATGTGACATCAAAGGCTGCAAAGCAAGCTCAAGAACAGGCCCACAGACACGCGAATGGCTTCTTGGAGTTTGTTCGTGAACAAGGGGTTATTACACTAGCAGTAGGATTTATATTAGCCGCAGCAGTAACCAAGACTGTTAATTCTCTTGTCACAGACATAATTAACCCCCTCATGGGTGTGATGCTAGGCAAGGTTAATCTCTCGAGTGCGACATGGCAGGTGGGCGGGTCAACATTAGCCTGGGGTAATTTTGTCAGCTCGTTAATTGATTTTATGGTTATCGCCATAGTTGTATATGTAGGTTTCAAGGTTCTTAAACTTGATAGGTTAGACATAGATAAAAAGAAACGTGAGAAAGAAACAGAAGAGGCTTTAAAATCAGAAGATAAGTCGTCTAAGTCGACTAAAAAAAGTAAATAATTAAAATGAGGAAAATAGCTAAGAGCTTAATATTCTCACGGTTGAACTCAAAGCTAAAGAAGCTCTTAGCAACTAAAGACATAACCATTATTGGTGTAACTGGTAGTGTCGGTAAAACGTCTACAAAATTTGCCATTGGCGAGGTCCTCAGCTCTACAAGAAAAGTTAGATACTCAACTGTAACCACAAATACTGATATAGAAGTAATGCTGAGTTTTTTCGGGATTAATACCCCGGTCAGGGGTTGGAGCGCATTATCATGGAAGAAAGTGTTCTCTGACATAGATAATGAATTAGAAAATTATAGATTTGATACTGTAATAATTGAGTTTGCTGATGATAAACTCTCAAGCATGAGAAAAATACTTAAGACTGTCAAGCTCGACTATGGCGTGATATCTGGAATTGCACCAGTTCATATGGCTAAGATGTATGACATGCGCTCCATTGTTTACGCTAATTGGGCGATTGTATCTGGCGCAAATAAAATTATATTCAACTCTGATATTACTGCCCTAAGAAAGAAAGCTTACAAGGATAGGACGACAGGTTTTGGATTACATCACGGAGATATTAGATTTAATAAAATATCTAGAAACAGATCTGGCTACTTGAAGGCAGAGCTTAGTATGGGCAGAAACAAGAAAATGGTACAAACCAGAGTAATAGGTGAACAAAATTTGTATAGTCTTCTTGCCGCTGCAGCTATTGCGGGAGATATGGATATTCCATTTTCGGCGATTTGTTTTGAGTTAGAAAATATCAAATCTCTACCAGGCAGAATGAATCTACTCAAAGGTGTAAATGGGTCTAAATTAATAGATGACAGCTATGATTCCAGTCCAACTACAGTGATGTCTGGCCTAGATACTCTAAAAAAATTCCCAGGAAGAAAGATTGCTGTAATTGGAAGTATGGACGGGCTAGGTTCCGAACGCAGCAGCTTGCACCAAGAAGTGGGCGAGCACTGCTTCGGTATTATTGATGTGCTTGTTACTGTTGGTACTTTGGCTGAAGATTTTATAGCACCTTCAGCAGTTCGTGCAGGTATTAAAAATGAGAATGTTAAGATGTTTAAGACTCCTTATGAAGCAGGTCATTATCTGAAAGGGATTATTAGAAAAAGTGATACAATATTGCTAGAGGGCGATAAGAATATTTCATTTGTTGAAGAAGTTGCAAGAATTATTTTATCCCCAGAAATATCTTCTGAAACCAGCTTAATAAGGCAAGATAAGCAATGGAAGAGAAAGAAAAGAAATATTTTAAAATCCCTATAAAGGAATACCCTATGGACCCAATACCAGGAAAAAGAGATGAATTTAAGACCATAGTCCTACCTAGCTATGAGTTACCGAGTCAGGGGGAAATTGACCAAGTGATTCGTGATACAGCAATTGAAAGAGAGTGGCTTAAGGACGCACTAGTGTATGTAGATATCAAGTCAATTAAGGATGCATTTTTAAGCGGTAGATTAGAAAAAATAAATCCAGAACATAACTACCTGCCTATCATGAGGTTCAGGAACCCCGAACTCAATGACAAGTACCCACCATACCTGGACACACAGGCAAAAGAAGTTTTAAACATGATTGGGGATTTATGGCGAACTAAAATGACTGAGTCAGGATTTGATGAAGGTATAAGATTTAGCATAACATCTATGGTGAGGAGTGCAGAATATCAGAAAAGTATTGTTGAAGCCGGTAAGCTTGCTTCTCAAGATAGTGCACATACATATGGTTACGCCTTTGATATTGACGCAAGAGCCTACTATTTCGGAGAGGATTCAATTAGTGAAGTCCCATTAGAGCAACAGAGGGCTTACGAAAATGAATTCAAAAGTTTTGGGATTGATACGGTAGAATCTCCAATCGATAAGACTAGACCATACGACCAAAGGGTAATGACTATTCTTGCGGAAGTGCTAGATGATCTCCAAGACAAGGGCTTGATTCATTACCTACATGAGCTTCCAGGCACACAGTCCTCGGCGTTTCATGTCTGCGTTAAACCAACCCAAGTTAAAGCTGCTTAAATGAAGTTGATCGTACAAAACCTAGCGACAAACTACCTTTCTGAGGGCAAAGGTAAGACAATATTAATATTACATGGTTGGGGAGATAGTATTAATAGCTTTACGAATGTAGTTAGGTTGTTGAGTAAAAACTATAATGTTGTGGCTCTTGATCTGCCGGGTTTTGGTGGAACAGAGATACCGAAGTCTGACTGGTGTATTTTAGATTATGCAAATTTTGTGAAAGATTTCTGTAATAAATTAGACATCAAACCAACATATATAATTGGCCATTCAATGGGTGGGCGGGTACTAATAAAATTAGCTAGCAAGAAGTTATTAAATCCAGAGAAGATAGTTTTATTATCTTCCGCGGGCATAAAAGAGTCAGCAAAAGGCAAGAACTTGATTATTAAATTATTTTCTAAACCTGGAAAAGTACTAATTAACTCTAGGATACTTGGAAGACAGGGTGGTTCATTAAGGCAAAAAATATATAAGAAGTTTGGTAGTGAAGACTATATTAGTTCTGGCCAACTAAAGAAGACCTTCATAAATATAATTAATGAAGATTTAGTTGGTGATGCAATTAACATAAAAATACCTACTCTGCTTATATACGGTGAAAATGATGACCAAACCCCTCCATTGTATGGTTCAAAATTTAACAAGGCTATTGATGGATCTAAATTGAAGATAATTGCCGGAAGAGGTCACTTTATACAGCTAGAAGACCCCATTGGCCTAAGCGACATTATGATGGATTTTTTCAAATGATAAAAAAATGGATTAGCGCTTATAGGATGAGTTTTATAAGAACTATTGTATATATGCTTCAGGCTAGTGAGTACAATCTGAAAGATTATTTTTCATGGCTTATAAGGGTAAAAAGTTTTAAAAGTGTAATGTACCGTAAGTCACTTGTACTAACCACCAAGACTAAATTACTTTTGTTAATTCTGTGGTTAATGATTGCACTAGGCATACTTGCAGCTACCGTAGTGGGTCTGTCAGTGCAATTTCCTGTTATTTATAAAATGTTTATTTTAGCAGCGCTATTTATACTAATGCCTGTATTGATTTCTTTTGGCATAACAATACCGCTATGGTTGGGCAACATATTCATTCAGAAACCTAGAGAGAAAATAATTATTTCTAAAGCCAGAAGCAGACTAAATGATAATAAGGCAATAAAAATTGCTATTGCTGGTAGCTTTGGAAAGACAACCATGAGAGAAATACTATTGTCCGTCCTGGGCGCAGGAAAAAGCGTCGTAGCCCCACCAGGTAGTTACAATACACCAATGGGCGTAAGTAAGTTCATAAATACCCTATCAGGATCAGAGGATATAATTATTTTTGAATTAGGCGAGTACTACCCTGGAGATGTAAAGTTTCTTGCAGAAATTGTTAAGCCGGACATTGGAGTTATTACTGGGGTTAATGAAGCCCATTTGTCTAAATTTAAAAATATTGAGAATACACAAGCGACTATTTTTGAGCTAGCAGACTATTTGAATGGCAGTAAGTTATACGTCAATGGTGAAAATGAACTGGCTAAGCAAAAGTCTAAGTTTTATGACAGTGTGCTTTACTCTAGCAAGGGATGTGGTCAATGGATAGTTAATTCATCGAGTACAAGCCTATCTGGCATAGACTTTGTGGTTAGCAATAAAGTTAAGTCACTTAATCTCCACTCTAATCTACTTGGATCACATTTACTTGGGTCCCTTCTCTGCGCAATTGAAATAGCACATCAACTAGGACTCAAAGATGATGAAATAATCAAGGGAGTTGCTAATACAGATAGTTTTGAGCACAGGATGCAGCCTAAAAATATCGGCGGGGCCATAGTAATTGATGATACCTATAATGGTAATTTTGATGGAGTTATAGCTGGACTCAACTTATTAAAATCGCTTAAAGCCAAGCGTAAAATATATGTCACTCCCGGTCTTGTCGAGCAGGGTTCTAAGAGCCATGAAGTGCATAATAAAATTGGACAAAAGATTGGAGAGGTAAATCCTGATATAGTAGTGTTAATGAAAAACTCTGTAACTGGATACATAGTTGAGGGATTAAAGAAGGCTCAGTACGAAGGAAGTCTAAGAATCGAGGATGATCCCAAAAATTTTTACGAAAATATTAATATGTTTGTTTCTAAAGATGATGTTGTCTTAATGCAAAATGATTGGCCAGACAGTTATAATTGATATCACTTTAAGGTTTTAATCAGATTCTGATATACTAATTACATGAAAACAGTAGCAGTTATTTTTGGAGGAAGGTCCACCGAGCATGATATTTCAATCATGACGGCAATTTCTAGTGTCATAAAGCCCCTAGAATTGAGTAAAGATTATATAGTCCACGCAGTTTATATAAATAAGGCTGGCGAATGGTTTAGTGATGCGAAGCTAAAAGACATAAAATTTTTTCAATCAGGCAACATAAATGACTGGATGAACAAGACTAAGAGTGTAAGGGTGCTTTTCAAGGATGGTCTTACACTTATAAAACCAACTAAATTCGGAGAGAGTAAAATAAGTGTAGATATTGTTTTTCCTGCAATGCACGGAACTCACGGTGAAGACGGTGAGCTGATGGGTCTTCTGGAAATGTCAGGGGTGGCTTTTGTTGGGTGCGATATGACATCAAGCGCAATAGCGATGGACAAGGTTCTAGCTAAGCAGGTTACTCAGTCCGACGGGATCATAAGCACTCCTTGGGTAACAATCAACTATTCTAGCGTTGCCAAGAGTAGCGACTTGGCCTTGCAAAAAATTGATTCCCTAAAGTACCCAATGTTTGTTAAACCAGCACATCTAGGTTCTAGTATTGGTATTTCTAGAGTCAAAGACCAGGAACAGTTAATTAATGCCATTGAAGTTGCGGGGCATTATGACGAAAAGATTATTGTCGAGCAGGAGGTTTCTAATCTAATTGAAGTTACATTACCCATTATTGGTAATGATGAGCTTACGCTGGCATTATTAGAGAGGCCGATACTAAAGGATGAAAACTTCTTCGGCTTCGAGACTAAATACATGCAGGGCGGCAAAAAAGGAAAAAATTCAGATAGCAAGGGATCCCAGGGCTATAGTGAATTACCTGCTAATATTCCAAAAGATATATACAGAAATGCAGAAGAAGTAGGTGTGGCAGTCTATAGAAGCTTAGGATGTAGCGGCATTGCAAGGATTGATATGCTGATAGATAGTAAGACAAAAAAAGTCTACTTCAACGAGGTTAACCCGTTACCAGGAGGACTTTATGCCCATAATTGGAGAATGAAGGGTATAAGTCCAGTCGAACTAGTTACTAAATTAGTAGATCTCGCAATTGATAAAAAGAATAAGGATGATAAATATCAAACTAGCTTTAACACAAGTTATTTGAAACAATTTTAATATATGAGCAAGTACGAACCAAAAATTGTAGAAGAGAAATGGCGAAAGGTATGGCGTGAGACTGGACTATACAAGACTCCAGAAAACCCCAAGAATCCATATTATGGGTTAGTGATGTTTGCCTATCCTAGCGGTGATTTGCACTGTGGGCATTGGTACCCATATACTGGCGGGGATATATTAGCTAGGTTTGCCAGGATGCAAGGTCATGACGTACTGCACACAAACGGCTTCGATGCATTTGGGTTGCCTGCAGAAAATGCAGCAATCAAGCGTGGCCTAATGGCAGATGTTTGGACTGAAGAAAATATTTCTACAATGACCAGGCAGTATGAAGCTACGGGTAATATGTATGATTACGATAGACTTATAAACACCAGTAAGCCAGAATACTACAAGTGGACACAGTGGTTGTTTCTGCAGCTTTATAAAAATGGTAAAGCTTATCAGAAGGAAGCACTCGTTAACTGGGATCCTGTAGACAAGACAGTGCTCGCGAATGAGCAAGTTATTAATGGCAGGGCAGAACGGAGTGGCGCCGAGGTAGAAAAGAAAAGTCTTAAACAATGGTTTTTCAAAATTACCGATTACGCGGATGCTTTACTTGAAGGTCTGGATAATATTGAATGGCCTAATCGCATCAAAGACGCCCAGAAAAATTGGATAGGAAAAAGCCACGGTAGCTTAGTTAAGTTTCCCATTAAAGACAGCAATGATTTTTTGGAGATATACACCACTAGAATTGATACTATATATAGCGGTACATTCATAGTACTGGCCCCAGAACATGAACTAGTTACTTCACTGACGGTAGATTCGCAGAAACAGGAGGTGGTTAAGTATCAAGAAATTAGTCAATCTAAGACTGATACCGTTAGGCTCGAAGGAAAAGATAAATCAGGGGTATTTACCGGAAGCTATGCACTTAATCCAGCTACGAATGAAAGTATGCCTATCTGGGTGGCTGATTTTGTACTTGGGGGGTATGGTACCGGAGCAGTCTTTGCCGACGCTCATGATCAAAGGGACTCTGAATTTGCAAAAAAATACAATATCCCATTAAAGACATCAGTTAAGCCAGTTGATGATAGGGATATATCGAAGATCGAGAGTTTTGAAATTTGTTTTGAGGATGATGGGATACTGTATAATTCCGAACACTTCGATGGACTAACTTCCTCTGAAGCTAGAGAAAAGATTACCGAGTACCTAGGTAGTAAAGGACTTGCCCAAAAAACCACTCAATATAGGCTAAGGGATTGGCTTATATCTAGACAAAGATATTGGGGCTCACCTATACCAATAATATATTGTGAAAAATGTGGTACGGTTCCGGTTCCTGAAAAGGACCTACCCGTAGTATTACCGCTTGCACAGAAGATAGATAAGTCTGGTAAGTCACCCCTTTATAGGGATAGCTTTATAAATACAGAATGCCCTGAATGTGGAGGTCAGGCTAAGCGGGAGACTGACACTATGGATACTTTTGTTGATAGTAGTTGGTATTACCTACGCTACCCTAACCCACATTATGATAAAGGTCCTTTTGATCCAGAAGCACTAAATAAGTGGCTTCCAGTTAGTACCTACATAGGTGGACCTGAGCATGCCACTATGCATTTATTGTATGTAAGATTTATGGCGCATTTCTTGAATGAAGCTGGTTTTTTAGAAACAAATGAACCCATACCAAGATTTATATGCAACGGGCTCATAGATGGTCCAGATGGTCAGAAAATGAGTAAAAGTCGAGGTAATGTAGTTGACCCCGATGAATATGTGAACAAATACGGTGCAGATAGTGTACGTCTTTATATGATGTTTATGGGTTCATACACAGATGGTGGACCGTGGGACCCAGCTCGCTTTGAAGGAGCCAGTAGGTTTATTAGTAGATTTTACGAACTTGTGCACTCCGATTACAAGCCTCAGGAAATAAATACGATTCAAGAAGTCGAACTCCAATCTAGGTCTCATAAGTTGGTTAAGAAGCTAAAAGAAGACATTGCAGTAGCAAAATTTAACACCGCTATTGCTGCAGCAATGGAGTTTGTTAATTTTGCTAGTCAGATAAAAAGGTACGGTGTAGTATCTGAGGCTTCATGGAAAGAGGCAGTGTCTATGTTGGTATTATCTATGGCCCCTATAACCCCTTACGTGTGTGAAGAGTTATGGCAGACTCTGGGTGGCCAAGAAAGTGTGCATAAACAAGCATGGCCAAGATATGATGAAAAACTAGTCACAGATGATGTTGTCACGATAGTAGTTCAGGTAAATGGTAAACTTAAGAATGAATTTGTGGCTGAAATAGGTACAGCCAATGAAGAGCTAGAAAAAATAGCTCGAGGCTTAGACGCTATAAATAAAATTATTCAAAAAGGTGAAATTATCAAGGTGGTCGTGGTTCCTAATAGACTAGTCAACTTTGTAATTAAGCAATAGCCACAACACAACAGGTTGCATTTTAGGTAATTTATTGTTACAATAGTATGCGAAATGCCAATTAGCATTCTAGGACTCAGCAGAAAACACGACGGCGACTCAGAGCATTATGTTCTAGATATTTCGTCTATAGAATATTTAAGTCTATCTAAGCCATTTATATCAGATGTAAATGTAACTAAAATTGATAATAATTTGTATGACGCAAATATTAAAGCCGTTGTTAGTGTTGATACTGAATGTAGCCGGTGTCTTAAGAATTTTTCTAAAGAAGTCATTTTAGATTTTCACGCATATTATGCCGATGATCCAATTGAGGACCAATGGCCTATAGAAAAAAATGACTTAGATATAGAAGAGGCGATTAGGCAGGAAGTGTTATTTTCACTACCCGCCCAGACACTTTGCACTGAAGAATGTAACGGTATTCAACAAAACAATTAAAAGGAAGGACTTAGGTCATGCCAGTACCAAAAAAACGCCGCACATCTAGCACTCGCGGTCAAAGAAGAAGTCACGATAGTTTAAAGCCATTACAATTGATGTACGAGAAAAACTCTAAACTTAACTTACCAAGAAGAATACATAAAGCTGCATCCCTTGGATTAGCTAGAACTCGACGAACAGTTCAATAATTACAAAATAGGCTCCCAAAATATACAAAAATAAGCTACAATATAAACATTACTAGTATATATGGCTTCAAATAGACACCTTTCTAGAATAATAGCACTTCAGAGTTTGTACGAATACGATTTTCGCACAGGCCTTAATATGCCAGAACTAAAAACCAGTATGGATGAAATATTGACCAGAAACGTTGGGGTATATGAGGATGCGCTCGAAGAACCAGACTTCACAATAGATTTGGTGGAAGGTACCCAAAAAAATATTGAAAAAATTGATTCTTTAATTTCTCCAGCGGCTCCGGAGTGGCCTATTGATCAAATAGCAAAGGTAGACAAAAGCGTCCTCAGAATGGCTGTCTATGAGTTAATAATTAAACATGAGGTACCACCAAAAGTTGCCATAAACGAAGCAGTAGAGCTAGCTAAGTCTTTCGGAGGAGATAATTCTAGTAAATTTATCAACGGCGTATTAGGTACAATCTATAGAAATAGTGAATTTTATGAACCAGAAGAAGATAAAAAACTCCAATCTAAAAAACCAGAGTCTGAGCGATCAGACGGGGCAACCGAATCATCCAAAAAGGAACGACAGAAGAAGTAAGAAACAGTTTTCTTCAAGGTCAAAGGCTGTAAAGGAATATTCGAGCGGTGGAATTGTATTCCGCCTAATTAATGGTGAAATTGAAATTGTCCTGTTGCAGGACTTAAAATCTCGTTGGAGCATACCTAAGGGGCATATCGAGTCAGGTGAGACTCCTGAAAAAACAGCCTTGCGGGAAGTCGCCGAGGAGACAAACTTAACTGACCTTAAAATTATCTCAAAGCTAGACAAGATACATTTTTTTTACAGAATGAATGGAAAGTTAATATTCATGATGAACTTTATATACCTTATAGAGTCAACTAATTTTAATGATATCTTACAGACTGAAGAGGACGCCCCGTGGATAACTGACGTTAAATGGTTCAAAGCTGAGGAAGCGTATGATATCCTAGAGTATAAGGCAACCAAAGTGATATTAAGGGAAGCTATTAACAAGATTAAGAAGTTATACGATTTATAATGGTTTTCAATCAAAATAAAATAGAAGAGATAATAGGTGTTAATTTTGAGGATATAAAATTACTCAAGACCGCCTTTACACACCGCAGTTATTTAAACGAGCACCGAAGAGCTAAATTGGAACACAATGAACGTTTGGAATTTCTGGGTGATGCCGTTCTTGAGCTGGTTGTGACGGACTATTTATATCGCAATTACCCAAATCCAGAAGGTGACCTAACAGCTTGGAGGTCTGCGTTAGTTAAGACTGAGAGCCTAGCCATTTTGGCTGAAAAGCTTGATATTGGGCAATTCTTGCTAATGAGTAGGGGCGAGGCCAAGACTGGCGGAAGAAGTCGTCAGGCACTACTAGCAAACCTTGTAGAGGCTACTATTGGCGCTATTTATATCGAAAAAGGATATCAGGCAGCTAAGGAATTCATAGAATCTAAGCTCGTCACTAATTTAGTTGAGATAATTGAAACAGGTTCTTATATAGACGCTAAAAGTCATTTTCAAGAATTAGCTCAGGAGAACTATAGTACAACACCAGTTTATAAGGTATTGAGCGAAAGTGGCCCAGACCATGACAAGGAGTTCTTAATGGGTGTTTATCTTGGATCTAAAAAGTTTGGTGAAGGTCAAGGTAGTAGTAAGCAGTCTGCTCAACAGGCCGCTGCCCTCGATGGCTTATCGAGGCTAAAAACAACAACCGAAAAGTCTAATTGACAACTTATTGCTTAAGCTAGTTTAATTAAGCTACAATTAGATAAATGTTAGGTAAAATAAGGTGAAAATAAAGCGACTAGAAATATCTGGTTTCAAATCATTTGGAAGTCGGAAAATTTTTGAATTCGGGGATGGAATTAGTGCTATAGTCGGTCCGAATGGCTCAGGTAAGAGTAATATAGCTGATGCCATAAGATGGGTTCTAGGAGAGCAGAAAAATAGGAGGCTTAGAGTATCTAAATCTGAGGATTTAATTTTTCATGGAACAAATAAAATTCCGAAATCAAGCATGGCTGAAGTCTCAATACTTTTTGATAACAATAAGGGTATATTCCCCATAAGCTCAGCTGAAGTTGAAATATCAAGAAATCTTTTAAGATCTGGTGAGAGTGAGTATAAATTAAATGGTAAAAAAATTAGGCTTTTGCAACTCGATGAACTATTAGCTAAAAGTGGTTTTGGCACCGATAGCTACACAGTCGTTGGACAGGGGTCAATAGATAAGCTTATAACTTCTTCTGGGGCTGACAGAAAAAGATTGTTTGACGAAGCCAGTGGCATAAGACAGTATGATATCCAATACAGAAATACTCAGCAGAAGTTAAATAAGGCACTTCAGAATTCTGATCGGATTAAGGGCCTACTTAAAGAGATTACACCCATTGCTGAAGCGCTCCGCACACAGACAGCAGGGACAGATAGTCTACCAGCGCTACTAGAAGAGCTGAATCAATTAAGAGTGGGCTATATAACGAGTCAGTCAGAAAAGATAAATAAATTATTGAACGACAATTATATTAAGTCTGAGAGCTATAGATCTAGGATATTAGAAATAGAAAAAGCCCTGGATATAATTAGAGAAAACAGCAATCTAGGTAATGTGCAAAATAATGAAAATATATCGGAAGACTTAAAGTCCTTAGAGCTTGACAGAGACAACCTGAACCAAAAGGTACTACTTTTAAAGAGCGAGCAGAGTGTACTAGAGGCTAAGGTGGGGTTAATAACTTCTACGCAGAAAAATAACACCTCGAAAAATGGTTTAAACGAAAGATTGAAAAGAGAACTTTCAGAACTGGTTAAAGTAAAAAATAAGCATATTCAATTGACGGAGAAAAATGACAAAGAAATTAACGCTATAGAAGAAGTATTACTTGAACTCACAAGGAATTTATCCAGCATGAGAGATAAGCTTTCTAGAAATCAAAGAAGTGAATATCTAAATCACGCAAACGGAATAGTGCAAATGATTAGAACTCAGCTCAGACAAAGTAATTCGAAAAAAGATTTAGATACTAGCCTCAAGAAGCTATCGGACATACTTGAAATTGCACAACAAGAAGACTTTGAAGAAATTGCTTTCAATGTTATAGATATACAAAATAAAATTGGACGACACATGTCAAAAAGAGAAGATGTGGTAGATAGGCAAACTCAAGAAGTAATAAGGCTTAGATCGATAGAACTTGATATATCAAGTATTGAGAAGCGTATATTAGAAATAAATTCTAAAGAAATAGATGAACTTGAAGAGCTAGCTCTACAAAATAAGCAGCTTGATAGATACAATAAGGGCATCCACACACTACAGCTGAAGATAGCGGGACTGGACGAAGAGATTAATATTAAAAGAGATGAATTACGCTCGATGGATAATAGTATCAGCGGCGATACTCAGACAAATATTCTCAAAGATGTTGAGAGACTCGTCACCGATAAGTCAGAAGCGGAATTCCTGCTGGCAAAAAATGAAGAAGAAAGAAAGGGTTTTGAAAAATCCATAGAAGAACTAACTTCTAATTCTATTGATTGGTTCGGTGGTAAAAAAATAGACTCAGTTATCAAGGGCAGGGTTGTTGATAAGTCTGAATTGGATATTTTAATCAATAAAATAGAAGCCCTAAAGAGTATCAATCCGCAACTTATAGAAGAGTCTAAGCAAGCTTCAGAAAGGGTTGAATTCTTAATGCAACAAGAGCATGATCTCGGCAGTGCTATTCAGGACGCAAGTAAATTATTAGAAAAGCTACAAAGCGATATAGGCTATAAGTTTGATAAGTCATTTGCGAACTTAAACAAATTATTTAGTAAATATTTTGAAAAATTATTTCCTAACGGTAGAGCAGATATAAGTTTGTCTAGTGATGACAATAATGATTATGGTATAGAAATATATGCCAACCCGGGAGGTAAAAGGAATAAAAGCATAGATCTTTTATCTGGTGGAGAAAAGGCTATGGCATCAGTCGCATTAATTGCAGCAATTCTATACTGCAATCCAACTCCGTTTATTGTTCTAGATGAAGTAGATGCCGCTCTCGACGATGAGAATTCAACTAAATTTTGCGATATTCTCAAAGAACTAGCAATAAAAAGCCAGGTAATCATCATAACCCACAATCATGAAACCATGCAGGCTGCTTCAAACCTGTATGGTATTACGGCAGGGGCGAAGGGGGATAGTGAGGTGCTACAAATTGCGTTAGAACAAGCTAATGAGCTAGTGAAAAGCTAGACGTATCTAAACCTGTTGACAAGATGGGTATTTTACAGGTAAAATAGGGCATATTAGTTTTGCGGTTTACACCGCCTTAATTATTTAAAGTAAGGAAAAAATGGTAGTTATTCGACTGGCCCGACATGGGCGACACAAATATCCAACTTATAGAATTGTAGCAGCCGATAAAAGACGAGCAGCAACAGGCAAGTTTTTAGCTATTCTAGGGTCATACAATCCACATACCAAAGAAATAAAACTTAACAAAGAAGAAATTTCTAAGTACTTAGATAATGGCGCACAGGCTTCAGACCGAGTTCTAAGACTGTTAAATAATGAAAAGATTGAGTTGCCTAAGTGGGCCAAGACTCATGATAGAAACAAGAAGCCTAAGAGAGCGGAAGAAGAAAAAGAAGAAAATGCCACTGCAGAAGTAGCAAGTGATGCAGCAGAGGCTGCAGAGGTTAAGGCTGAAGAAATTAAAGCCGAAGCTGGAACTGCTAAGGAAGAAGCAGTTCAAGAGGAAGCTGCTGAATCAACTGAAGAAGTTGCAAAAGCTGTTGAAGAAACCAACAAAGATCAACAATAGAACTAGTAGCTCTCAAACAACTACAAAAAATATATATAGACTGTATAATAAAATTGTTTAAGTAACATTAACAAAGGAGATTTTCAGTATGTCAGAGTTAGAAAAAGACCAGGTATTTGTTGAGTATGTTATTAAGGCCTTAGTGGATAAGCCAGAAAAGGTGCAGATAAAACGTACTGTGGACGATAGAGGCGTCTTACTAGAGCTAACTGTCGACCCAGAAGACATGGGGAAAGTAATTGGCAAGGAGGGGGCAACCGCTAAATCTATCCGCACTCTTCTTCGTGTGCTAGGTGCTAAGGATGATGAGCGGTATAATTTGAAGATTACCGAGCCAGAAGGGTCGACTCACGATTCAACTACTAGAGAAGAGAATACAGATTCTAAGGCAGTCGACACATCGGATAGGATATCAGAAATAGACACTAGTAAGTCTGAAGCCATAAAGGCCAAAGCGCGAGAGGGTATTGAAGACCTTGACACAGATATTTAGAAATCTATTTGTGAATTAAATATGAAAAAGATTAGTATTATAACACTATTTACTGGTATGTTTGGGCCTGTCTTAAATACATCTATGCTCAAAAAAGCGCAGCAAGAAGGTTTAGTAGAATTTAATTTAGTAGATTTAAGGGATTTTGGTATTGGCCCTAGAAAAACTGTTGACGACACCCCTTATGGTGGTGGTGCGGGTATGGTTTTGCGTTGCGAACCAATATTTGAAGCTGTTGAGAGCATAAAGAAAGAAGATCCAGGGGCGTTAGTTATTATGATGACCCCGCGGGGTAAAAAATATTCCCAGCATGTTGCAAGTAAGTTAAGTAGTGGTAAAAATATTATTATTTTGTGTGGCCACTATGAAGGTTTCGATGAGAGAATACTTAGTATTGTGGATCATGAAATTTCAATGGGAGACTTCATACTTACTGGAGGAGAAATACCAGCCATGGCTATAGTAGACAGTGTAGTAAGGTTGATTCCTGGTGTTTTGGGAGATGAGCGGTCTAATAAGGATGAGTCATTCTCTAGGGGGCTGCTTGAATATCCTCACTATACTAGACCCGAAGAGTTTGAGGGAATGAAGGTCCCAGGTGTTTTAAAAAGTGGAAACCATGCAGAAATAGAAAAGTGGCGAAGGTCTGAATCGGTTAAAAAGACCGAAGACTCCAGGCCAGATTTGATAGGATTTTAACTGGAAGAAAAGACTCTAAAATGCTAGACTAACTTTATAATGGGACGTGGCCAAGTGGTAAGGCGCCTGATTCTGGCTCAGGAGATCGTAGGTTCGAATCCTACCGTCCCAGCCAGCATGCTAAGGATTTTTTAAGTCCTTTTTTTGTACAAATTTACAGCTATTATGCTATTATATTTAGCATAAGAACTTAAGAGGTATATCGTGACTTTGAAAAATAAAATAGATAAAAGATATGCAGTCCTTTAACTTTTATACTACATATTGAAATTATTATTATCCGTATTTGTCCTATTAAACCTATTGGGACTCATAAATAAGTATGTCGTTGCACCCCACAGTAAACAATAAAATAACCTTGTTTAATAAATCAATTTCGGTCATACTTATCTTATTAAATAAAGGAGTTTTATGTTAAATTTTGTAATTACTAATTATTTCGGGATTATTTTGGCCTCGTTCTTTGCGGTTATCGTTGCAGTAGTTTGGCATTCACCACTAGTTTTAGGAAAAATATGGCAAAAAGAAGCTGGCGTAGAATCTAAAGATATCAAGAGTATCTCAATTAGTAATTATCTAATCGCTCTATCGATGATTCTTTTAACTGCTGTTGTGCTAAAAAGAGTCTTGGTTATCACTAACCCCCAGACATTATTTGATGCAATCAAGCTTTCTGTATGGATATGGGTTGGCTTTATGGTTACGTATGTTGTGGTAGGTGGAATTTTTGAGAAAGTTTCAAAAAAACTAATCTTAATAGATTTGGTAGGACAGGTGATAATACTTATCACAATGATTTCAGTATTGTATTACTACTAAACCGACGGGCAACCAGGTTATTAGTATTGAGCCAGTTAAATCACTTTTAAAAACCAAATAAATAATTGTGTATTTTGTTTACTGTCTGTCAATTTTTATACTATATATTGAAATTATTATTATCCATATTTGTCCTATTAAACCTATTGAAGCCTCATAAATAAGTATGTCGTTGCGCCCCACAGTTAAAAATAAAAATAGGACTATTATTAAGACTAATGATGTCAAACTAAAATTTATTATCTTAACAGTTTTATCGCTACTTTTAATACCCATATAAAAAATACCTAGATAGAAAAATGCAGAAAACATCACTGCCCCTAATGCGTGCAATGGGTAACCCCAGCTAGTCGTATAGGGGGCAAATAGCGCTATCACTAGAAATAATAAAGATATATTAAATAATTCAGTAGGAGTTGCTATCTGGTATTTTAAATGAAAGTTAACAAATAAAAAAAAGGTTGCTGAAACTAACATAAATCCCAATATGAATAATATATGCGTTTCTTTTATTGCTAGAAAGCTACTAAGGGCAGCACTCAATGATAGCTGGTTCGGTAATTTGGTATAAAGAAATATTAATAATAACCACTCCATAGTAACCATATATATACCAAGGTATTTGGAGTGTTTTTTCATATTATGATTGTTTTATTTTTTATTTTTTATTGCAATCAATAAAAGGCAGATTAATCCAGCTAAGACCGCCAAGGTAATTATGAAGGCTGTATTTTTTATTGGAGCTACAAATATGAAGAATGCTGATATAAGTATACTGGCAGTTATTATTACATCACCGTGTCCACTTAGCCATCTATACACAGGAGTCTTTGCGAGACCCTTTGTGAGTGAACTAATTTCATTCTTCACCCTTAGTGCAGGCACTGATTCGCCAGTTAAGTAAGCAAATATAGCTACAATAATCATTACAGTTAGGGCTGTCTGTAAGTAGCTCATTAGGTCGTTCGTGATAGTACTATACATAACCTGAGCGCTAGCTGAGCTTATTGCTGAAATTTGATGGGTTACATTTGATACAAACAGATAATCACCAACACTTATAACAATGATGAGCATTAAAAGTAAGCTAGAACTTACATAAGCAATCTTAAGTATCGGCTTTCTTCTGTTCCTTGATTGCCACAACGTAATTAGGACAAGGGCTAGAGCTATAAACGGCAGCCATATTGATAAAGAATTTATTGTGTTAGCTATAAATAGAATTAATGGAAGGTTATTTACAGCTGCTATCTCGATTCTAATATTTAAACTAGATACATTTATATTATTCACAAATCCTAGACCTGATGATGCTAGTGAACCTTTAATATTATCTAGAACGGGTGCTATATTAAGCATTACTTTATCTTTTTGTATGTAAACAACCTCGCCCGTAGCAGATTCTTGGGATTTGCTGTTTGCTGTTTTGATTGTCTTTATCAAAGCGCTATGTGCTTGTTTATTTGCATCTTTCCAGAAACCCAAGAACTTAGACGATCCTAGTAATTTAGTTACTTGGTCCACGGTAAAGGACTTTATTGAGCTACTTATAGGGCTCGCAAGGGGCTTGGCTTTATCAGGCAAAAGATCACTTACGTATTGATCAACATTCACAGCTTTAAATATTGCTTGAGTACTTGCTGTCGAAATATCTTGCTGCACCGCATTGTTAGCTACAATAGCGCTGGTTTTATTAACCCATGTATTTGTATCGAAAATAGTTTGACGAATCCAGAACGAAATTATGGAAAGACAGAAAATTAAGGCAGTTAAAAAAACCAGTATGGCAGTTACGAATGCACTGCCCTTACTCATTTGTTTATCCGAACTTTTAAGTTTGTATTCAAGGTCAGCTATCTTCTTCTCGAGCTCAGCTTTTGATTCTGTTTTATTATTTTTTACCATTACCAACTCCTTTATTAGTAGACTTCATTAGTATACTAGATAGTAATAGCATAATTCCTATCACTAGTGCGTAGAGACCTACCAGCCAAGTAATATTAAGAATTCCGGCTACAGGGAAGAGTATTAAATATAGACCGAATAGTAGAGATATCACGCCTGTAAAAGCAAATAGCCAACCAAATTCAAGTTTTAACTTCCTAGCCTTACTGGCTAGGATAATATCTAATACCCCAAAAAGTATTGCCCATAACGCTAGCACTACAGCAATAATGCCAGCCGCAAACTCTGGTTTTATTATGAGATATAGCCCAAAAACTACGCTAAGTACCCCAATAATTATATCCATAATGGAGTGTGGATTGGTTCTATCAAAAAGTGGTTCAAATATTGAATAAAGCCCTACACTTATTAAGTTAAGTGCAAAGAATAGAACCACTACATAAACTGTTGCAACCGGCCATACTAGAATTATGATACCCAATAATGCATTGGCTATTCCGCGCCAGGCTATAGCACTTCTAGTGGGTGTGTTTACGAACTCAAGATACATTTTTACCTCTTATGTTAATAATATTATTGTAAAGCTATCTTGATATATTCGCAAATATATACTAAAAAATACACCTAGGTGTATTTTTTAGATAATCAAATTTAGATTATTTTTTTGATTTCTTAGGAACGTCCATGAATAGACTAGCAAGCACATACATAGCACCAGTGACGAATGCGTAAACACCAAGTACCCATATAAAGCTAACTAATGTTACTACCGGATAGAATAGAAGGTAGATTCCGAAAAGTACGGATATAAGCCCTACAATCACGAAGAGAGTTCTGTAGCCACCCTCAACACCCTTGCTTCCTAGGCCGATCATTAAGTCTGAGATACCAAATAGTAGCGCCCAGAAAGCTACGATCAAACCAAGTAGGTCAGCAGTTAATACTGGGCGACCCAAGAGGTAAAATCCTACTAGTATGCCTAGTATTCCTAGTAGTACCGTCAATACCGCGTGAGATGTTTTTTCTACCATAGGTCTAAATACCTCTATCGTGCCGACAGCTATAATGTTTATCGCAAAAACTACAACTAATATATAAAGTGTTAACCCTGGCCAAGTAATCGCTATTAAACCTAATAATATGTTTGCAATACCCCTTAGAGCTAATGAGCTTTTAGTTGGTTGTGCTACTACATTTTCCATTTTTTTCTCCTTAATTATTTACATAATTAGTATAACCCTTATGTAATAGCCTAGGCAAGTTTATTTGACTTGAGGCTATAGTCTTTCATATTACTAATATTACGTAAAAAAAGTACCAACCAAGTAAATGTAAGGCTAAAGGCTATTAGTTCGAATGCAGTCTGGTTAAAGTAGCCTAGGGGTCTCCAGAGTGCAAAACTAGCAAAGAGAGATCCTAATAATACATATGAATTAACCATGAAAGTCTTGCTTAGACTTGGAATAAACCATCTTAGGCCAATCACTATGATACTAAAACTGCAGATTAGGTTATAAGCAGAAATATTATGTAGTGACGGGTATACATTCCAAGGAAATAGTCCTACACCGGTTAAGCTTAAACTTATCAGTACAAAAAGTACATTTACAACCCTAGTTTTATATGTGGCACTACTTTTTCGGCCCTTTATAATTACCTTTAGGTCACTAAGCATATAGTCTGCAAGGCAGAGCAGAAGAAAGCCAGACAGTATCATCGTGACATTGAAGGGTATGGCTGAGCGAGCACTGGTTGCTCCAAGACTAGAGAAATTTACCTGCCACCATTGGGGGTTATTGGTTGTTACCATACTTATATAGGTACCACCTACTATAAATAAGATGAGTGCATTTACCACGCCTGTAGTCTTGAGATCGACTGAGGTGTTAATTACGATATATACGGTGAGGGCTGAAAATATACCAACAATTATAGAAGATGATAGGTCGGGCATCACAATTCCCTTGAAGGCCTCGTTAAAAGCGTATATAGCTATAGCAGTCAGAACTAAAGAAATTATAGTGTAAGCTGTCGAAAGTGTAACGCAATTGAATAATAGCTTAGGCTTTTTTAAGTCTAACTTATCAATACCACCTGAGTATCTCTGGCCCATCAAGAAACCGAAAATAAAACCCAGAAAAGTTATTACACCCGCATCTATCATTGCCGCTCCACCTATCGAGGGCCAGCCGGAAAGTCTCACATCACCATTATTTATGTAAAATATGATTAGCCATATTAGCGCCGTAAATCCACCGACCGGAAGCGCAAAATATAACGCTAGATTTTCAGCGAAACTTGATCTACTTTCATTTTTTTGGCTTTTGATAAATTTTTTAATCACCCAATAAGTATAATATGCATCCACTGCCATTGCTATAAATACAAGCTAAGCTTGTTTTTTTATGTATTTGGTACCATAATTATTCATTAGATATTGTACCTAGCATCTTCAGACAAAAGGAGCTTGTTCAGTGCTTTTTCATAGGGAAGATTGCTATAAGGTTGAATGGTCTGCAAAGCATGAAGTTTTCATCATGATGAGTATTGAGCACTACCGTTTAGCATGCTTTGATACTGAGTACCTGACCTTTTTTGAAGCTGTAGACCTTCTTCACAAAACAAAATTAATTTTCAGTACTAAAAGGATCGATGAATCAGGATTCATTGATAGCTCATCAAAGTCCGTAACTATTACAGAGACTGAAGTGGGCCTGAATCGGTTACTCACATCTCTATTTAGGGATCATCTCGGAGTAGATGATGTATCTAAAATTAGTGATATGGTGGATGACACTATAAGCAGTCTTATAGAAAGCGAAGTTCACTAGCCCTGGCACAGTCAGGGTTTTTTTATTTCAAGAATCATAAGTTTCTAAGAAGCTGTAAGAGTAGTACAATTATAGATATGAAAAAATCTATAGCCACCGCTGTCATAAAGGACGTAGGTCCAATATTAAGAAGAAATATTCTGTCTCTGGTCGTTATAATTATTGGCGGACTGTCCCTTCTCTTGATGTATCTTGGAGATACTAGGGATGGTGCATTCCTTGGTGGCGTAATTGTAATTAATATTATAGTTGGTATCGTCCAGGAATTTAGATCTAGGATTGCCTTAGAAAGGTTGCAGGCTACTGCAGCTGAGCTTTATTCGGTGTCCTGTGCCGGTGAAGAAGTAAAAAAATACTCTGAAGAAATAGAATTAGGTGACATTGTTTATCTTAAGCTAGGAGATCAGGTACCGATTGACGGGGAGGTTATATCTTCAGAAGGTTGCGAGTGTAATGAGGCAATTTTAACAGGTGAATCCATCAACATCGAAAAGAAACAAGGCGATAAGATGCTTGCAGGCAGTATTATTGTTGCGGGCGCAGTAGAATTGAGGACTATAAAGAGAGCCAACGAAAGCTATATGTATACCATGACCGAGGACCTTAAGCTTTATAAAAAATCTCTTTCACCAATTCAAAGTAGTATTCTAAGATTTATCCAGCTAATGGTTTTAATACTGGCCGGACTTTCTGTAATTATCTTAATTAGGGGGGCCTTATCTGGAGATAGTTTTAGGTCTGCAATAATTCAGATAGCATCAGTTGCGGCTACAATAATACCCGAGGGGCTGCTACTAGCTAGTACAGCCTTTTTTGTATATGGAGCAATTAGAATAGCAACTAAAAAAGTATTACTTCAGCAGGTTAATGCGATAGAGAGCTTGGGTAGAATGTCTGTAGTATGTATAGATAAGACAGGTACCCTGACCGAGAATGATCCTACATATAGCCAAACTCTGCTTTATTTGGACAACCCCGAGTCTAAAAAACTTGGGATACTAGTTAATACCTATCTGACTAGTGAGACGGCGCCAACTACAACCACTAAGTCACTCCTAGCTGCCTTCTCAAGCTTCAAGGGCTTGTCAGTAAGTGAAAAGCTAAGCTTTTCGTCTACTCGCAAATATGGAGCTGCGAGGATACAGAAAGATAGTTCAATTATTGTCGTTGGGGCAGGCGATAACTTTTTAAATTTACTTAGTCATGAAGAAAAAAAATGGGTGATTGATAATGTTTCTGAATATTCCAATCAAGCAAAAAGAGTTTTATTTATCGGAATGGCTAAATCGGGCGAGCTCAACGACATAAAAAGCTTCAAATCCCTTAGGGTTGTCGGCCTAGTTGTTCTTGATAACCCACTTAAGCAAGGCGTTAAAAAAACTATAAGCTTTCTACAGGAAAGAGGAGTTCAGGTGGTAGTTATATCTGGAGATAATTCAAAAACAGTTAGTGCAATTGCCGAACAAGCTGGAATAATACATGGCGGTAAGGTTGTTACTGGTAAGGCTCTAGATATGCTAGATGATCAGGAGTTAGTAGAGGTTATCTATAGTAGACCAATCTTCGCGAGAATATTACCGAATCAGAAAGAAAGAATCGTTAAGGCATGCCAGTCGGCTAACCACTTAACTGCGATGATAGGGGATGGTGCGAATGATGCTTTAGCTATAAAGCAAGCTGATATAGGGATAGCTATGTTTGCCGGAGCCCCAGCAAGTCGACAGATAGCGGACGCAGTTCTTTTAAATAATTCATTCTCATCTGTCCCTGACGGCGTAAAATTATCTGACAGTCTAATTACTACCCTGGAAATGATTGCCAGTTTGTTTTTCAGCAGGGTCTGGACTGGAGTACTGCTCGTTCTTGGATCGACTCTACTTAATATCAATTATCCCTTTTCCCCAAGAAATATAACCCTACTTAATCTATTTATTGTGGCCTTTCCGTTAGCACTCTGGACCGCTTGGCCGCGGCACCGAGGTAGAAGTATAAAAGAAGATAGTTTTTTAGTCAGGACTCTGCCATTCTCTGTGCTTAACTCAATAATTATTTCTATTTTTACCCTAGCGGCGTATGCCTTTGCAGTTAGTTATGCAGGACTAGATACTAGCGCCTCCCAAATGTTTGCCTATATCAGTTTCTTTATCATGAGTATTTTTACAATTAGTATCATACCTACAGCCTTGCGAGTTGATAAAAATATTGGCCAACAATTACTTATCTGGCTGTTTTACGCCATCGTTGCATTATTAGTTTTATTTATACTTAACGTAACTACTCTAGCAAACTTCTTCAGTCTCGAAAAGTTAGATAATACAGCAACGCTACTGGCCGTGCTCGTAGGTTTTATTGGCGCAATAGTCCAGCAAATTTTAGCATCGCTAGGAACTGGATATATACTTTGGTCGAAAATATTTAGGAATAAAAAAACCCGTATCTCATAAAGATACGGGTGTGAATATTTAGTACCCAGCCCTCTTGAGGTGTATATCGACTATGTCGAGCCTACTTTGCTCAAACCTGTACATCTGGTAAACATTCTGCTCTGCAGTTCTGGCACTCTTTTTTCCGTTAGGAATAAAAAGATGAGCAATATGACGCAAGGTACTAAACGCGGTACTAGCGCTTTTTACTGGTTTTGAAACCAATTTTCTCCATTCCTAGACTAGAAGAATTACAATCTTATCAGGAAATATACGTTGAGTCAATAATACTGCTAGGGTAGTAAGCAATAGCTTAATGTATAATAACTATATGATAAATTTAAAAAATAGTTTTATAAAGAATTACGGCTGGCTAAGTTTTGTAAGCCTAGGTTTGGCTATTAGCTTTTCCCTGTACCTTACTGGATACGTTAGGGCTAGTGAGTGGATTCTAATTGTGCTGTGCGGAATCGGCATAATACCAGAGATAGTATCGATAGTAAAAGACCTTCTGAGCAAAAAATTCGGCGTAGATCTAATTGCCGTCGTTGCTATACTAGCCTCCTTGGTGCTCAAGGAATACGCCGCAGCAGGCGTGATACTACTAATGTTTACTGGTGGAGCTGCACTTGAACAGTACGCTAAGGCCAGGGCGCAGAAAGAACTCAGTAGTTTACTGAGGCGAGCCCCCCGTATAGCACACGTTTTGAGAGGCGGAGATTTTATAAATGTTTCAGTTGATAAGGTTGAGCCCAGGGATGTCTTGCTTGTTAAGCCAGGAGAAACAGTCCCTGTCGATGCCGTAATTATAAAAGGTCAGAGTAGTTTTGATGAATCTGCAATCACGGGCGAGAGTATGCCCTTAGATAAAAAGAAGAATGATGAAATTTTGTCTGGTACTATTAACCAAGATTCACCTGTCGAGATAAGAGCTCTCCGAAGCAGTGCTAAATCGCAATATGAGCAGATAGTACTGTTAGTTAAGTCCGCCGCTTCCTCTAAGTCGCCGATGGTTAGGTTGGCAGATGCATATAGTATTCCCTTCACATTAATAGCATTCGGGCTATCTGCCGCTGCGTGGCTACTTTCCGGAGACCCAATAAGAGCACTCTCTGTATTAGTTGTGGCCACCCCCTGCCCCTTACTTATAGCTACACCAGTAGCTATAGTGTCAGGTATGAGCAGGGCGGCGCGAGACGGAATAATCATTAAGGATGGGGTAAGTTTAGAAAAATTAGCCATACTTCAGGCTCTAGCGTTTGATAAGACTGGGACTCTCACTCAAAATAAGCCAACAATTACAGCCATAACACCATATGGAATAACAAAAAAACAACTACTTTCATTAGCTGCCTCTCTGGAGGTAGAGAGCACTCATGCGCTCGCAGGAATAGTTGTTAATGAAGCTAGAAGACAGAAACTGAAGCTTCATAAGACAACTCAACTTCATGAGATTCTGGGGGGAGGGATTCGAGCAGTTGTTAATGCGGACGATGTATATATAGGTAAACTAGATTTTCTAAAAAACAATGGTACAACGATACCTGCCTCATTAAAAAATATTGAAGCTACAGCTATTTACGTTGCCAGGAATAAAAAATTCCTCGGAGTAATTGAATTATCTGACCCGGTTCGAACCAATGCCTCATCCACCTTAAGCAAACTTCGCAGCCTAGGGATTACAAAAACTCTCATACTAACTGGAGATAAACTATCTGTGGCAAGAACTATTGCCCAAAAGATTGGTATAACTGATATTCATGCAAGCCTATTACCAGCCGATAAATTAGATATTATAAAAGATCATTCTAAGAGGGGTGAAGTTATTGGTATGGTTGGTGATGGGGTTAATGACGCTCCGGTCCTAGCGGCTTCTGATGTGGGGATAGCCCTAGGCGCAAAAGGTTCAACAGCTGCATCTGAATCTGCTGATGTAGTAATTATGCTGGATGACATTAGCAGGGTTGCAGACGCCGTGTCTATCGCAAAGCGAAGTGTTAATATAGCCAAACAAAGCATTTTCATAGGAATTGGTTTGAGTATAATTCTCATGATTTTCGCTAGCTTAGGTGACATTTCCCCGCTGTATGGCGCACTTCTCCAGGAATTAGTTGATGTCGCAGTTATTATAAATGCATTAAGGGCCCATGGTGGTAAGATAGCCAAACTTTAGTTTGCATTTTGGCTATGCTTAAAAGATAATATTATTGGTAATTAAAACAATGGAGATTGAATTATATGATTGGATTTATAATAAATAATTGGCTCAGTATATTGCTATCCTCGTCGGCAGGTATCATTGTGTCAGCACTGTGGTACTCAGATTATCTTTTCGGAAAAGAATGGCGTAACTTAGCGAAGCTAAAAAATACCGAAGACTTAAAGTCACCCGTTAACTTGTTAATAATGCTTTTAGTAATTTTTATTACAGCTTTGGTGCTCAAGCGTTTTATTATAATATCCAATCCTCTAGATTATATTAGTGCCATCAAGTTAGCTATATGGCTTTGGCTAGGATTTGTAGCTACATATGCTGTTGGTGAATTTATATCGGAGAAGAGACCCATGAAACTGCTAGCCATAGATGTTTCAAATAGCTTAGTTGTACTAGTAATAATGTCTGTTATTTTATATAGAATTAATTGATTTAGTCCACGGCGGTTATTATGTGTCTATTTGAAATTTTAAACATTTGCGTATATGCATTATGTCCAGGTAATTATTAGCGTTCTATCTGTTATAATCCTACTATGAGTAAAATCAAATTATTTTCTTGGAATGTTAATGGAATTAGGGCTGTTATAAAAAAAGGCGAACTCCAGAGCTTTATAAAAAATTACGACCCAGATATAATTTGTATACAAGAGACGAAAGCCAAGCGTGATCAGGTCGACATAGTCCTACCTGACTATGATGAATATTGGAATTCTGCTTCTAGGCCAGGCTATAGTGGTACCGCTATATTCTCAAAAATTAAACCCATACAGGTTGTTAATGGCTTACCTCAAAAAATTGTGGATAAATACGATATGGAGGACCAATACGGACACCCCAATGAAGAAGGTAGGGTAATGATGGCTGAGTACGAAGATTTTTATCTTGTTACGGTTTACACACCAAACTCCAAAGATGATTTAGCTCGTATACCACTTCGGCACAAACACTGGGATCCGGCTTTTTTGGAGTACTGTAAGGACCTAGAGTCTGTGAAACCTGTAGTTTTTTGTGGCGACCTCAACGTAGCACATACAGAAGAAGATCTGGCTAGACCAAAACCAAATATTGGCAGAAAGGGTTTTACTATCGAGGAAAGAGAGGGCTTCTCTAATTTCATAAGTTCTGGATTTGTTGATAGTTTTAGGCTATTTCATGAAGGTAATGGATATTATACCTGGTGGTCGCATTGGGGTAATGCCCGGGCTAACAATGTGGGGTGGAGAATAGATTACATATTGGTATCTAAGAGCATCAGTAGTCACGTCAAAACTGCTGAAATATACAAAAAGCAACTTGGCTCTGATCACTGCCCAATCAGTATAACCCTTGAAATATAATATAATATAAGGTAAAATAACTTTCATTATGTCGAAGAAAACCCAAGAACAAATTGTAATACTAAAAAATAAGTCTACAGGAAGCAGATATTTTACCCGAAAAAATCCTAAGAATACTGTGGATAAATTAGAGTTGAAAAAATTTGATCCAAAAACTCGCAAGGTAGAAACTTTCGTAGAGGTGAAGGCTAAGCTCAAATAGCTATTTAGGTAGCAACATTTATAAGTACTTGATACAATAAGTCTTATGAAAAAGTCATCTCTCAAGAAATACTTACCTACTATACTTATAGTCTTGGTTATATTAATAGTTGTTGGGTTTGTAGTACGAGCTTTAGTTAGTCCTGATTCTCAACCGGCTCAGACCCAGACCCAGACTAAAGGTAAGGTAGATATTACAGCACTTAAAAATGGTGGTAGTGTGGGTGATCCCAACAGTAAGGTTGTTATCACTGAGTTTGGTGACTACCAGTGCCCGTCTTGTGGGTTATGGCATCCATACATCAAAGACACAATCATTCCTCAGTATAGTAACAAGGTACTCTTTGTATTTAAAAATTACCCACTAAAGATGCATAAAAATGCCCAAGCCGCTGCCCAAGCCGTAGAGTCAGCTAGTCTTCAGGGTAAATTCTGGGAAATGCACAATATGGTCTATGATCACCAGGCAGATTGGTCTAATTCAAATGACCCGAACTCTGTTTTTGAAAAGTACGCAAGCCAGATCGGCTTAAATGTAGATACCTGGAAGAAGGACAGAGAATCTGATAAAGTCAGGAATCTTATTAAAAATGATGTAGCAATCGGAGACCAGCTCGGACTGCCTGGCACCCCCTCATTTCTTATAAACGGTGTACTCCAGCAGCCAAAGAGTTTTGAGGATTTCAAAAATGCAATCGATCAAGCAATATCGCAATCTCAGTAGGCCACTACTCGTTGCAGCGGGACTTCTATCAGTAGCCGGTCTGGTTGACTCCTTATTTCTTACTGTAACCCACTACACAAATGCCTTAGTGCTATGCAGTCTTACGCACGGGTGCGAAACTGTTCTAAGAAGCAGCTATTCAGAATTTTTTGGAATTCCAATTGCAGTATTCGGTATTATTTTCTATCTAGGAGTTCTTGCGACGAGTATTTTTTTTGTACAGAACAAAGAGTATCATGTATGGTTTAGTCTTTGGGGTGTCATTGGATTTATGTCTACACTATACCTCTTATTTATTCAGGCTATAATACTCCATGCTTTTTGTCAGTATTGCCTGCTTTCTGCAGCTACGTCTACACTAATTTTTACTACAACAAGCGTGCTATACTTCATACATAACAACAAAGGAGAATATAATGACCAAAAAAAATCATAACATAATAGAATTTTTCGGAGAAACATGTCCTCACTGTATTGCTATGAAGCCAGTTATTGAGAATATCGAGAAAGAAAAAGGAATAGAAATAAAGAAGCTTGAAGTATGGAATGATGCAGACAATCAAGAGGTTATGAAGAAATATGAATCAATAATAAGTGAAGCTTGTGGCGGCTTTTCGGCAGTACCAGCTTTTGTTAATACCAAAACTAATCAAGCACTTTGCGGAGCCCACGACAAGGAAGATATAATCGCACTTATTAATGGTGAGGATTGTAAGAATAATGTTTGCATGCCACATAGCAAGATAAAATAGCATAACCCTAAAAAATAATTAATCCTTGTTACTAATCTGTTTATTAGATACAATATAAGCATAACTATTATCAAGGAGTATTTTAGTATGAGTAAAATAAGAGTAGCTATAAATGGATTTGGCAGGATTGGTAGAAATGCTTTTAAAATAGCTTTTATTAAACATGATATCGATATTGTAGCCATTAATGACCTCACAGATAATGCTACGCTTGCGCACCTGCTCCGCCACGATAGTAACTACGGACACTATAACAAGAAGGTCACTAGTGATGAAAAAAATATCATCGTAGAAGGCAAAAAGATTGCTGTTTTCGCCGAGAAAGACCCAACTAGATTACCCTGGCAAGAGCTTGATATAGATGTGGTTATTGAGTGTACTGGCTTTTTTACGACAAGAGAAGGTATGGAGATGCACATTAAGGCTGGTGCCAAGAAGGTAGTTCTTTCGGCTCCAGAAAAACACGATGATGAGGGTCATGAGAAGGATGATACCTTCGTGATAGGAGCAAACCACCACTTATTAAAAGACGACCAAAAGACTATTTCTAATGCATCTTGCACGACTAATTGCATAGCCCCAGTAATGGCAATATTGGCTAAGGAAATTGGTGTCGAGAAGTCTTTAATGACTACAATACATAGCTATACAGCTAGTCAGGCGCTTCAGGATGCACCTAATAAGGATTTGAGAGAAGCCAGAAATGCGGCAGAGAATATTGTACCAACAACTACTGGGGCTGCCATTGCAGCAGCATTAACTGTTCCAGAGCTACAGGATAATTTTGATGGCTTAAGTATACGTGTACCAACGCCGGTAGTTTCACTTAGTGATATCACTTTTATTTCAAATCGTCCGACTACGGTAGAGGAAATAAACTCAATTATAAAAAAAGCTGTTAAGAGTAGCCACAAGGACATTGTAGATTACACCGAGGATCAGTTAGTTAGTCGAGATTTTATAGGCGATCCACACAGTAGCATAGTAGATCTAGGTTTAACTAAGGTCGTAGGGGGCAACCTCTGTAAGGTTGTGGCTTGGTACGATAACGAATGGGGTTATTCGAATCGACTTATAGAGATGGTGCAAATGGTCGGAGTAAATAATAAGGGGTAGTTTATGAACATATATATCGCATCAGATCATGCGGGATTTATTAAAAAACAAGAATTAGCTGAGAAACTTAGCAGGGATTTTTCAGTGATTGACTTGGGTCCTGAAGATTTAAATCCAGGAGATGACTACCCTATTTTTGCTCAGAGGGTGGCTAATTCAGTGACTAATGAAGAAGGAAGTCTAGGAATATTAGTTTGTAAAAGTGGTCAAGGTATGGAGATTGCAGCAAATAAGGTAGATGGGGTACGTGCTGCCTTAGTATGGAATAAACATATTGCCGAAGAAACTCGAAGAGATAACGATAGTAATGTGTTGAGTCTACCAAGCGGGGAATTGAGCCTTGATGAAATGTATGAAATATCCAAGACCTTTTTGACAACACAGTTTTCTAAACAAGATCGACATGTAAGAAGAATAGAAGAAATAAGAGAAATAGAGGATGAAAACAATGGCTAAGATAGTCCCCGCATTATTAGTTAGAACAGTGGAGGAATATAACTCGACACTACGAAAAGCCAGACAACTCACTAATCGTTTTCATATAGATATTATTGATGGAAAATATGTTGATAATCAAACTATTTCACCCCGTGATATCCAAAAGCAAATTGACAATAAGATGGATATGCATCTTATGGTTGAAGATCCAGTTTGGTACGCAAGAGAGTGCGTTAGTCTTAATCCCCATATAGTCATTGTTCAATACGAAAGCCCCGGTGACGTAGTGGGCGCTCTTGAGATTATTACAAAAAATGGTTTTAGAGCTGGAATATCTATTAATCCAGAAACATCAGTCGATACTATAAAAAATATCCTACCCAGTGTTAGTTATGTTCAGATCATGGGCTATCCTGCGGGTTTTGCGGGCACTAAATTTCAGAAGAGTGTTTTGGAAAAAGTTAAACAGGTAAGATCCTTGGTGCCAAGTATGGAAATTGGCCTAGATGGCGGAGTAAACGACAAGACGATAGGCTTAATTGCTAAGGCAAATTTTGACGTTATCAATGTAAATTCATTCTTATTTGATAATCCCGAGATGGATTATCTAAGTGCCTACTCTGCGTTATTAGAGAAAGTCATATGAAGGTATTAAGCCATAAAGAACTTGAATTAAAGGCTGACAATATTCGTCAGGATATATTAAGGATGCTAGCACATGCGGGCAGCGGACATAGCGCAGGTCCTTTGGGCATGTCAGACATATTTACTGCTCTTTATTTTGGTGGATTAATGAATTACGATCCAAAAAAACCTGAATGGGACCAAAGGGACCGGTTAGTTCTTAGTAATGGCCATATCAATCCAGTCCTTTATGTTTCAATGGCTCACGCTGGATATTTTACTAGAGAGGAACTTAAGACTCTCAGGAAATTTGGAACTAGATTGCAGGGTCACCCAGAGAGAGTGCGCCTGCCTGGCCTAGAAAGTACTAGCGGCCCTTTAGGGTCGGGCTTGAGTCAGGCCTCAGGCATGGCCTATGGCCTCAATATGGACGGTCAGAAGAACCAACATGTTTTCTGTCTTACTAGTGATGGGGAGCACCAAGAAGGCAATACTTGGGAAGCTATTATGTTTGCTGGCAAAAATAGACTGAGAAACCTTACCGCAATAATTGACAGGAATAATATCCAGATAGATGGGTACACCGAAGATATTATGCCGCTTGAACCCCTTGCCATGAAATACCAGTCTTTCAATTGGCATGTTATAGAAATTGATGGTCATAATTTCGATGAAATCAGCGGCGCCGTTAACCAGGCAAAGGCTATATTCGAGAAACCTACATGTATTATTGCTCATACAGTACCAGGGAAGGGTGTAGATTTTATGGAGTTTGATTACCGTTGGCATGGCATACCGCCAGGTAAACAAGATTTGCCCGGAGACCCTAAAGCTAAAGACCAACTTAAAATTGCGCTAAATGAGTTGAGGACACTAAAAGGCAAGATATTGAGTGAGCATGAATGATGGAAATAAATAAAGCACTACATCTAGATAATAAAATTTTTACCAGTGATATATCGCAAGAACCGATACGTAAAGGTTTTGGCCAAGGCTTAACAGAGTCTGGCCATACTGATACATCCATAGTAGCACTCAGCGCTGACCTGACGGAATCGACACAAATGGAGCAATTTAAAGATAACTTTCCAGATAGGTTTATAGAAATAGGGGTGGCTGAGCAGAATCTTGTCACGGTGGCTTCCGGGCTTGCTGCCGTGGGTAAAAAACCATTCATAACCAGCTATGCAGGATTTTCTCCAGGTAGAAACTGGGAGCAAATACGTACTACGGTTTGCCTAAATGATCGTAATGTAAAAATTGTGGGCGCCCATGCTGGAGTTTCTGTGGGTCCCGATGGCGCAACACACCAGATGCTAGAAGACATAGCCTTGATGAGAGTACTTCCCAATATGGTAGTAGTGGTTCCATCTGATAGTGTTGAGGCTAGAAAGGCTACTATCCAGTTGGCCAAAACTAACAAACCAGCATACATTAGGCTGGCCAGGGATAAGACAGCAGTTTATACTACCGAAAAGACCCCGTTTAGGCTGGGTATTGCTCAGTTACTAATTGAAGGTAGCGATATTACTATGGTAGCATGCGGCCCATTAGTCTATGAAGCTATGCTGGCAGCCGAAAGTCTTAGTAAGCAGGGTATATCAGCTGAAGTTATTAATTGTCATACAATAAAACCCATTGACGAAACAACTATCTTAAAAAGTGCAAACAAAACACGTGTAGTTATTACGATTGAAGAGGCACAAGTTACTGGTGGGCTTGGTGGCGCTATCTCTGAACTACTATCCGAAAAGCTCCCGACTAGAGTTTTTAGGATTGGCGTACAAAACAGGTTCGGCCAGTCCGGAACAGTGGCTGAGCTATGGAAAGAGTACGGACTAGATAGTATTTCAATCCATAATACGGCAAAGAGCTTAGTGGAAAGTAAGTTAAATGCCTAAAACAATCGGAGTACTAGGATCTTCAAATATTGATATATATGTTCTTTCTAAGTTATTTAAAATAAATTATAACGTAGTTTTAAAACAGGGTGTTAATACAGCAATTGAGAGTATAGTTCAGGAGCCTGGTGGCGATGGACTATTGACTTCAGTTCTCTACGCGCGACAACAAGAAGATGTAACTTTATTTACAAAAACAGGCTCAGACATGCCTGCCAATTTCATCGAGATGGTATGTAATGAAGAATCTATATCCCTCGCAACTAACTTCAAAACTACAAAATACCATACTGACTCAACCATCCACTTAATGAACATCAGCAAAAATGACACCACACTTAGTAGTTATGAGTGTTTTGATAATATATCTAAGAATGATATTAATGAACTGATTTCGAAATCCAAATGGGTACATCTAGCCAACATACCGAAATCCAAGCCCATACTATACTATGCTTTGAAGAATTTAATTAGTAGTAATGTAGAACTGGTGGTTAGTCTAGTCTATCCCATTTCTCTACCAAAGAGGGCGGTGAGTAAATTATTGAAGCAGGCAAAGTTGGTAGTTATAAGTAGAGCGGTAGCAATTAAATTGCTATCCGATGAATCATCTTCGGAACAATTAGCATTGGAGCTTCACTCTAAAGGGGCTAGGCACATAGTTATTTATGATACCAGTGGAGATACTGTTTGCATTAATGATGGTTTGGTATTTAGGGCACAGAAATACACACCTAAACATATAAGTGACATCGGAGGGGTAGATGCGATATTCGCCGCAGGTTATATATATAGCTTTATGAAGTATGGGGATGCCAAAAAAGCAATTAATTTTGGTCTAAGTCAAGCCAAGTCCGTCATGTCAGTTATTGGCTCTAGGTCAGCAATTCTGAGAAATCCTGTCCTAGAAAAGATAAAAATTTCGGAGCATAATTTAATGGAGGTAAGTAATGAAGAAAGATAAGATTGATATATTATCTATCGGTGATGTAGTCACAGATGCATTTATAGAACTTCTACCAGCTGAAGCTGAAATAGATAATGATAATAAGCGCCACCCGCTATTGTGCATGACTTACGGAACTAAGATACCATTCAAGGAGGCAATAATAATAAATGGCGTGGGGAATGCAGCTAATGCTGCAGTGGCCTGTGCAGAAATTGGCCTTAATACTGCATTTATGTCAGACATTGGCGATGATAATGTAGGTCAAGACATACTGCAGTCACTACACAGCCACAGAGTTTCAACCGAGTTTATTTACACACACCTTGGGTATAAAAGTAACTATCATTATGTATTGTGGTATGGATCAGACAGAACTATCCTAATTAAGCATGAAAAATATCCATATCAATGGCCTGAAATAAGAACCTACCAGAAGCCTAGCTGGGTATATCTTACTTCAATCGGGGAGTCGGGATCTATAATACACTCGGAGCTATCAAAGTTCCTAGACGAAAATCCTACAACTAAGCTATCTTTCCAGCCAGGTACTTTTCAAATTAGGCAGGGAGTTGATAAGTTACAAAAAATATATGCTAGAACTAATATCTTTGTAGCAAACCTTGAAGAATTTCAGCAGATTCTGAACACAGAATCTAAGGATGAGAAAGAACTGATAGCAAAAATGCACCAACTTGGGCCGAGAGTGGTTTTGCTTACAGATGGACCAAGGGGAGCTTTTGCATCTGATGGGCTCAAGGTTGTTTTTATGCCACCATACCCAGACCCTAAGCCACCACTAGACAGAACCGGCGCGGGGGATTCGTACGCAAGTACATTTACCGCAGCTATAATAAATGGTGAGGACATTGAAACAGCCTTAGCATGGGCTGGCGCAAACTCTATGAGTGTAGTGCAGGCTATAGGTGCTCAAGCAGGCCTACTAAACAAGCATGAAATTGTGTCTTTACTTAATAAGGCACCAAGGAGCTATAAAGCAAAGGTAGTATAGTTATTAATATGATTTACGACACTATTATTATAGGAGGGGGTCCCGCAGGTATGACTGCTGGCATATATGCCGCCCGAAAAAAGTTAAAAACCCTAATTCTGACTAAGGATATCGGTGGTCAAACCGCATGGAGTAGTGACGTAGAGAACTACCCTGGTTTTACCATGATAACTGGAGCTGAATTGGTTGAAAGATTTGAACAACACGTTGAAAAGTTTAAGGATTTTGTGGAATTAAGATTAGTTACTAAGGGTGTTTCAGCTATTACCAAATCTGATAAATTATTCACAGTTTCAATCGAGGGTCATAAGTCGGAAAAGAGCAAGACAGTAATTATTGCTGGCGGAAAAGTTCCAAGGTTCTTGGGCCTAGAAGGTGAGAAAAAATATTTGAATAAAGGCGTGAGCTATTGTTCGTGGTGTGATGGACCCATATTTTCCGGTAAAGACATTGCCATAATCGGGGGAGGTAATTCTGCTTTGGATGCAACTATAAATTTATCAAAGATTGTAAAGTCTATAGTTATAATCAATATTACAAAAGAATTAACGGGCGACCCAGTGTTAGTTGATAAAGTTACTACCGCACATAATGTAAGGATACTCAATGATAGTGAGGCGCTTAGCATTAATGGAGATAAATTTGTTAGCTCTGTTACCCTACGAAATCACGTCGATAAAAAACCAATAACCATAGATGTAGAAGGAGTTTTTATTGAGGCAGGAAGCTTACCAGCTACTAGCTATTTAGAAAATTTTGTAAAGTTAAATAGACAAGGTGAGATTCGTATAGATAAAAATAATATGACTAGTGTCAAGGGCATATTCGCTGCAGGTGATATTACTCAGATAGAAGAGAAGCAAATTATTGTAGCCTCTGCAGAGGGAGCAAAGGCAGCAATTTGCGCAAGCAAATATTTGGCTAGACTGTAGTATTACCTAAATTGACCTCTAAATATATATGGTCTAAAATAAGAATCTAAGCATAATAATAATCAGGAGAAAAAAGTGGACGATAAAAAACAAACTAAAAGCAGTGATTTTCTGCCAGGTAAACCTAGTGTTGATGGTATGGCTGCGGTTAGTGTTAGCCCATCTAACTCCACTAATCCAGGTCGCGAGGGTTCGAGTGCCCATGTTATAGATCTAAAAAAGACAGCCCCATCTATTGTGGACTCCCCTCTACTTAAAGAAGAAAATGAGCTCACAAAGGAAGATGGTGAAAAGGCAGTAAGTCTGAAGGTATCATCCGATCAAGCTAATAAGTCCGAAGACGCACTACCGGTTGTCGAGAGTGAACCAAGGCCCATAGACCCAAAGAAGCTATCCAGACAAGAATCTGCCACTGAAAACACCGAAGGGGGCGAGAAGGGTATTAACGATATAAGCCTAGCTCCTGCTAAAGACCAACTAGTTAAAAAACCTGAATCCTCTAATACTAATAAAAAAAGTAAATTAAGAACCATTCTAGTAATTACGGGAATAATTGTAGTTATAGCCGTAGCGGTTGTAGCTGTTATAATATTTACGTCAACATCAGGCCAGTAAAATAAAGGAGAAAATTTATGGACGATAAAAGCACAGATAACAATGTCGCAACAATATATACTACACCATGGTGTCAATTTTGTAAGAACGTAGAGTCTTATCTAGATGAGAAAGGCTATAAGTATGAAAAGATTGATGTACAGGCAGACCAAGCTAAAGCCCAGGAAATGATGGACAAATCTGGTCAGATGGGCGTTCCAGTAACGGAAATAAAAGGCCAAATAATAGTTGGATGGGATAAGCCTAAATTCGAAGCATTACTATCTAATTAGTATTTAATTTTTCATTCATTATTTCTATGAGTAAGAAAATCAACAGAAAAAGATTAAGTAAATTTACGATGAGTAGATTGGATGCTCCGAATATTTCATTTTTATTAATTCTGGTATTAGCCATCTCTGCTACCGGTATAATAATAATAAGATTTAGCCATGCATCAGGCCAAGATTTATCACTGTCACAAAAAAAGCAAATGAATGAGCAAGCTTTTCAGGCAATAAAGAGCGATCGAGCCAAGCATGGAATAAATCTTGACTCC
>CAILAD010000002.1 GCA_903832035.1 uncultured bacterium
AACTAAATTTAGGATTGTATAACCCCATAATGTTCCCTGCCATATTTGCAGTAGAATCTCCCCCACCCCTAGCTTCTGAGACAGTTTTTAATTTGTTTGGACTAGATATAACTAACTCCATGCTATTTGGGCTGTTAGTTGGTCTGTTTATTCTTATAATATTTATAACAGCCGCCAGCCGCATGAAGGTCAGAGGCAATAGCCTATTTGTATATATTATCGAGGTTATAACTGTATTTATGTTAGATACCATTAAAGGTAACTTCAATGGTGATGAGAAGAAGGCCAGAAAATTTCTACCGATGTTTATTGCCTTTTTCTTATTTATCTTACTCAATAACCTATTTGGGCTTCTTCCAGGTATGGGTGGAACAGTTTATGTGACAACCACTGAAGGTATTAAATATGCTCTATTGCGGCCTTTTACAACAGATCTAAACGGCACATTGGCTCTGGCTATCATTGCTATGGGTACAGTCTGGTACTATGGCATTAAAGAGCACGGCCTAGTGCCGCATATTAAACACTACTTTAGTATTATGAAGCCCTGGTGGAACCCTATGAACTTCCTCTTGGGTCCTCTTGAAATCATGACTGAACTAATACGCTTAGCCACATTGGCTCTCAGGTTATTCGGTGTAATTTATGCCGGTGAGGTGTTGCTTCACGTTATCACTTCACTTACCGGTAATTTTTCCTGGATTGCAACCGTACCGATAATATTTATGGAGATATTTTTCAGTGCCATCCAAGCCTACCTATTTATAATGCTGTCCTCCGTTTACCTTTCGATATCCACTACCCCACTACATGAGGAGACTAACCATTCCTCGCCAGATAGTGTAAAATTAGAAACATCAGTGGAAAAAAATTAAAATGAAATTTAAGGAGATAAAAAAATGAATTTAAGTCCAGAATTAGTAAAAGGTTTAACAATTGGTTTGGGTGCAATTGGTCCAGGCATAGGCCTTGGTCTAATTGGTGCCGCAGCTGTTAACTCAGTTGGTCGTAACCCAGAAGTCCAAACTAGAATTTTAACAATGGCGCTAATCATGGCCGGACTAGTAGATGCCGTTATGGTATTTGTACTACTTATCGTATTTACTACTAATTAAATTAAATGACCCCAGTACTACTTGCTACAACTCAAGCTTCTGGTATTGCCTCACTAGGCATTAACCTAAAAAGCCTCATATTTCAAATTATCGCATTTGGAATAGTTTTGTGGTTACTAAATAAATTTGCTATTCGTAATATCTTAACAAACCTAGACAAGCGCAAAGATGAGATGGATAAAGGTCTAGATGACGCCCATAAAGCTAGCCAGGCTCTGGAGGATTCTACTGCAAAGGCTAATGAAACTATCCGAACTGCTCAGACTGAAGCCGAGAAGATATTACAAACAGCCACCCAACAAGCCAGTAAAGTGCAAAAAGATATTGAGGCTAAGGCTAAACAGCAGGCTGCCCGAATAACTGAAGATGCCAAGCAGCAGCTAGTTAGAGACGTCGAGGTTGCAAGGCGTGAGTTAGTTCAAGAGACTGCTCGACTAGTAGCTGAGGTATCTGGCGCAGTAATATCTGAAAAATTGGATAACGTAAAAGACATGAAACTTATCGAATCTAAGCTTAAGGCTCCCAAGAAATGATATCTCGAACCCAAGCCTCAAACTACCTAGCCAATTCTCTATCCGAACCTGCCAAGAGAAAACAAGCAATTAAAAGTATTGCTGCCTGGTTAAAATACAACGGCAAGTCTCGCCAATTCAGTTATGTCGCCGGCGACGTAGCTCAAGTACTTAGCACTCAAGGGTATAGCTTTGTGCGTATTATCTCAGCTCGAGAATTGACCCCGCAGACTAAAAAGCATATTGAAAGCTACAGTAGAGACTTGACTAATGCCAAGACCATCGAGTGTGAATACCGAGTTGACCCAACACTGATCGGTGGAGTAATTGTTGAAACCCCAGAGGGTATGATCGATCACAGTGTAGCCAGTCAGCTAAACAAACTAATTGAAGGAGTAATAAATGAGTGATTTAAATATTAAGTCTCTTAGTCTAGAGATCGAAAACGCTATAAAAGGGCTAGGCGATGACGCCAAACTAAAACAATCTGGAGTTGTTACTCGTTTGAGCGATGGCATTGTATGGATCTACGGACTTAGAGACTGTGGCTACAGTGATGTGATATCTATTGAGAAAAAAGACGGTTCAACCGTTCCAGCCTTCGCCCTGAACTTATTCGAAGATGAAGTTGGTGCTGTACTTATGGGTCCAGAAACTGGCGTAGTGGCTGGTGCTAAAGCTTCAATGACCGGGGACGCCCTGGAAGTTCCGGTCGGTCCAGAACTAGTTGGTCGAGTTGTTGATCCACTAGGCCGCCCACTCGACGGTAAAGGTCCAATTGTAACTAAACAAAACGGACTAGTTGAACGACCAGCTCCAGGAGTTATGGACCGAAAAAGCGTACATGAACCAATGGCCACCGGAGTTATTGCAGTAGACACCATGGTGCCGATTGGGCGTGGTCAGCGTGAACTTATTATTGGGGACAGACAAACTGGTAAGACAGCTATCGCCATAGATACTATGATAAACCAAGCCAAACAAAAGACTGGCGTAATTAATGTGTATGTCGCAATTGGCCAAAAGAGCGCCAAGGTTGCTGCTATGGTTGAAAGGTTTAAGAGTGAAGGCGTTATGGACCAAACTATTGTCGTGGCTACCAGCCCTTCAGATAGTGCCAGTCTTCTGTATCTAGCTCCGTATGCCGGAACTGCAATGGCTGAGTACTTTAGAGATAACAAGCAACACGCCTTAATTATTTACGATGATTTATCCAAACACGCTGTGGCTTATCGTCAAATGTCACTACTGCTTCGAAGACCACCAGGCCGTGAGGCTTACCCCGGAGATGTATTCTATCTTCACTCTAGACTTTTGGAACGCTCGGCAAAACTATCGGACGGGCTGGGCGGTGGTAGTTTAACTGCTCTACCGATTATTGAAACTCAAGCTGGTGATGTCGGGGCCTACATTCCAACTAATGTAATTTCCATTACCGATGGGCAGATTTATCTAGAATCGGATTTATTTTACCAGGGTATTCGACCAGCAATTTCAGTTGGATTAAGTGTTAGTCGTGTCGGTGGATCAGCCCAGACTAAGGCTACAAAAAGTGTAGCCGGCACATTAAGACTTGAACTCGCTCAATATAGAGAGCTAGCAAGTTTTGCCCAGTTCTCCAGCGATCTTGATGAAGAGACTACCAAACGAATTGCCCGTGGACGTTTGCTTACCGAGGTATTAAAGCAAAACCAATACTCACCTATGAGCGTAGCCGATCAAGTAATAACACTTACTGCAGCTACTAGCGGATCATTCGATGATGTGCCAAGTGCTAAAGTTAAAGCTGCTGTTAGTAGCCTTCTAACCCGAGTAAAGTCTGATCACAAAGCTATCTACGAAAGTATAGACAAAGGTACTAAACCAGAAGAATCCGAAAATGCTAAGATCTTAGAAATCGCTAAGCATGTCGCTAAATCATATGTCGTAGTAAAGGAAGATAATTAGGTAACGCTATGGCTACCCGTCAAGAAATAAAACAACGCATCAAGTCAGTAACTAGTACTAAAAAGATAACTAATGCCATGCATTTGGTTGCGGCAAGTAAGCTAAAAAGAGCTAAAGAAGCAGCTACAGGCCCAAGTGACTATGTCGAGGTGGCAACGAGTATCTTGTCTAGACTAGCCTCAACCCCAGCTGCGAGTTATAGCCCACTGTTTATAGCTAACCCAGTAACTAAACCCTCCCTAGTAATTGCTATAACCAGTGACCGTGGTCTAGCTGGTGCGTATAACAGTAATATAAACCGTCAACTTACAAAACTAACCCCAGCTAGTGGTAGCGAACTTAAAGTTATTGCTGTTGGTAAGTACGCCTCTAAGCATGCTGCAAGAATAAAGCTGCTCGATGAAATAGCCTATTTCGAACTAGATTCAGATCGTCCTCTTGAAGAAACGGTCCAGGCGATCTTACGGAAAGCTACTGAGCTGTACACAGCAGGTGAGGTAAGCTCGGTTGAACTACTCTACACCGACTTTATAAGTATCGTAAGCCAAGAAGTAAAACTAACTAAAATACTACCTATTCAGCCGATGAGTAGTACCATGTCGGTATCGACCAATGAACCAGATGACATCGAACTAATCAATTACGCCTCCCAGCGCTATATGGAGTCCCAAATAATGACAGCGATATTAGAATCCAAGGCCAGCGAGCAAGCTGCGCGGATGGTCGCTATGAAAAATGCGACAGATAACGCCTCGGACCTAATCGAAGATTTTACCCTGGCATACAATAACGCAAGGCAGGCAGCCATAACCCAAGAGTTGGCAGAAATATCTGCAGGAGCAGAGGCGATTAATGGCTAATAAGATAAACCAAAAGGAGAAAACAATGTCAAAACAAGAAGGAAAAGTAATTCAAGTAGTAGGGGTAGTTGTTGATGTTGAATTTCCACCAGCCGCACTCCCAGCCATTTATGACGCAGTAACTATTGATATAGATGGTAAAACTCTCTACTTAGAGGTTGAACAACACTTGAGTGAATCAACAGTTAGAACTGTCGCCCTTAGCTCCACCGATGGACTCAAGCGTGGTGCCGTAGCAGTCTCTACAGGTGCCCAAATAACTGTGCCAGTTGGTGACGCAACCGTCGGGCGAATGTATAACGTTATCGGTGAGCCAATCGACGGCAAACCACTTGGTAAGGTGACTCAAACCGCACCAATCCACCGTGGACCACCAACGCTTGAAGAACAAAGTGGTAAGGTAGAGATTTTAGAAACTGGTATTAAGGTTATCGATCTAATTTGTCCAGTTACCAAGGGTGGTAAAGTTGGTCTGTTCGGTGGTGCCGGTGTAGGTAAGACCGTACTCATTACTGAACTAATCAATAATATCGCCAAGTATCACAGTGGTAACTCGGTATTTGCCGGTGTCGGTGAAAGAACGCGTGAAGGAAATGACCTTTACCACGAAATGGCTGAAAGCAAGGTGCTAGATAAGACTAGTCTGGTATTCGGTCAAATGAATGAACCACCAGGCGCTAGACTTCGAGTTGCACTAACTGGCCTTACTCTAGCTGAAGGCTTTAGAGATCAGGGCAAGGATGTGCTATTTTTCGTAGATAATATTTTCCGATTTACCCAAGCGGGGGCTGAGGTATCTGCACTACTTGGTCGTTTGCCAAGTGCTGTAGGTTACCAACCTAACTTGCAACAAGAAATGGGTGCCTTGCAAGAGCGTATTACCTCAACTAAGACTGGTTCAATTACTTCAGTGCAGGCCGTGTATGTACCGGCCGATGACTTGACTGACCCAGCTCCAGCTGCAACTTTTAGTCACCTTGATTCAACTATAGTACTTAACCGAGCCCTAACGGAGCTAGGTCTCTACCCGGCCGTTGATCCCCTAGATAGCACCAGTTCAATACTTGACCCAGCTATAGTTGGTGATGAGCACTATGAAGTAGCCCGCGCCGTGCAAGGTATTTTGCAGCGCTACAAGGACCTCCAGGACATTATTGCCATTTTAGGTATGGAAGAACTAAGTGACGAAGATAAACTTACTGTAGCCCGCGCTAGGCGTTTACAGAGATTCCTGACTCAGCCATTCCATGTCGCTGAAGTATTTAATGACGTTAAGGGTGTTTACGTAAAGCTAGAAGATACCATTAAGGGTAGCAAAGAGATACTAGATGGTAAGCACGACGACAAACCAGAATCGGCATTCTATATGAAAGGCTCTATTGCAGAGGTAAAATAGTGGATTTCTCTCTTGTTACATTAAGGGGTGTTAAGTATAAAGGTTTAATATCTGAGCTACTGCTTCGTACTACGGACGGAGATATTGTAATTATGCCCCAGCATGAAGCCCTAACGGCGATAGTTAAGCCTGGCCCACTGGTTATTCGCACCAAAGATAAAAAAGAAGAAATATTTGCGATATTTGGTGGCCTGCTTGATATTAGTGGCAATGAAGCTAAGCTCATATCTGATGAGGTCGATCACATTGACGATATTGTTGAAAGCAACATTAAAGAAGCTATACAGCGGGCTGAAACTGTTAAAAAGCAATCCCAGGATAAGGCTGAAATTAATTTAGCCGAAAGAGACTTAGACCGTCACGCCATTAGATTAGATGTCTACAGACTCAAACGACGACATCATAAAAAGTACTAGTTAATAAGTTTAGAGGCCACCACTACACGTTTATCGTAAAGGTGTTTGGATTTATCAAAATTACCACCACAAGTTACTAGGTTAAGTTGACTCTTAACTTTAGGATCTTGCGAGAATATGTAGCCAACAGCCCTATCGGTGTCAACAGTGTTAGTAGAGATGACCTGAAACAAAAAATCGAATAAAGTATTGCATTTATTCGATAATTCTTGTATATTCATATTCTACTCTCAATCTGGTAACCATAAGTTCTACGGAAACTAACCAGAGAAAATACTTGACAAATAAGCATTAGCGTGATAGAATAATCACGTAATTTTAAAACAAAATAATTCCTACACGTTAAAGGGAATAATCTGCTAGTTGAGGCCTTTCTAAAACTCACCCTCCTTTTAGATTTCTCGCTAGCAGATTATTCCCTTTCATTACCACGGTCTATATATATATTTTGAGGCTGACAAATCCCAATCGCGGGGGTGTGGAAGGGTGTAATAAGCAGATCTGTTCGATTCGTACGGCAGGTCTGCTTTTTATATTACAGAATTTATTTTTAGAGTGCTAGCGTGTAGCGTTATAAAATATAAAAAAAGTCTAAAAAATATAAATTATATACTTTGGCTAGTGTGACTAGGGCCGTCGATTAGCGACTTTTCAATAAGTTCAACCGAGCTATCAATGACTGATTCGATCTTAGACTGTTCGGCCTTACTGAATCGTTCTAGTACAAATTTTTCAGTAGGCACTACGCCACTCTTGTCATTTTTTATTCCGATGCGTATTCGAACGAAGTCTTCACCGATTTGCTCAATGATATCTTTTAAGCCATTATGACCACCACTACTGCCGCCAACTCTCAGTCGAACCGTACCAAAATCTAGATCCAGGTCATCGCTAATTACCCAGATATCATCTGGGCTCAGTTTGTAGTATTTAATAATTTTATCGACTGCTCTTCCAGATAAGTTCATAAAAGTCTGGGGTTTTGCGAGAATTATCGTCTCACCCCGGTACATAGTTGCTGCTATTTCAGCTTTCATCTTAGATTGCACAGACAAATGTACGCCCCATTTGCTAGCCAGGTGATCTAATGCCATAAAGCCTAAATTATGACGAGTACTGATATAATCGTCGCCGGGGTTTCCGAGTCCAATAATTAATTTCATATTAATATTTTAGCACAACCTATAAAACAAAGATTACTTCTTACCCTTGTATCTATCACGGTTACCTTCTTTGTATTTACTCTTGTATTCAATAGTGATTGGCACACCATTTAGGTCGTATTCTTTACGGAACTGATTTTCGAGAAATCTAGTATAGCTCCAGTGCATAAATTCTGGGTGAGTAGAAAATATCGTAAATTTTGGAGGGTGTTCACCAGTCTGAGTGATGTAATTTACCTTTGGCTTTTTAGTCTTTATCGCACTGGGTGGATTTTTAGCATTAGCGTCTTCCAGGAATCGGTTTAACTTGGCAGTAGTCAGTTTGAAATCTAATCTAGAATACACTTCAGTTATTACTTTTAGTAGTTCGTCGATGTTTTGGTGAGTCTTAGCTGAGGTAAATACCAATGGCGCCCACCACACAAATTGCATCTTGGAGCGAATAAACTCACTAAGATGAGACATAGTATGATCTTCTTTTTCAACACTATCCCATTTGGTACCCACTACTATTAGACCTCGTTTGGCATCTTTAACCATACCTAAGAGGTGTAAATCTTGAGCTGTAGCTGGCTCGTTACTGTCAACTAGCATTAGGCAGATATCGGCGTTCTCAATGGCTTTTTTAGTCCGCACCTTAGAATAGAATTCAATATTTTCAGACTTGGCAATTTTACCTGGCTTTCTCAGGCCGGCAGTATCGATAAATGTTATCTGTTGACCGTGGTAGGTCATGGCAAACTCATTTGTGTCACGAGTGGTACCAGCTTCGACCGATTCAATAGCAAGGTTATCGCCGGCAAGTGAGTTAAGGAGGCTAGATTTACCAACATTGGGTCGACCAAGGATAGCTACTCTAATATCAACAATCCTATTGAGGGTACCCTTTTTAGGTAGTGCTGAAGAAATTACAGCTGTGAGTTCAGGTATACCAATACTATGAATAGCTGAAACATACTCAATCTGTTCAAAGCCGAGGCGTCTGAATCTCTCAGGTGGTAAGATTATCTTATCGTTATCGGCTTTATTGGCGACAACTATAATTGGCTTTTTACTGGCTCTAAGAACTCTTGCCAGGCGGTTATTGGCCTCATTTAGCTCAATTGTGCCATCAACTACGTATAGTACTAGATCAGAGTTGCTGACACTAACCTTGAGCTGTTCCATGGCAGCCTTAGTGATATCTCCACTCATGTTGGTGTAACCGGCTGTATCGATTAGCTCATAGCCCTTATTTAGATCAGTCCGAACGGTAGCTTTATTTACGTCACGAGTAGTATTTTCTATATCGGAAATTATCGCCCGGTTAGAATGAGTTAGGCGATTGAATAGAGTTGATTTGCCACTGTTTGGCAAACCCACAAGTGTGACTATAGGTAAATTTTTGACTTTCATATAATTTTATTTCCAAATATAATTATTGAACGCATATTCTACCATATTTTTGCTCTCTTGGAAACGGTCAGGACTGTTTAATACAACAGTCATTATCTCGTGACCATTTCTCTGGGCTAGTAAAATTAGGCATTGTCCGGCATCATCAGTCAGACCGGTCTTAATTCCATAGACATAAGGTAGGGCCAAATCCTTATTGGTGGTATTAAACTTATACGGCTTTCCTGCCTGGTCGTGGATTGTAGCACTGGGAGTATTTATGATGGTACGGAATTTTTCGTCATGTAATAAGACATTAGACAGCACCCCAAGGTCACTAGCTGAACTATAGTGATTTAGACTATCTAGGCCGGTGGCATTAGTGTAATGAGTATTTGTTAATTTCCATTGAGAAGCATAATCATTCATTTTAGCTGTAAAGGCGTTAACTGATCCAGCATCCCAGACGGCTAGAGCATTGGCGACATCGTTGGCTGAATATATGAGCAGGGCTTGCATCAGATCAGATAACCTAAACTGCTCTTTAGCCTCAATCCCAATCTTTTCATCTAACGGACCTAGCTCCGGCAAACCACTGGGGATAGTTACAGTCTCACTAGGCGAATGATTTTGCATAATAACCATTGCGGTCATTAATTTAGTAAGAGACGCCATAGGTAGCTGGTCATTTTCTGATTTGGCATACATGAGCTTGCCGCTGGTCACGTCATAAATTAAAGCGGCCTTAGCCGGCGCGCTATAACTTACGGCGCCAGTCTTTAATTCTGGAACTGGAATATATTTTGAGTTATCATAAGCAACTTTATTTTGTTTTGGAATTGCTATCATGCTGGATAGTCCATTTTCAATACCCCCCACTAGAGCATTTGGCGCAATTGAATATTGAATCAAACTAAGTAGTAATGAAAACCAAACAAATATCATTTATTTATGTCTCGATCGCTTAAAAATACAAATTCACCCGGGGCTAATAGTCCCAGTTCAGTACTGCCATGTCGAATCCTCTCTAAACTAACTACTTTGTAGCCTAGGGTGTTAAATGTACGCCGGATTTGTCGATTACGACCCTCACCTAGTTCTACACGAATTTTTGACGGATTAATGACAGATACCTTAATAAATTTACTAATACCATCTTCTATTTTCACACCACTTAGCAATTTGTTTTTATCCGGTGGGCTGAGTCTAGTACTTAGCTCAACCATGTACTCTTTAGTTTTACCTTGGCTAGGGTGCGCAAGTTTTTGAATTAAATCACCGTTTGAACTAAGAATCATAAGTCCCTTACTATCTTTGTCTAGACGACCAGCAATTTTTAAAGTACGGAAACTTTTAGGAAGCAATTCAAAAATAGTTTTATCATTATTTTGAGCAGTGTGTGAACTAACATAACCAACTGGTTTATTAAAAGCGATAGTAATATCTGAGCGAGTCGAGCCGGTTCTACCAGCTAGACTAACTTTATCTTCAGCTGATAACAGCATACCAAGGGTTGCAAGCTCACCATTTACATATACCTTACCGCCAGCGATATCGTCATCGGCCTTACGACGCGAATCTGACAAGCCGAGCTCCACTAGTCGTTTGTTTAATCGGATGTTTTTATCTGTACTCATTGTTTTTCCTTTGGTAATTTATCTAGTGATGGGATGCCTATATGCATTAAAAAGTTCTTAGTCGTGGTGTACTCGGTTATCTTCACTCCGCCTACAGTAGACTTGTTTTCAGCAATTAAATCCTTTTCGAGAAGCCCGCGGATGCTTTGAAGCGCTCCCACTCCTCTAATTTCTTCTATTGCAGTCCGACTAATAGGCTGTCGGTAAGCAACAATAGATAGCACTTCTAGAGCGGCAGCACTCAGACTGTCCTTAACTTCAATACTACCAAGACCCTCTGGCAGGTAAGATTGTCTGGCTGCTAGCTGTAGTAAGCTGTCATGGATTATTAGTTCCAAGCCAGAGCCCGCTAGGTAGGTAGAGATCTCCCCTGCAACACCATCTAAGGAAGTTTTATCTATGGAACATAGCTGTGTTAGTTCTGAAGACTTTAGGCCATTTGCGGACACGAAAAGTGCAGCCATAACCTGTTTGGCGCTATCTGTCACGCCATCACCTCAATCCGACCTTGAGCGGTAAGAGTTGCTCCAGACGACTTGATGAGTTCTAAGATTAACATAAATATAGCTACTCTCTCTGCATTATTACTGCCGATGCTAGATATTTTTTTGGGGTCAATAGATTTTAAAGACTTTAATCTCTTAAGCAATAATTGTCGCAGCTCCCTGTTGGACTTCCGCTTAAGGCGAATAGTTTGCTTAGTGGCAGGTGTAATTTTTATATTGTTTACCTGAGTTATAGCTTGGTATAAGTCCTCTGTGGAGAGGTTATCATATTCATCAGCTACCGTAATTACCGCGTGCCTACCTACTAGACTATCTCTAGATAAGTCCCTAAGGCCCTTTGTTAGCTCTTTGTAGGCGGCGAGTGCCTTCAACTGTTCAGCTAGAGCCTCCATATCCTCTTCGTCATCTACGCTACTCTCATTATCTTCTAATAGGGCGCGGGACTTGGAAAGAATCAGGTTTGTAGCAATATTTAAAAACCAATTATAGTCGGTTGGACTAATAGAATGAGTCTGAATGTAGCGAATGTAGCCGCCAGTCACTTGTCCGAGGCTAATATCACAAATATCTAATTCGTCTTTTTTAATTAAGTGCAGTAGTACATCTAGTGGGCCACTAAAGTTATCTAGCTCAACATTAAAGTCTTGGGCTTGCATTGGGACCTATGGCGCAAGTCTCTGCATATCGCGCGGGAAGAGTGTGGCTTCTTTCACGTTATGGAGACCGATTATTTTTTGTACCAGTCGATCGACACCTAGTCCGCAGCCACCATGATTGGGCATGCCGTACTTAAAGGCTTGTAAGTAATACTTGTAACCAGAGTGGGTGGGGTCAAGTCCGGCTTTCTTCATTTGGTCGACTAATTTATCGTAATTATGCTCACGCATCGGTACGGTAGCAATTTCGATACCTCTGAATATAAGGTCAGCCCAAAGAACTTTCTTGGGATTTTCAGGACTTATCTGGTGATAGAACTTCATGGCTTCAATTGGGAAGTCACTAGCAAATACAAGCTCACTATTATCGTGTTTTTTAGCATAGTCGTTAATGAAGCGCTCTTCATCGGGAATTAAGTCTTTCTCCTGGGTAGTATCTTGCTTACCAGACTTAGTGTAGAGTTCGTGAATTTCATCGACCGTATAGACTGGTACGTCACCATCTAACACTAGCTTCGGAGCATTTAAAATCTTGAGTTCAGACTCGTGAATTTTATAAACTTCCTTTACCACATGACTCACTAGATCGGATACCAAGTCCATTACTTCGCTGTGGTCTTTTACAAAGCCCATCTCAATATCTAGCATGATAAGTTCGCTCATATGCCGAGTAGTAGTACTTGGCTCGGCCCTGAAAGCTGATCCTATTTCGAAAACTCGCTCAAAAGCCCCCACCATTATTTGCTTATAGAACTGAGGACTTTGGGCCAGTGTGGCAGTTTTGCCAAAGTGATCCAATTCAAAAACTTCAGAACCGCCTTCAGTCGCGCCAGCCAGGATCTTAGGAGTCTGTATCTCAATAAATTCATGCTTAGTTAGATACTCTCGGATTAGGCGAAGTACGGTAGCACGAATCTTAAATATCATTTGCTCGTGTGGATTTCGAACATTAATAACTCGATGTTCGTAGAGGGTATCTAGTAGTTCGGGCTTATGGTTTATGGGTTTATCTATTTCAATTGGCATAACTTCAGTAACTGGAGTATCTACAGTAATTACTGGGTCATGAAGCTCTGCCCCACCAGGCGCACGCTCGTCTTTAATAACTTTTCCAGTAACAGTTAGTACGGTACCATTCTGCAGACCTTGTAGCTTACCAACTTCGGTTTCGTCTTTAGCTAAAATTTGAACAAGACCGCTGCGGTCACGCACAACTAAAAAATTAAGACCGCCCATGAGGCGTCTTTTAAACAACCAACCAGAGATTGTTACTTCGCTATCAATATGTTGGGGTAATTCTGAAATAAGTGTTCGCATAACTTTACTATATTTTACCCTAAAAATAACACTCTGTACAGGTTAGGAGTGTTTTTATTAGGCCTTGGGCTGTTCGGGAGCTGGAGCAGTACCTACTGCACCATTTTGAGTACCGGTAGCACCAACAACTGGCTCACCGGCTGGTGCTGGTTGGGTGCTAGGTGCTTCTAAAACACCTTTTATAGTAGTTACGACTTCTTCAAGGGTAACCTGAGACTTAACAAGGTATTTGTCGACACCTAGCTTTTCACCCCGTTCACGGTCGGCGGCAGCCGATAATGCGGTCATCATAATTACTTTAGTGTGGGCTATTTCCGGAGTGGTACGAATAATATCTAAAACATCAAAGCCAGAAATTTTAGGCATCATCACATCTAACAGTACGAGGTCAGGTCTTTCGCGCACTGCAACAGACAATGCTTCTTCGCCATTTGCAGCAAGAACCAATTGGTAACCTTCAGCTTGCAGTCGGGATGAGTAAACATCTCTTAAACTTATATCATCTTCAACTATCAGAATCTTTGCCATTTATTTTACCTTTCTTATACTTAAGCACTATTATAGAATTATCATTAGCTCTTTACAATAGGTAGAGTGAAGCTAAATGTTGAACCTTGGCCCGGTGTAGAGTCAACCCATATCCGACCGCCGTACAATTCAACCAGGCTTCGAGCGATATAAAGGCCAAGACCAGTGCCCCCGATATTGGTAGTCATGGTGTTATTTATTCTGTAGAATTTCTCAAACATATGCTTCTTTTCATCTGGGGATATACCCATACCAGTATCCCGAATCGAAACTTTTACTTCGTTTTTATCGCCCGTTAAGGTGACTTCAACTTCACCCTTGGGGGTATACTTAACGGCGTTATCTATGAGATTGGTTAATACTTCACGCATACGGTCTGGGTCGGCGTTAACTTGATACATTGGAGCTATAACAGCTTCACCCGCAACACCACTGCCACCGACGTGAGACATGAACTGCAAGCCTTTTTTCTTAACAATCATATCCATTTCAGTAACCACCTGACTTACGAGGTCTGACATGTTAAATACTTGCTTATTGTCTTTTAGCCTCTGGTCTTCAATCTTGGTAACACTTAGCAGATCCTGGAATAATTTACCGAGGTGCAAAGCGGATTGGTGAGCTTTTTCTAAAAAGTTTTTTGCTCTTTCATCGACAGTTGCTAGATTTGGATTTGAAGCCATAGATAAGTATCCTTCTATTGCAGCAACAGGTGTACGCATTTCGTGACTGGCTGTGGATACGAACTCATTTCGTTCTCGCTGTAGCCCTTTCTGTTCAGATATGTCGTGCAGTACTGCAATCGCACCGCTGATTGAATTATCGACGTTGTAGGTTGGTGCAATAGCGATAGAAAAGTATTGCTTAGAACCATCCTTACCCAGTAGGTAGAAATCATTAGTATTGAGTTGTTTTTTATCATCGAGAACTTTAAGAAATGGGTTGTTGGCTTTTTTTAACTCTGCCCCAGTGCCGTCATGGAGTTTTAGAACATTTACGATAGGTAGACCATTGGCGCTAGCTCCATCAAAACCGGTGATATCTTCAGCCGAGCTATTGAAAATATTTATTTCCAGCTTTTTATTTATTCCAATAACTGGGTCAGCAATTGCAGCAAGCATTAGTCGCTCGCTAAGCTGGGTGCTATTTAATTGCTCGGTAATGGCACTAGCCATGTGGGCCGTCTCGATATAGTGGTCAATTGATCGAGCGATTAGGTAGCCCATAGCGATACTTATAAGTAAATACAGAATATTACTTGGGTGCAGGTTGAAGGATTTAGTTTGTAAGTAGACTTGGGCTTCTAAAAGCAAAAATACTAGCGCTGAAGTTACCGCACCAATATTAAAAGCTCTCACCCCTAATATACAACTACCCATAACGATTAGCGGAATCGCAAGAAATAAGGGTGAGTTCAATCCTCCGCTCAAAAATGTAGCAATGACAATTTCTACGGCTACAAAAGCTACGGCTGTGTACGGACTACCGAATGGGCTTTCGTCGCGACGTCGCTCCCAACTAAACATGTTATAGCCAAAGCCAATTACCGCAATCGGGGCGATAATATACGTAAGTAGAGATCGGTTATCTATATTCCAACTAAGTAAGGTTGCGAATGCTAGATAAAGTATCAATCCTACCTGGATTGTAGATGCAGAAACAACTGCAAGCATCTGCAGCGTAGTATCATAACTTTGTTTTTTCGGAGGAGTGGCATCCATAAAATAAATTATAGCATAACAATTAACAAAATGAGCTAGTATTTTTCGCTATAGCCAGGAAACCAATCGCCATGAAACATCGACTCGTCTAATCCAGTCTCAAGTAGTCTGGATTTAAGGGCGTCGACCATCGGTTCGGGTCCAGATACAAAGATCTGGCGCTCTTTATAATCTGGACTTATATCAGAGATCAGCTTAAGGTCAATTAATCCAGACTTGCCACTCCAGCCACTCGGGATGACATCAGATAAGACAATGTTGGAGCTAAAATTTACCATTTCTTGCTCAGCAGTTCTTATAAGTTGCATGCATGGGTGTTCTTCAAGCGAGCGCAGCCCAAGAATAAGTTTAATATCTCTACTTAAGTCGGAATCAGATAGAAATGATTGGAGTTGAGATATGAATGGGGTAACACCAATACCGCCGGCAATCCACAAAAGCTTAGCATCTCTTGCGGGGGCTACAAACTTACCGTCTGGCCCCTTAAAATCAATCTCATCACCACTCTCAAAGTCAAAAATGTCTTGCTTGAATGTTGATGGCTTAGTGGCTACGTGACGGGTTGTTATAATAATGTCGCTATCGTCAGGTGCTGAACTAATTGTGAACCATCTCTTCGTACCCCTGTCGTCGGCCTTACTATTAGGCAAATTTAGCTCTATAAATTGACCAGCCCGGTGACTAAAACCACTGGGTTTTACAAAATGTAGTTGCCAAATATCCGATGCAACGACGTTTTTAGCTATAAATTTAAGCTTACCTTCCATAATCCCTCCTATTTAATTATATTGTCTTGTATAATTATACTCTAGACATGACAAAACCTATACAACATAAAAAAATACCCATCACAGTTTTGCAAGGCTTCTTGGGCGCCGGCAAGACAACACTACTCAATTACATACTAACCCACAACAACGGACTAAATATTGGTGTAGTGGTAAATGATTTTGGCGATATTAATATCGACTCCAAACTGGTTAAGAGCAAGACAGATAAGCAACTGGAACTAACCAGCGGCTGTATTTGCTGTGAATTACAAACACTTGATCTTCAAGAAGCCATCGATCAGTTCACTCATAAAAACTCTAATATCGACTATATTATTATCGAAGCCAGTGGTTTAGCTGAACCCAGAGACTTAGCTGTTACGCTCAAAGACACCCTAGGTATTAAGGTGCGATTAGATAGTATCGTGACAGTAATTGATGCCGAAAATCTCGAAAAGAACGCAAGTGAGTTCAACACTGCCCGTGACCAAATTATATTTACAGATTTTGTAGTAATTAATAAAGTTGACCTAGTTGATGAAGATAAAATTAAAGATATCGAAACCCTAGTTCGGTCGTTTAACCCTAGGGCCCGAACAATCAAGACAATTAAGGGGCAGCTAGATGTCCGATTAATATTAGACCAAGACCTATACAAAACCCGAGAGTTTGAGGTTACAAGATCAACCGATCACAGTGAACATGTGCATGCACACTACTCAACCTACTCGTGGTCTAGCACTGAGCCACTGGATCCAATGAAGTTTCAAGAATTTGTAAATCGTAAGTTACCGACTTCTGTATATCGTGCTAAAGGAATAGTTGATCTTGGCAAGAAAGGTCATTTAAGAAAATATATATTTCATCTAGTTGGAGTTCGGCCCGAAATTGTCTGGGATAACTGGCACGAAGATACTCCTGAAACTCAGCTGGTATTTATTGGTAATGACTTAGATAAGAAAAAACTAAAATCCGATCTAGATGCCTGCATTGACCCGACTCCAGACTCAGAGCTTGAAAATGGTATCGAACTGCAACTACCAAAAAAAGCTGATCTCTAACAGTTTATTGAACGCAGATTGCTCTGGTATTGAGCGAGAATTGAATTAAGAGTTACGGAATGAGTGTTATTTTCAGCAGCGAATGCGGAGGCCGGTGCGCCAGTGGCCGCCAAAAGATTAATTTGGTTGTCATGTCTGGTGTTCTCGGACTGAATCTGAGAGTTATACTCGTTGGTGTATGAAGTTCGCAAGGCGACGTTACAGGTCTTGCTAGAGAATGAGGAATTAGTAGTGCTAGTCTGAGGCTTATTTACCGTACTAGCGCCACTGGCAGCTGGAGTAGCGGCCTCAGTAGGTTGTGTAACCGGGGTTTGGGTAGGGGTGGTATTACTCTTGGCTTGATTAATACTCGTTCTAACATTGCCGCCAATCGCAATCAAAGCGAAGATAACCACGACTGCCATAATCGCAATCCGGAATATCATTGGTGTTTTAACGACATCAAGATCAATCGGCTGGTAACCGTGTTTGTATTTAGTTGGCTTAACGCTTTCCATAAGAACTATTATAGCAAAAGAATATTTATGTGCATATTATATGCCCAACTATATAGACACTGCAAAATGCATGCGCTAAAATTATAAGTAAGTTTTGTTTTTGAGGGGAGTTAGTATCGGCTGGGAGCAGACGGTATAGAAAAGGGGTTATTTTTGTGTGTTAACGCGTATAGCATTTCTTAAAAAATGTTATTTGACGCAGTCATAAATACTATATATAGTGGTTAATACTGCAACATAAGCACTATATGTAGTAAATTACAGTAAAACTAAGGAGGGTAAGATGTCATTTTCAAGTATTAAAAAACGCAATGGTCAAATCGTAGATTTTGAACCAGAAAGAATCGTAGTAGCCATTAAAAAAGCTAGCGGCTCAGTAGATAATGAAATTCCTGAATCGGCATTCGAGGAAATTTTAAAAAATGTTATCAGTAACTTGGATGGGACAGTCAGCGAAGCCATTCCCGAAGTAGAGCTTGTCCAGGACTTAGTTGAACAAGAACTTATGAAGACTGGTTATTTTAACACCGCTCGTAGCTACATTCTCTACCGAGAAGAACATAAGACACTGCGTCAGGTTGAAGCTTCCCGTTCGGCTGAAAAATTAGAAAACAATGCCCTAAAAGTCACATTAGCAGACGGTTCGATAGAGAACTTCAGCTACGCCCGTCTTATTAAGTACCTGGTCGAAGTTTCAGATGGACTAGAGGACTCGGTTGAAATTGATGAACTCGCTCAGCAAACCAAGAGTGCTCTGTTTGACGGGATATCGCATGAGGAACTTCAGGACGCTTTAATAATGTCAGCTAGCTCAAGTATAGAAAAAGATAGTGCTTACTCTACTCTAGCCGCTAGACTACTAAGAAAAAAGATTTATCGAGAAGTACTAGATACCGATACCAACTCCGAAATTGCCGAAGCTTACCAAGCCACATTCAAGAGTTTTATTGCCAGCACCATAAAGGAAGGCCGTCTGGATAAGAAACTAGCTGAATTTGACCTTAATGAGCTTGCAAAGTACCTCCAGCCTGAGAGAGATGAGTTATTAGACTATATGGGGCTAGATATGCTCCACGACCGCTACTTTGTGCAAAACGAGGGCCGAGGTACTCGATTAGAAGCACCCCAGATATTTTGGATGAGGATTGCCATGGGCCTAGCTACAATAGAAAAGAAAGCTGATCGCAACAGCTACGCAAAGAAGTTTTACGACATCTTATCTACGCTTCGTTACGTACCATCAACTCCTACTCTGTTTCATTCCGGCACTACTTTCGCTCAACTTAGTTCATGCTTTTTAAACACCGTCGAAGACGACCTTAAACACATCTTTAAGGTTTACCTAGACACCGCACTTATGAGTAAGTTCTCTGGCGGAATAGCTACTGACTGGTCAAATATTAGAGCCACTGGATCACTAATTAAAACCGTAAATATACCATCACAAGGTGTAATACCATTTCTAAAAATAGCCAACGATACAACTGTTGCCATATCTCGCTCAGGAAAACGTAAAGGGGCAACCTGCGTCTATCTTGAAACCTGGCACATGGACATCGAAGACTTCCTTGAACTCCGTAAAAATACTGGCGACGAAAGACGCAGAACTCACGACATGAATACTGCCAACTGGATACCAGACCTATTTATGAAGCGGGTCGAGCAAGGTGGTCAATGGACACTGTTCTCACCTAATGAAGTACCGGAACTGCACGACCTCTATGGCGCCGAGTTTGAAAAAAAATATGAAGAATACGAAAAACTTGCCGATGAAGGCAAAATTGAATTATTCAAGCGTATTCCAGCAAGTCAACTATGGCGTAAGATGCTAACTATGCTCTTTGAGACTGGTCACCCTTGGATTAACTTTAAAGATGCCTGTAATGTTCGCTCACCTCAAGACCACGCTGGTGTAATACATAACTCCAACCTTTGTACTGAAATTACCTTAAATAACTCAGCTGAAGAAACAGCAGTTTGTAATCTAGGTTCAGTCAACTTAGCCCGCCACATAACCAAGGGTAAGCTCGATAAAGCCCTAGTTGCTGACACTGTTGAAATAGGCATGCGAATGTTAGATAACGTAATCGACATTAACTACTACACAACTAAGGAATGTGAGACTTCTAATATGCGTCACCGACCAGTAGGTATGGGAATTATGGGTTTCCAAGATGCCCTCTACCAACTAGATATCGCCTTCAATTCAGAAAAGGCTGTCCAGTTTGGTGATGAAAGTATGGAACTTATTAGTTACTACTCGATTCTAGGATCTAGCCAGCTAGCTAAAGAACGCGGAGCTTACAAATCATACAAAGGTTCAAAATGGGACCGTGGTATCTTCCCCGTTGACACTCTAGACCTACTTGAGCAGCAGCGAGGCATGAAGATAGATGTTAAAAGACGAGGCAAGCTAGATTGGAAACCAGTTCGTAGTCATGTCAAAAAATACGGTATGCGTAACAGTAATACTATGGCCATTGCCCCAACCGCATCGATATCCAATATTTCTGGCTGTTACCCATGTATTGAACCTATCTACAAGAACCTATACGTAAAATCTAACATGAGTGGCGATTTTACTGTAATCAACTCCTACCTGATCGATGACCTTAAAAAGATCGACATGTGGAACGAAGATATCAAAAACAAAATTAAATTCCATGATGGCTCAATTCAAAAAATTACCGAAATTCCAGCTGAGCTTAGAGCTAAATACCAGGAAGTATTTGAAATCGATGCTGAGTGGCTAGTAAAAATTGCTGCTCACCGAGGAAAGTGGATCGACCAAAGTCAAAGTCTGAATATCTTTGTACAGGGAGTGTCCGGCAAGAAACTATCAGATATCTATACCTACGCCTGGAAGATGGGTTTAAAAACTACCTACTACCTACGCTCGCTAGCCGCCTCACAGGTTGAAAAGTCTACCGTAGATATCGCTGAATTTGGCACTACCCACAAACGAGAAACTGCTACAACAAGTTAATTAAACAAAAAGGAGTAATATATGTCAGTAAAAATGACCAAGAAAAGACCAGACGTAAATAATCGTCGCATCATTAACGGCGAGGATGCTGATGTCGTCCAGCTCCACCCTATGAAACATAATTTTGCCTGGGACGCCTATCTAGCTGGAAATGCTAACCACTGGTTACCAACAGAAATTGCTATGCAGGACGATATCGAACTATGGAAGTCACCGCGACTAACTGAAGACGAAAAACTAGCCTTCAAGACTGCTCTTGGCTTTTTTACTACTGCCGATTCAATTGCAGCTAACAATATCGTACTAGCCCTATACAAGCACATAAGTTCGCCTGAATGCCGAATGTACCTACTCAGACAATCCTACGAGGAAGCAATTCACACTCACGCCTACCAGTACATTGTTGAGAGCTTAGGTCTAGATGGCGGAGAAATATTTAATATGTACCGTGAAAATGCCGCTCATAATAGTAAGGCAGATTTTATACTAGGTTTTAATGAGGGCATATTTGACGATACTTTCCATACCGGTACTTTTGAGTCAGATCAGAAGTTTCTAGAAAATCTATGCGTGTTTTCACTAATACTAGAAGGTATTTTCTTTTACTCTAGCTTTGCTGTCATATTTGGCTTTCAGCGCCAAAACAAACTGGTCGGAAGTGCTGAGCAGATTCAATACATCATGCGTGATGAATCCCAGCACCTCAATTTTGGCCTAAACATGATTAATGCAATCAAGGAAGAACAGCCCGAACTATGGACGCAGGAATTCCAAGATCATCTAGTTGATCTTGTTAAGCAAGCTACTGAGCTTGAATACAAGTACGCTCAAGACGTTTTCCCAAGAGGCATATTTGGTATGAACGCTGATGGGTTCAAACAATACATTGAGCATATCGCTGACCGTCGGCTATCTGCAGTCGGGTTACCCAAACAATATAACGTCAAAAACCCATTCCCTTGGATGAGTGAAGCAGTGGATCTATCTAAAGAAAAGAATTTCTTCGAAACACGAGTTACCGAGTACCAAACAGGTGGAACACTAAACTGGGAGTAACTCAGAAACCGCAGCTATAACATCTGCTCTAAAATCACGGGTGAAGTTATGATTACCATTAATTTTTAATATTTTTGCACCCTTTGGTAATTTAGAAACAGGTAAATTTTCTACCATCTCATCTTGAGCAGCTAGAATAATTTCTACGTCATAGTTACTTGCAAGCTCGGCATAGTAGCCAATAGAGTCAGTACTAACTAGATCGTGCAGGTAGCGATTAGATAACATGAAAATCTGTCCATTTTTTCGATGCATTTCAAAATATTTGCCATTACCTAACGACTCTATCTGGGGTTGAATCCGCTTTGAGTCGATTATCCCAGCTGGGGCTAGTAAAATAACCTTGCTAATATTTTCTATTTTAGGCTGACCATGTAACGTCATGGCGGCTATAGTGCAGCCCTGGGAGTGACAGACTAGCGTTATCTCCCCATCCAAAGCATTGATCTTTGAAAGCAGTATTTTAGACTGTTCGGATAGTGATGGTATGTATACTTTACTTCCATCTGTCTTGTAATAACTAAACATGACGGGTGTGTAGTTACTGTTAGCGTTAGAAATACCAGTAAATAAGCCCATGCTGTCTTGCTCCACTCCAAATCCATGCGAGAAGACGAGGTACTTATTCATAAATAGCTTTGATTCGTTTTAGAGTCTCAGTTTTACCAAGGGTTAATATAATATCGAAAAGACCAGGGGCCTGAGTTCTACCAGTGAGCGCTATTCGCAGGGCGTAAAATAAGTTACCAACATTAACTTCATGCTTGCTAGCGTAACCACGCAGAGCAGTCTCCAGCTCTTCAAGATCAAAATTAGTTCCCATTAGTATAGAACTAATATCCTTGAGCCAAGAAGAAATTTCCGTTAAGGTGTTCTTTTGAGTCAGTAAGGACTGATCTATAACTGGCTTTTGAAAAAATATCTCCATCACATAGCTCGCTTCATCCAAGCGTTTAAGCCTTTCGGCATCCAGAGAGAGGACTTTTTTAAAATATTCTCTATCACTAAGCCATTCGGCCGGTACAAAAGGCGAGATAATCCCTGCTAACTCATCAATAGACAAGCTCCTGATATACTCCCCGTTCATCCAATCTAGCCTTGCTACATCAAATGCCGCTGGGCTTTTTTGGATTCTCTCAATGCTAAACTTGTTTATTAGTTCGGTCATCGAAAATATTTCTTGTTCAGTTCCATCATTCCAACCTAATAGAGCAAGAAAGTTAATAAGAGCTTCTTTTAAGTAACCTTTCTTTTCATACTCTAATACATCAACATCACCATCCCTCTTACTAAGTTTTTTCTTACCATCCGGACCTAAGATCGGTGCGAGATGAACCCAGTATGGTCTATCAAAGCCTAGCAAATCAAAAAGTAGGGCGTGTTTGGCGGTACTACTAATAAATTCATCGCCACGAATAACATGACTTATCTCCATTAAGTGATCATCGACAACATTGGCAAAATTATAAGTGGGGTAACCATCGGCTTTAATTAGTACGAAATCGTCTATTTGGGAGTTATCTACAGTAAAATCACCTCTGAGCTGGTCACTCCAGAGAGTCTTGCCGTCAGGTACTTTGAGCCTAATTGGTAGCCCTTCAGTACTGTCAGGGACCATATTCGGCTCCATCGACTGCTTATATACAAATGGGCGCTTTTCAATAATGGCCTTTTCGCGTAGTGATGTAAACTCTTCAGGACTAATACTGGAGTAATAAGCTAGATCACTATCAACAAGTCGCTTGGCTAAATCTTGGTAGTGAGGCAGCCTTTTTGACTGTACGTAAGGTCCATGTGATCCAGGTTTTTCTTCATACCAAACACCTTCATCGGGGTGCACACCAACCCAATCTAGGCTTTTAATGATTTGTTCAATCCCAGCCTCTACAAATCTCTCACGGTCGGTGTCTTCTAGGCGCAGGATAAATTGACCCTTATTGGCTTTGGCAAAAAGATACGAAAATAAGGCGGTTCTAACACCACCAATATGCAATAATCCTGTTGGACTTGGTGCAAAACGAGTTCTTACGGGCTTATTCATTGCTTCAATTATACCAAAGATAGGCGCATATTAACTAGTTTTGAAATTAACACTTCCGGTTTTTAAAAAACACGTCATTATATATTTACCGTTAGATAAGTAGAATACTCAGTCAAACTTCAGAAAATTATAAATAAAAAAGAGCCCCGACATAAGGTCGGAGCCCAAAGCTGGAGCTAGTTGATTCTAATTTTTAATTTACGTCTTGAAGGGATAGCGATGAAGTTATATGACTTCGCAATCCTCGAATTAGTAATTCGTTGGGCGCTCAGAACAGTTTCACAAAAAGTGAATGGTGTTCCAGCCGTCACGGACTCCACACAGCCCTGTACATCCGAGATGTCAAAGCCGAAATAACCTTGGAAATTCTCTGCAAGTTCATGTATCTTATTAGCCTTCATAAGGCTAATTTCCACCGAGCTATATTCAGAATTATTTAAGTTCTTTTTAATTTCTTCGATTTGTGAAATCAGATTGTTAGCTGACAGGCGGCAACCTAGCCACTTCGCGTAACTGACTGACTCTACAGAAGGGTTGGAGCCCTCATTTTTCATTCGACTCAAAACTGGCTGGTACTGCTGTGGCAAAACGTTACCAACAATTACTAGTAGATCACTCAAAGCGGTGACATCCTTCCAAATCCAATGGTATTTTACTACCCTAGCCTTAAAGGCTAGAATCGATACTATAATATAATAAATATAGTCAATGGTCAAGAATGGAGCTAGCTAGTTAGCTAGCATTGACTCTGGGGTAATTTCCCCGTAAGTACCGTCTGGCATTAACTGGTAAAACTTAACCTTGGAAGAAGTTTCTGTCTTATCGTAAACATATTGAACTCGATTTGCACTACCTGCATGACTGTAATGAGTCTTTTTGTCTACTATAGCGGGCGACGTAACTCGATCGATACGGTACTTTACATTATCTTTTTCAAATTCTATTCTTTGTATATCTCGCTTAAGAGCTGGGTCGTCCTCTAGGCTTTCTTGGATTTTTTCTGATACATCAATCGTATACTTAGTATCAATTAGATCGATAAGTTCTTCCCATTTATTGTCACTCATATTACCCCCTTTATAAACTAGTTGCCATTTTTATAAGCTGATCTTGGCTTAAACCATTATTATCACCTTCTATTCTATACCATGTTCCGTGATTAACCCAGCTGGCCTGGTTATTGTATAGATATATAGTTAAGCCTTGAGCCTGAACTGCAGTGTAATTGTTTGTTTTATTTTGTAAGTAATTCTCAGCAAGGGCTTGGGAATCCCAATCGGTCTTAGTCTGAGTGATAGCTACCTTATTACTACTGGACTGCAGGTTATAGGAAACATTACCAGGGTTACTTTGGATGTCACCAGCGATCCGCCAGCCATTCGGCAAGTAAGAAGGTAGTGACGCGCTAATACCGGCTTTTGAGCCAGCTACCTTTAGCGCTAAATTAGGATAGTTTATCTGCCAAACGTATATACCAAGTAGTATTACACCAACAGCACTAACGGCTACACTAGCAATTTTAGGTGCTAAGCCCTTTTTCGGTTTAACATCTGGTTTAACCTGGGCAAGTAGAGTTGAAGTTTGACTTGCAGCCAGAGTTGCGGCCTGTGCAGCCGATGGATTGACATCACTATATCCGGTGGTTGATGGCATGATCCTGGCTCC
>CAILAD010000003.1 GCA_903832035.1 uncultured bacterium
TACAGCTTTAATTTATCTGTTCCAGTATTTATTATATTGTGTTCAGTTCCAGCTGGTATAACCACTGCAAAGCCGTCAGTTAACTCATGCTCCTCGCCGTTTAGCAGTGCCTTGGCAGTACCGGCTTCGACACGAATAAATTGGTCATGCCCTTCGTGGGTTTCTACCCCGATATCTTCTCCTGGTTGAATGGTCATAACTACTAGTTGTGAGTTTTTTGCAGTGTATAATACTTCACGAAAATTTTCATTACTGAGGGTTTTTTTTTCTAGATCTACGATGTATCCAGTCATGTTTGTTCTCCTTGTTACTGTCTTTTTATATTAACACAATATTGCAACTTAAATTATTCTTATGCTAATATAGAGTTATTATTTAAACAGGAAATTTGTATATGGCCAAAAAGAAAATTACTATCGAGGGGCTTCGTAAGTTTAATCTAATTATGTTTTTTGTCTTTGCTGCAGAGCTTGTGGCTATGGCTTTAATCGCCAATTTTGATGTTAAGTTTCCTATTACAACCAACTACCTCACCTTTGATATTGCCACCAAGACCCTAACGTCGGCAAGTAAGACTATCTATAACATTCCTTTAGTTTGGCCTCTTCTAGCATTTCTAGCCATGAGTATGACAGCCCATCTAATTATTTCTTCAATTTGGTATAGAGGATATAAGAGTGACCTCAAAAAGGGCATGAACCGAGCCCGATGGATAGAGTACAGCTTTTCAGCCAGCACCATGATCGTAGCAATTGGTTTACTTTCTGGAATCTATGATCTTGCAAGCCTTGTTATGCTATTTGCTCTAATAATGGTCATGAACTTGCTCGGTATGATAATGGAAATACATAATCAAACAACCGAAAAAACTAAATGGATAAGTTATTACGTTGGTTGGATAGCTAGTATAGTGCCGTGGATTGCGATTGCCATTTACTTCTGGGCTAGTGCATCTAACGCCACCGGTGGGGCGAAAATACCAGCATTTGTGTATTGGATATACGTTACTATATTTATCTTCTTTAACTGTTTTGCTATAAACATGTTCTTACAGTACAAAAAATGGGGACCATGGAAAAACTATCTATACGGCGAAAGAGTTTATATTATCCTAAGTCTTGTGGCTAAATCCGCTCTGGCGTGGCAAGTGTTTGCCGGAACCCTTAGACCCTAGTTTTTTATCATAATTGTAGTCAGTATTCTGTTATAATTAAGTTATGACTAAATATGATGTAATAATTATTGGCGCCGGTCCAGCTGGTTATACAGCTGCCGTCTATACCTCTCGCGCAAATTTAAAAACTATAATGCTCGCTGGCGACACCCCGGGTGGCCAGCTACTACTAACCAGTGAAGTTGAAAACTTTCCAGGTTTCAGAAAAGGCATAATGGGACCAGATCTCATGACCGAAATGAAGGCTCAGGCCTTAAATTTTGGCACAGAGTTCAGGTCTGATTTCGTAACCAAGATAGATCTCTCTGGAATAACCAAGAAAGTTTGGGTGGGTAAAGATTTATATGAATCAAAGGTAGTTATTATTTCTACCGGTGCTAGTGCTAATTGGCTGGGTCTTAAAAACGAGCAACGCCTGATGGGTAAGGGTATATCGGCCTGTGCTGTTTGTGATGCATTTTTCTTTACTGGCAAGCATGTTGTGGTTGTGGGTGGAGGGGATAGTGCCATGGAAGAAGCTACCACACTTGCGAAATTCGCCGACAAGGTTACAATTATTCACCGCCGGGATAGTTTTAGGGCAAGTAAGATAATGCAAGACCGAGTTCGAAATAATAAAAAAATAGATATTATATTAAATACCGAAGTTATTGATGTTCTGGGTGATAACTTTGTTGAGGGAGTTACGCTCAAAGATACCGTTTCTGGGAGTGAAAGCAAACTAGCCTGCGGAGGCTTATTTGTAGCGATTGGACACACTCCAGCCACCAAATTATTCAAGGATGTATTGACTCTTGACGGGAAGGGTTACATTAAATCTAAGCCAACAACTGAAACTGAAATACCCGGTGTATTTGCAGCCGGCGACGTATCCGACAGTAGATACCGTCAAGCCATTACTGCTGCTGGCGAGGGCTGTAAGGCTGCCCTTGAGGCCGAACACTACATAGAAAATATATAATCATTAACCCACTAGGGTATAATGTTATTAGTGAGCTCAATAGCTAATACTAGGTTTATACGACAGCTCCGGGCCTAACCGTAGCTGGTAGCTGTAAGTAATAAAAAATAGCCTCGTAGTGAGGCTAATTTTTTAGTTTATAATTTTTTAAGCTTTAAGCTTTTATTCCAGTGATAGTTATTAGGCTGTATTTTTGGCGGTGACCAGTTTTTACGGATTGGCGTTTTTTAGCCTTATAGTGAAGGATAACTTTCTTTTCACCTTTAACAGGCTCACTTGCGACTTCAGCTGTAACAACTGCACCTTCAACAGTAGGTTTACCAACCTTGACGTTCTCACCATCAACAATCATTAGTGGTTTGAATTCTACTTTATCTTTATCTGCATGCAAAAGTTCGACCTCGAGTTTTTGGCCTTTTTCTACGATATATTGTTTTGCACCAGTTTCAATTACTGCTAGCATTTAAATTCTTCTTTCTTTTTACAGTTTCAATACCGTATTTTAGCAAATATAACCTTAAATGTAAAGGTTTTATAGTGTTACTGCTCATCTGTAGTGACTTTGTAAGAGACTATGTTCTTATGGTAAGATATGAGGTGTAATAAATAGAAGGAGGGTGGCGCTAAGTGTCACATATAATAGCTGTTGCAAATCAAAAGGGCGGTGTTGGTAAAACAACTACGGCAATTAATATCGCTGCATACCTAAGTAAAATGGGTAAGCATGTTCTTTTGATTGACCTTGACCCCCAGGGTAATTCTACCAGTGGGCTTGGCATCGACAAAGATAGCCTAAACTATACTACCTATGACGTATTAATGGGCAGTGTTGTAATCGAGCAGGCTATAATAAAAAGTGATTATGCCAATCTAGATATACTTCCTACTAGTCCAGTTTTAGCTGCAGCCGAGGTGGAGCTAGCTCATCGGCCTAAGCGCGAGTTTGTTTTAAAGTCCAGCTTGTTATCTGCTGCTTTGGGCAAATATGACTACATCTTTATAGATTGCCCACCATCACTCGGGCTACTGACAATTAACGGCCTAGTCGGTTCTGGTATGCTGCTAATCCCGGCTCAAGCCGAATATTACGCCCTAGAAGGCCTAGGCCAATTATTAAATACTGTAAAGAGGGTTAGGGCTGCCCTAAATCCACACCTTAAGCTACTTGGCGTAGTTGTAACTATGTTTGATTCCCGCACCAGTCTTTCCGGAGCGGTAATTAAAGAACTAGAAAAGCATTTCGGTGATTTAGTATTTGACACCACTATACCGCGCAATATACGATTAGCAGAAGCACCATCCCATGGCAAACCAATTTTCGCATATGACAGATTTTGTCGAGGGGCATTCGCTTATAAGAAACTAACCAGGGAGGTATCAAGTCGTGTCGAACGAGCAAAATAATATAGGTCATAGCCGTCTCGGCCGAGGACTAGATGCGTTATTACCCACAAGTCTTAATGAGATGGAGGATTATACGACCGATAGTCTGCCCGAGGAAGTAAAGCAAAGTGACAAAAACGTTACCGAATTACCTATCGATAAAATTGCCGTCAACCCCTACCAGCCGAGAACTGAATTTAAGCAGTCGGATTTAGAAGACTTAGCTAGTAGCATTAAGGTTCATGGCATCATTCAGCCACTAGTGGTGATGACCGACGGCGAATGGGGGTACCGTCTTATCGCTGGTGAACGAAGGCTCAGGGCCGCTAAACTTGCTGGATTATTAAAAGTACCGGTAATTGTGCGGACATTTACTCAGCAGCAACAGCTTGAAGTAGCCATTATTGAAAACGTGCAACGTGCTGATCTTAAGCCCCTAGAACAAGCCGTGGCTTATCAGAAATTAATCGATCAATTCAATATGACTTATGAGGGTATTGGTAAGTCAGTTGGCAAAGCTGACTCCACAGTAACTAATATTGTTAGATTATTAAAGCTTACTCGGAGTGGTAAAAGTGCCCTAAACGATGGAGTAATAACCGAAGGACACGCCAGGACCCTTCTTTCGCTGTCCGACCCAGTCCAGCAAGACAAGTTCTTGCATTACATTATTAAGCACAATCTAACTGTAAGACACGCCGAACACCTAGTTCGGGAATTTAAGGGTGGGGTTGAGATCAAACACACCAAGGTAAAAGAGGCTGATGCGCCAAAGCTAAAGATAACTACTGACTTAGGTAAGTATTTAGGAACTAAAGTGAATATTTCAAAGACTGCTAAGGGCGGTAAATTACAGATTGAGTATTACAGCGATGAAGAGCTGGCTCGAATCTACCAGCAGATCATGGGTCAAGAGCCTAGTCTCTAACCCTTATTGATTTTCGTATTTATAACTGCCACCAAACTTTATAGTGTTTACAGGTAGTAGTCTTAATACAGCAAAGCCTGTTACGTTACCTTGTGGTAATTGTCCCCATTCACGACTATCGAAGCTTCCGCCTGGACTACGGTTATCTCCCGACACGAAGAACTTACCCTGTTCAACAACTTCATCGATCGATCCTTGCGTGACATACTGCGGATCTACATAACTTTCTTTTAGTATTAGTCCGTCTGGATTATCTTTATTATAGATTGTATAAACCCCGTCTTTTAATACCACTCGATCTCCAGGGAGCCCGATAATACGCTTAATGAAAAAAGTATCAGGTGCGTTAGGATAGCGAAATACTATTACGTCACCTCGGTGGGCGTTCATGTTTTTTTGGCCAAATAGGTGGCCGATATCGAATTGGGTGATCGGCAGCTTGGATATAATTAAGTAGTCATTATTGTGGTAGTCCGGCTCCATGCTACTACCGGAGACGTAGAATGCCTGGAAGACAAAGTTTTGAATAAACAGCACAATACCTATAGTTATCGCTCCCCACACGAGTAGCTCTACAAATAAGGGGTGCTTCTTGCCACCATCTTCCGTAGATTCTTGCTCGGGCGCCTCTGGCTGTGTGATGCTCTGCAACTGCTTTTCATAATCTTGCTGAGTGGTATTGCTTTGCATTGCAGTGGCAGCGGCCTGAGCTTTCTCAGCTTCAGTTTGCGGCTTTATAGCTTCGCCCGGCTTAGGCAAGTTAGTTTCATCTATTCGGACATCGGGCTGCTCTTGGGAAGTATTGTCGTTTGAGGGTTCCATTACTGTCTATTATACATAGGTGTTGGGATGTATAAAAGCTATATAAGTAAGATATCTAAAATAGGGTATAATTAGTTAAGTGAATAAACATCATAACGACAAATTAGACATTGAAGTGCATGTTATTGATGCCGATTTAGTAAAGACAGATAGTCCACATTCAATTCAAGACATAGATATGAAGTTAGATAATAATAAAAAAAATAAGAAGAAGCATTGGGTTTTAAAGATAGTAGTTATTTTGCTTGCAATAGCCCTACTGGTAGCCGGCTATTTTGGTTGGCGTACCTACGTATCGCTTCATAAGGTAATTAAGAAAAACAATGGAATCACTGCGGCGGGTCTTAAGAGTGCAGACATTGCTCCTGAAAACCTAAAGGGCGAAGGTGATGGTAGGGTAAACATACTACTAATGGGTATGGGTGATCCCGGTCACGCCGGTGAATACCTGACTGATACAATAATGGTTGCTAGTTACGACCCTAAGTCTAAGGACGTCGCCATGCTTAGTATCCCTAGAGATTTATACGTTAAAATTCCCGGGTATGGTTTTAGTAAGATAAATGCCGCCAATGCCTATGGTGAACAAAACAAACCTGGTAGCGGGTCGGATTTAGTTAAGCAAACCGTCTCCCAGGTGCTTGGTATTCCGATTCACTATTATGTTAGGGTTGATTTCAGTGCCCTTAAGCAGGCTGTCGATAGCGTAGGAGGTGTAGATGTGAACGTAACGGATAGCTTGGCTGACCCGGAATACCCCTGTGAACGAAACGAGGGCTTATCGTGCGGATATAGCATTTTAGCTGGCCAGCAACATTTTAATGGCAGTGCGGCACTAAAATATGTTAGATGTCGCAAAGGTAATTGTGGGGATGATTACGGACGAGCAAAAAGACAACAGGACGTCTTAGTGGCTCTAAGACAAAAAGCTACTCAGCTTAATTACCTAACTAACCCTAAAAAGATAACAGATCTATTAGACATTGTCGGAAATAATGTTACTACCGACCTTCAGCTCTGGGAGATAGAGAGGTTGGTTAGTATTGCCAAGGACACTGATCCTACTAAGATAGTAAACAAGGTATTAGATAATAGTACAAATAACCTGGTAAAAAATAGTCAGGTTGGTGATGCAAGCGTCGTGGTGCCGGCCCTAGGCATCGGTAACTATACCGACATCCAGGCTTTTGTTAGGTCAATTTTTGTTGATGGCTACTTAAAAAACGAGAATGCTACAATTCAAGTAGAAAATGGGACTACCAATCTAAATATGGGAAATCTGGTAACTAAGTTACTAAAAAGTTATAATTACAATGTAGTCGCTACGGTGCCCGCACCAACTACTTACCGCAATACTCAAATCATTGATAACACTGCTGGCAAAAAGCCTTACACCATTCAGTACCTAGAGAAAAGATTTGGCGTTAAGGCTCAGGCACCTGCGGACGGTAGTACCGACCAGTCTAAAAGTGATATAACAATAATAGTGGGGTCTGATTATAAAACTTACTGAAAAATTTAAAAGAATAGAATTTTTGACTCATGACCAGAGGACGGTTTTATTTGCGTCCGTACTGGTTACATTATCTGCGATCGGTTTGATGTATTACACTACTATGCAGCTACTTATCGCACCGCTAGTAGTTGCTTTAAATTATTTCGTACTTTCAAATATCTTAGTTAGTCGGAACCGATCACATATTTTGGCTAAGTTAATTAAGCCAAGTTTGTGGTTAATTATCCTTTACAGCTACATCTATTCTATTCACGCAATATTTCTAATTCCTATTTTCTGGTTTACAATTTTTAATATTTTTGTAGCTCTTGGCTACGGTATCATGATTTTGCAAGAAGCAAATGCCAAACCCAAGATAATTGTCGATAATGCTTTAAGTATCACTTTAATGATTTTTAGCATGAGCCTAGCCAGCTTGATGCTAGCTTACTGGCATTGGCCGACAGTACTCGTGATGCTCTGTGTCTGGCTGGTGCTATTTTTCATATCACTCTCATGGCTTTTGGATTTTACTGATAAACCCTACCTAATTGCTAGTGTATGGGCCCTAATATCGATTGAGATTTTTTGGATATGTAGTCGATGGATAAACCTCTACCATGTACCACAGACCTCGCTGCTTGTCAGTCAGTCAGCTCTGGTGCTATCCGCCTTAGCCTACGGCTTCGGAGGCCTGTATTACCACTTCAAAAACCACACCCTCAAACGGTCGCTGTTATTTGAGTACATTAGTGTAACTACCGTTGTGTTTGCCGCGCTGATGTTACTTTCTAAGTGGGCAGTAGCTATCTAATTTTTTTGAAAACCTAGTATTAAGTAGCGTTCAAATATTGACTCAAGTCCAGCTGATGAAGCCAGTTCAAATAACTTTTCGTGTTGCCATGGATCGGATTCGTGGTAGACCCTCGTTCCAGCAATAATATGTTTTGGTAATTGTTGGTAGAATTTTCGGTACAGGTCTAGGCCATCGCCCTTACCGCCAAATAAGGCAATTGCTGGCTCCTTTTTTACCTCAGCTTTCATCTGCGGTAGGTAGTCTTCTGAGACGTACGGTAAATTAGTTACGACTGTCTCAAATTTACCTTCGATGTCATCGAAGATGTCCGATACTACGAATTTGATGTTGTGGTCATCCCCTAGGATGCTTGCAGCGTTAAGTTTTGCAACGTCTAAAGCGTCGGCTGAAACTTCACTTGCGGTTATTTCCAGATCCGGTCGATTTTTAGCAATTGCAATTGCTATAGCGCCACTACCGGTACCGATGTCGATAAGCTTAGAATTTTTAGGAGCATTTTTAATTGCCTCCTCCGCTACTAGCTCGGTTTCTACTCGGGGGCTTAAGACGCGATTATCCACATAAAAATCAATACCGTAAAAATCCAGCCTGTTAGTTATATAGGCTACTGGTTCATGATCAAGTCGCCGGTGAATAAAATTGCTGTACTGTTTTAGCTGCGACTCGGTGAGATTTTCATCGTCGTGAGCAATTAGGTACTCCCGATTTTGTCTAAGCAAGTGTGCGAGCAGTAACTCGGCGTCCAGTCTGGGCGACGGAGTATGGTTGTTTTTTAGTTGTAGAGTTGATTCTTCTAGGGCCTGTTTTATTGTCATTGCTGATTCTCTAGCGCCTTTTGAACCTTAGCGTCTCTTAGGGCGTCGAAGATAACATCAATTTCCCCATCCATAATCTTTTGTAAATTGTGGGTAGTAAAACCTATACGGTGGTCAGTAACTCTGTCCTGGGGGTAGTTGTAAGTTCTAATCTTTTCGCTTCGATCGCCAGTCCCTATTTGACTCCTTCTGGCGTCACCTAGCTTTTTGGCTTCTTCTTGCAGCTGTATATCTAGCAGTCTTGTTCTTAGAACGTTCATAGCTTTGAGCTTATTTTTTAACTGAGACTTTTCGTCTTGGCAGGTAGCTACAACACCAGTCGGTATATGAGTAATTCTAACAGCACTATCTGTGGTATTTACACTTTGTCCGCCGTTACCACCACTTCTAAAGACATCTATTCTTAAATCGCTAGGGTTTATTTCGATATCGGCTTCTTGAGCTTCGGGTAGCACCGCTACGGTAGCAGTGCTGGTGTGTATACGACCAGCACTCTCGGTAGCCGGTATTCTTTGCACGCGATGTACGCCACTTTCGTATTTGAGTAGTCCGTAGGCGTCATGACCGTTTACTGCAATTATGACTTCTTTATAGCCACCGTTGCTGTTCGGACTTTCACTGAGTAACTCGACTTTTAGATTATGGGTCTCAGCATATCTTGAGTACATTCTAAGCAGGTCTGCGGCAAATAGGCTAGACTCGTCACCGCCAGCTCCAGCTCTAATTTCTACAATAGCGTTTTTGTGTTCGTTAGGGTCGACTGGTAGAAGGGCGACTTTTGCTTCGGATTCAAGAGTCGCTAGTTTCGGTTCAAGCTCAGCAATAGTTTCCTCAGCTAGATCCTTCATCTCAGGGTCTTCCAGTAATGTGCGGGCCTCTTTTAGGTCATCGCTAGTTTTTTGTACGGCATTAAATAGATCTAATTTTTTAACTAGATCACGCTGACGAGCTACGAGCTGAGCGCTTTTGGGGCTAGCGTAAACAGAGGGGTCAGAAAGTTCTTTCTCCACAGACTCTAGCTCGCTATTTAATTGGTCAATTTTTTCTTGGTCTATCATAATTTCTTAACAAAAAAGCAATGTTTATAGTATACATTGCTTTTTTGACTTACTTAAAATTTATTGGTCGGCTTTTTTAGCGTTATCTTTTTTTACGGGTTGAGTATTTTCTTCGCGAATTTCAGCATCGACTTCTAGCATAGCTTTAGCTTCAGCTCGACTTAAGGCTTTTTGACCCTTTTTGACTAGAGCTTCTTTCTTATCGTCAGCAGCTTTTTGCTTAGCTTTAAATCTATCTACTCGACCAGCGGTATCGACTAGTTTTTGCTTGCCCGTGTAGAAAGGGTGGCAATTAGAACAGACATCTACGTTTAATTCTTTTACGGTAGATTTGCTGTCAAAAGTAGTGTTGCAACCTAGGCAAGTAACTTTAGTATCTATATATTCTGGGTGTATTCCGGTTTTCATAACTTAATTATACTAGCATATATCCCTCAACAGGTCAAGAAGACTACCTGGAGGCCTCAGCTTTACCTATTTTGGCATTTAATATAACTGATCTTGTCTCGCCGGTATCGTCGGTAACCTGAGTTTGGTTAGTTTCTCGGTAATAGCTAACTAGGTAATGGCTTAGTATCTCCTGTAAGTCTTTAAGTTTTAGTTTTTCATCGTCAAAGTCAGCTGAAAATTTCTGGTATTCTTTATCGTCCATTAGGGCTTTTTTGGCCATTAGTCGTTTTTCAGACAACTCTTTAATCTGTTCAGCCAGGACTTTGTATTCATCGTTTTGCTCCATCAGATCCTTGAGCTGATCTCGTAATGTCTTTACTTTGCTTTGAACTTCACGAATCTCAGGCATCAGGTTATGAATTGCCTCAATAGTAGTTTTTTCTTCTTGAATTTTTTGCTCGGCCATCTAATCTCCTTTTAAATTTTTTGTCTAGAAATTGTATTATAGCAAAGCTACATTAAGAGCACTATATGCGAACTTGGGCATTTTTTGCAATTTGGACAATAGTTTCGATATCATCTGTGATGGTATATAGACTAGTGTCTTCAGGGTCAATTGTCATGTAGTCCGGCGAGAGCATATTTGATCGGTGTAAGCCCAGATCAATTGGTTCCCAGAACTTAGCTCCGACACAGACAATCGGTACTTTATGTATCTTTTGGGTTTGCACCAGTGTTAGTATTTCATAGAACTCATCTAGGGTGCCGTAGCCACCAGGGAAGTAAATATATAGTCTGGCCGAGAATGACAGAGCTACCTTGCGGGTAAAGAAATAGTGGAAGGGAACTGAGACGGATTGGTAGGGGTTTACAACTTGCTCATGCGGAAGTTGGATATTAAGACCAATGGAGTGCCCACCAGCTTCTTGCGCGCCACGGTTGGCAGCTTCCATGATGCCAGGACCCCCGCCGGTTACGACTGTATACTCTAATTCTTTTACTAGTCGGTTAGCTAGGGCCCGGGCTTTAATGTATTCGGGGTGATTCTCCTTAAACCGCGCGGAACCAAAGAAGGTTACTTTTTTCGGGTAGCGCTGCACTATCCTGAGACCCTGGGTTATTTCCTCATTAATTAAGCAGACTTTTTGTTGGGTTTCATCTGTCGACCAGGCGTTACAGGCATTTATTATTTCTTCTACAGTATGCGGTTTTATTGTGTTGTCCATGGTTTAATTGTAGCATAAAAAACTTATGTTTAAATTATAATGATATCCCACATATAGCGTAATAAAATTAGCTCAAGCACTATTTACAAAACTATTTTTAAGCGTTTATAATAGTCAGTACAATAAAAAAACAAAAGGAGGGTGTATGACTGAGATAAACAAGCTAAGCGATGAAGATTGGGATAAGCCGATGGTTTGCCCGATCGACCCTAAAGAACTGGCCGAATGTGAGGCCTGCCAATAAGATTTAAAAACCCCGGATTTCCGGGGTTTTTTTATTTATCTAGAAGTGATTTCATCTGCCTGGTGATAAAATTTGTTGCAAACGAGGGACTGATACGGTAGAGGGTATTCATGAGCTTGGAATCGCTACCAGCAAATACTCTGACTTGGTTTTTATCTATAGCCTTAATAATTAAACTGGCGACTTTCTCAGGTGGTTGAGACGAAAGCTTAGGACCTTTTGAGCCACTTGATGCTAGATCTGGTATTTTTACGCCCGAGTTTTTGGTGATATTTGTAGTTGTGGCGCCTGGAAACACCACCGTAACGCCTATGTTGGTATCATGCAGTTCAGCCGATAAGCCTTCAGTCATTAGTTTTACGGCCGCCTTGGAGGCTCCGTAGACGCTTTGGCCAGGAACTGGCAAGAATGCCCCCATACTGGAAACGTTAACGATATGGGCTTCTGGACGCTTTAGGAGGTAAGGTAAGAAAGCCTTAGTCATATACAGGGTGCCATAGAAATTTACATTCATTACCCGGTCAATCGCTTCATAATCTAGATCATTGATTTTCACAAAAGGTTGTATGATGCCGGCATTATTTATCAGACCATCAATATGGCCCTGTTTAGATATGACATCTTTGGGTAATGCCTCCACTGCCTTGCGGTCAGTTGTATTGAGGACATGGGTACTTAAGTCTTTATTATCTTTGGTAACCACTCGCAATTCATCCAACCCCTCAACCCTTAAGTCAACGGCCGCTACCTTAGCGCCTCTTTTTAGTAAATCTAGGGCTACCTGTCTACCTATACCACTGCCCGCGCCCGTTACTACGAAAACCTTACCTTCAATCTTCATTGCAATTCTCCTTTTATGTGCATCTATTGTATCACTTATGCTTAGATCACAGTATTTTACTAACCAAAAAGCCCCCGGATGGGGGCTTTTTTTGGCGGTAAATACTTGTAGTCTTACCAGTTGTGGTAGATCAACCAGTGCGAATAGGCACCAGCCCAACTACCATACCTAGCTATTGCATAGTTAGTAAAGAAATTATCTTCACAAGCGTAGTCTAGGGTAGGACAAACTTTAAGTAGTTTAGATCCAGGACAAGCCTGACCTAAACCGATACAACCAGAACCGTTAGTTCGAGCCGGGTTGTTACCTGACTCATGGTTGTATATGTAGAGCTTGTACTCAGCATCACTACCAGTTAGGGCAACAGATTGACTAGAAGCGGCTTTTATAACGGCAGCCAATTGGTTGGCAGCAGCTTGTTCGGCAGCTTTCTGTGCATCTTCTTGAGCTTTTTGAGCCTGAGCGGCCTTTAAGGGAGCAACAATATCTTGATCGAAACTACTCTTGTTGGCCTTGAGCTCTAGGGCACTTGGTTTTTGCGTATTCAATGTCAACGTGTAGTTACTTGGTACAACAGTTGCGGCTTCGGCAGCCTTCGCTGTTTCGGTGAAGGGTATCTGTACCGGTGAAATCACCTGTTTTGCAATAATAGCCAGAGCTATTACTGCTTGAGAAATAAGGCGCATAATTTGTAACGGTCTCTACATGAGTAAAGACTATCTTGCGTCGTAAATCCTTTCTTTTAAACTGATAAGTTGCTCAAGTGGAAAGTAGGTAATTTCTTGCCCACCTCACTGAACGCCGGCTATTATAACAAACATAAGCAGTTTTGTCAAGTATAAATTAGTGAATATTGCTGTTTCTACAGATGGGGATTGACTTTCTACTTATGCTTGACAGTGTTAAAAGTTCCATAAATTAGAGCATATTTACTACTATTACCCGCCTACAAGTGATATAATTTTGTAACAGGTATATATGTCTAAAAAGTCTAAAAAACGTAAATCACAGCATAAGAAAACCGGCCGCACTAGATCTGTAAAAACAGTTGATAATGCAGTGGAATCCGAGAAGATTGAAGAAATTATCTATGAGACACCGCCAGCCCGTTCCCTGGACCAGAGGGGTATAGCGATTGTCTTGGTTGTGGTTTCCATCGTTCTAGTGCTAATTCTTGTATTTTTTATGGGCAAGACCAACAAGGCTACCTCAGACCTACAAAAATCTTCACAAGATCAGTTACTTAACATCAAGCAATCTACAACAGATTCGTTAGGTCAGACTACTGGTGCAAGTTCTCAGCAACCGGCTGACAGCAATCTGCAGCAGACCAGTCCAGTCCAATAGATAAAAAAGTTTTAAAATGATATATAAGGAGAAATAGTTTTTAATATGAAGACAAGAGTAAAGAATGCCATAGGTGAGGGTTATTTGGCTAGTATAAAAAAATGGGGTGGTTTACTGGTTCTTAGTCTTGCTCTAGCTATAATCATAATCGACACTACACTACTTAATGTTAGTCTTGGTCCAATAATAAGCGATTTACACACTGATCTTAAGGGTATCCAGTGGGTAATTACCCTATATGCTCTAGTTCTGGCATCTTTTACCATTACTGGTGGTAGACTTGGGGACCTTTTTGGCCGGCGCCGAATGTTTCTATTGGGAGCAGTAATATTTGCATTTGGTAGCTTACTTGCCTCACTCTCGCACGGACTTACATCTATGATAATTGGTGAGGCCATTATTGAGGGCTTTGGAGCAGCCCTAATGATGCCAGCGACCGCTTCTTTAGTGCTATCTAATTTCCACGGTAAGGATCGAGCTATAGCCTTTGGTGTATGGGGTGGAGTTGCTGGAGCTTCTAGCGCAATTGGCCCTATCCTGGGTGGCTGGCTAACCTCAGCTTACAGTTGGCGCTGGGGTTTTAGAATCAACGTATTTGTAGTTGTTATCGTGCTAATCGGGGCAGAGCTATTTCTAAAAGAGTCTAGAGACCGCATGGAGAAAAAGCAGCTCGATGGTGTTGGTGTGGTACTTAGTTCGGCTGGCCTACTGGCAATTGTGTTTGGAATTATCCAATCTACTAGTTATGGTTGGTGGAAGGCTAAAGAAGTCTTTTCAATTGGTAGTCACAGCTATGCTATGCCCTGGGGGTTATCTATAACACCAGTCTCAATTCTAATTGGTCTATTTCTACTTGGTCTATTTGTAGCTTGGGAAAGACGCCGTGAAGCCAGTGGTCGGACTCCACTAATATCCTTGGCAATATTTCGTAACTGGCAGTTTAGTTCGGGACTACTAACCCTCATGGTAATGTCGCTTAGTCTCACTGGGCTAATTTTTGCCCTACCAGTTTTCTACCAGGGGGTAAGAGGTCAAGATGCGCTCCATACCGGCATTAGCTTGCTACCGCTATCTATAAGTCTGTTTGTAGCAAGCCCAGCGGCGATATTTTTGACCAAATTCATGTCTCCAAAACGAATAATACAGCTAGGTCTGGCCCTCACGGTCTTTGGTTTGATACTAATAAACTCCGGTATTTCAGTTACCGAGATGGCCGTGCCACTAACGGCCGGGCTAATTCTCTTCGGTATTTCGATGGGATTTGTCCAGAGTCAAATCAATAACATCACCTTATCTGCAGTCTCAGTTGAACAAGCTGGTGAAGCTAGTGGTATAAGTGGAACTGCTAGACAACTTGGCAGTAGTTTTGGGTCAGCTATAATTGGTGCAGTAGTTTTGGCTGGCCTGTCTACAGGTTTGGCTAGTGGTATCAAGAGCAGTGCCGTAATTCCTGAAGCTATAAAACCACAGGCTAGTGTAGCCATTCAGGCACAGAGTTCAGCAATTGAATTTGGTTCAACGCCAAAACTTGGTGCAATTTCTCAACCTAAAATAATTTCTGAGGTTAAATCTATATCTGACAACGCCATTGTAAACGGTACCAAGCGCGGTGTGCAGATATCGCTATTTTTTGCGGTTATCAGTTTCTTTGTGGCGATGGGCCTACCGAATGTAAAAAATCTTCAAAAGGAAAAGGGTAAAAGTCCAGTTGCGGGCAGCGGGCACTAAAAGTCATGAAAGAAATCTGGAAGATATTAAAATATTCTAAGAAGCTTTGGCCATATTACACGGCGATAACTTTTTTCGTGGTGATACTGGCACTACTAAACTTAGCTACACCATTTTTAACCAAGGGATTGATTGACGGATTGACCAGTAAACTGGGTGGGCAAAATGTTGCATTCAGTTATTTCCTGTTTCTACTTGGTTTAATATTACTTTCTAACATAATTATTACCCTTATTAGTAATGTGAATGGCTACCTAGGTGACATGATGTCAGCAAAACTTAACAACATGCTCTCAGAAAGATACTTTGCTCACCTTATGGATCTACCCATCAGCTACTACGACAGTGAGATAACCGGTAAGATTACTGCTCGACTAGAGCGTAGTATTACTACTATTTCCACACTAATGCAGACCCTTAGTAATAGTTTTGTTCAGTTTTTCTTAACGACCATCATTACACTTATTGTTATCGCTTTTTATAGCTGGGTCGTGGCGCTACTGCTACTTATCATATTCCCGATTTATATCTGGCTCACCCACCTAAGTAGTAATGCTTGGCAGAAAAGGCAGTCTAAGATAAACAAGCAGCGGGACCTAGGAAATGGACGATTTGTAGAATCCATTGCCCAAGTTAGAGTAGTTAAGAGTTTTGTATCCGAATTGCGGGAAGTAAGCTACTTCAGTAAAACTAGACGTGAAATAGAAAAAGTAACCTCCGGACAGTCGCGTGGCTGGCACGCTTATGATGTCGCTCGAAGGCTGGCCCTTAATCTAGTATTTTTCGCCATTTACCTGGTGATTATCTGGCAGGCCTTTAATTTAAACTTCAATCTAGGTACTGTAGTACTGCTTATTACACTAACAAACCAGGCTCAGTTCCCACTTTTTGGTAGTAGCTTTATAATCGACGCCTTACAGCGCGCTACCTCTGACAGTAAAGATTATTTTGATATCATGGCTATGAAACCCGAGATCAAAGACAGTGAAGGCGCTAGTAGCTTAAAGATTAACAATTCAAAAGTTGAATATAGCGACGTAAGCTTCGGTTACCAAGAGGGCCAAAAAGTACTGAAGAATGTATCCTTTACAATTGAGCCAGGCAAAAAGCTTGCCCTAGTGGGCGAGAGTGGCGAGGGTAAGTCTACACTAGCCAATCTAATGCTTCGTTTTTATGAACCATCGCAAGGATCAATCTCGATAGACGGACAGACCATAAATTCAGTTACCCAAAAAAGTCTTAGGCAAAATATCGGTGTGGTATTTCAAGAACCACAACTATTTTCTGGTACAATTGCCGAAAACATTTGCTATGCTAAGCCTGATGTAACTCGCCCTGAAATGATTGCTGCTGCCAAGGCTGCCAATGCCTATGATTTTATTAAAAAACTACCCAAGGGTTTTTCCAGTCAAATTGGGGAGAGGGGTGTGAGACTTAGTGGTGGTCAGAAACAGCGAATAGCTATTGCTCGAGCGATACTAAAAAACCCACCAATATTAATTCTCGACGAAGCCACTAGTTCACTGGACAGTAAGGCTGAGAACGTTGTTCAAGAAGCGCTAGAGAAGTTAATGCATGAGCGCACGACTCTAATTATCGCTCATAGATTGAGCACTATATCATCTGTCGATACAATCGTGGGAATTAAGGGCGGCAGGGTAGCCGAAGTGGGCTCGCCCGCTAAGCTAGCTAAGAAACCTAACGGTATCTATAAGGAACTACTCGAACTTCAAACTATCAGTTCGACTGAGGTCGGTAAAGCTAAACTCAAAAAATACGATATAGATAGCTAGTATTGATAAGAGAGTTTAATAATTGAAATAAAGTCTAATATGTGTTAAAGTATTATCCAATCCACCTATCCAGACCTAAGGAGTTTGTGTGTCGTACCTAGTAAATATTGGAACCACTGATACAGAGTTAAGAGGCATCAAGCCTTATTTGAGGCATGTCAAAATTAGCCCAGATCAACTCATTGAGATGATGAAGCTCTACACTGAATCTGAGCTTAGGCATGACGCCTATATTCTTGGTGGTAACTACGAAGATTTCATTGCTGAACTCATGGTTGATAGCGATGAATATTTTCACAGTATTCACCCTAAAATCAATCGCAAAGAGGTGGAGTTTGTGGTCTACACCAAAGAACTATTCACTTCGTCATCAGACCCAAACGTCGTTTTTTTAGAGCGGCGCAAGTTTGAAGATTTCATCGTTACTTACTTTGGTAACATCAAGAAGTTTATAGAGCTCGCTTCAAATGGCTACTGGGAAGAACACTCATAAATTAGCCCCTGGCTCAATACAATTGTATTGAGCTTTTTTAATTGACTTAAGGTCTACTATCTGTTAATATTTATCTGTAACTAATTTTTAATCATTCTGTAGTAGAAACATACTCCTCCCACTTGGGAAGCTACTACTACGACAAAAGGAGATAATATGGCAGAAGCCAAGAAAGCAAGCAGTAAGACTACTGCTAAAGTAGACCCAATATTAAAACAACTTCTAGAGGCTGGCGCACACTTTGGTCAGAGTGCATCTCGCTGGAATCCTTCGATGAAACCATATATTTATGGTACGAGAAGTGGTGTGCATATAATTGACCTTACCCAGACTGCCACGCAACTAGCTGCAGCAGAGAAGTTTGCTTATGAAATAACTAAGCAGGGTGGTCAGATACTATTTGTTGGAACTAAACGCCAAGCTAAACCAATAGTCGAAAAATATGCTATTGAATCAGGTATGCCCTACGTTTCATACCGATGGCTTGGTGGTATGATAACCAATCTAGATACCATTAAACTAAGAATTCAAAAGTTGAAAAAACTTGAGATTCAGAAGCAAGAAAACGATTTTGCTGGAATGATCAAAAAAGAAAAGCTACTAACTGAAAAGTCTATGGAAAAACTAACCAAGACTTTTGGTGGTATAAAAGAAATGCACGGAGTACCGGCTGCGATTTTTGTAGTAGATATGCCGAAAGAAGAAATTGCCATTCTGGAAGCTCGCAAGCTTAATATCCCAGTAATCGCGATTGCTGATACCAATGCCAAGCCCGAACTTGCTGATTACCTAATCGCAGCAAACGATGATGCAATCAAAACACTAGATCTAATTACAGCAAAGATTGCCCACGCTGCCCAAAAGGGTAACTCTGAGTACAAGGCTAAAGCCGCGAGTGAACAAGTATTAACTGAGGAGCTATAATTATGACATTAAGTATCGAAGACATAAAAAAGCTAAGAGACATGACTGGTGCCGGTATGATGGATGCCAAAAATGCTCTAGAAGAAGCCAAGGGTGACCTTGATAAGGCCGTTGAAATCATGCGCTTAAAAGGTATTGCCAAAGCTGATAAGAAAGCCGACCGTACTGCTAGCGCTGGTCTTGTTGAAGCCTATGTTCACGGTGATAAAATTGGTGTCCTAGTTGAAGTTAATTGTGAAACCGACTTTGTTGCCAGAACCGATGAATTTAAGAGCTTTGCTCGCGACATTGCTATGCATGTTGCTGCAACTAACCCTCTTTACCTAGACAAAGATAGTGTCGATCAAGATGCCCTAGCTAAAGAAAAATCGACAGTTGAAAAAGAAGTAGCTGCTAGTGGTAAGCCAAAGGAATTCGAAGACAAAATGATTGAGGGTAAGCTGAGTAAATGGTATGAGCAGGTCTGCCTACTCAACCAGCCTTTTATTAAAGACGATTCAAAGACAATTGAACAACTTACCAAAGAGCTAATCGGTAAGTTGGGTGAAAACATCGTAATCAAGAGATTTTCACGAATCGAACTTGGTGCATAATTTTCTTTTTGAAAAAAACTATAACAGTATTTAAGCATAAGGTATAATGTAATCTATGAATAATCAGCTATTGAAAAACTGTGAAGACAAAATGAAGTCAGCTTTAGAGCACCTAGCTGTAGAATTCTCTGGCGTAAGGTCGGGTCGCGCTAATGGCGGACTTGTAGATTCAATTAAAGTTAATGTCTATGGCCAGGATACTCCGCTAAAATCTATAGCAACTATTTCTACACCCGATGCCAAGACTATCCAGATTCAACCCTGGGATGCCGGCAATCTAGCAGCCATCGAGAAGGCTATCAGTATGCAAGAGCATATGGGTCTAAACCCAAGCAATGACGGTCGTTTAATTAGAATAAACATCCCGCCACTTAGCGAAGAAACTCGTCAACAAATGGTTAAACTAATAAATCAAAAGGCCGAGGAAGCTACAATATCACTTCGTAATGCCAGACATGAAGCTCTAAATGAAGCTAAAAAGTCAAAAGAACTATCTGAGGATGAGTCATCAAGGTTAGACAAGGAAGTAACTAAACTAATTGAGCAGTTTCAAAAGCAAGTTCAGGACTCAGCCAAATCTAAAGAAGCTGAATTAATGCAGAACTAACGAAATGACCGATAACCCAACACTCAATCACATCGCCTTTATATTGGATGGTAATAGGCGTTGGGCCAAGGAGCAGGGCTTAACAACCCTCGAGGGACATAAGGCAGGATATAAAAATCTAAAGGTTATTGCCGAACATTGTTTCGATCAAGGCATTAAGTACTTTACATGTTATCTTTTTTCCACTGAAAACTGGCAAAGAAGTTCTGAAGAGGTTGGTTATCTTATGAATCTTGCCCTTAGGGTGGTGCTGCGCGATGCCAAGGAGCTTAATGAAAAGAACGTAAAGTTAAAAATTATTGGATCACGCGATAATTTAGATAAAAAGCTGGTAGAAGCAATAGAGAAAGCTGAAAAGTTAACTGAGAATAATACCGCTGGTGTTTTTTCAGCTTGCTTTAATTACGGTGGTCATCAGGAAATAGTCAAAGCTACTAAGGAAATTGTTGAGTCTGGCGTCGCGTCAAGTGAAATCGATGAGGAGATGATAAAGAACCATCTTTATACCAAAGATATTCCCGCCCCGGACCTTATAGTTAGGACTAGTGGCGAGCAGAGACTGAGTAACTTCTTGCTTTGGGACAGTGCCTATTCAGAGCTTTTGTTTATTAAGAAGTTTTGGCCAGATTTTACAAAGTCTGATTTAGATCAGGTTACTGCTGATTTTCAGTCTAGAAGCCGGAGATTTGGTAACTAGATGTTAGCACTCATAATTATCGGAGTGCTTTTAATTTTTACTTTTCTAGTAGTGGCTCATGAATTTGGCCACTTTCTAGTCGCCCGTAGAGAGGGCGTTCGGGTACGTGAATTTGGTGTTGGCTTTCCACCAAGACTATTCTCTAGAAAGAAAAACGGTACAATCTTTAGTATTAATGCTCTGCCGCTAGGTGGTTTTGTTCGACTCAAGGGTGAAGATGGCGAAGAGAAGGGTAAGGATAGCTTTACTACTCAGGGATTTTGGGCAAAGACCCGAATAATTATGGCCGGGGTTGTTGTGAACTTGGCAATTGCTTATCTTATCTTCACATTCTTGCTAATTATTGGCATACCACCGCTAGGCCAGAAGTTACCATCACTGGGCGCAATAAAGCCGCAGTCCATGGGCGATTCTAATCTGGTCATTTATAATGTAAGTAAAGATAGTGCAGCATTGCGTTCCGATTTAAGACAGGGTGACAGTATAATATCGATTGATGATATGCAGATTTTAGATAACTCGAGTTTGCGAAGTTTTACATCAGCTCATCAGGGCCAGACTGTCGATGTAAGCCTAAGACGAAATGGTCAGCTTTACCACAAGAGCGTAACTCTAGGTAGTGACCAGAAAGCTGGCTATCTTGGTGTAAGTGCGGAGAAAACCCAGTTGAGCCGCTACCCATTCTGGGCTGCACCTATTGCGTCTATTATATTAATGCTTCAGTTTGTTTGGGCTACCCTAGCTGCCTTTGGCGGACTTATTGTTGGACTATTTGTGCACCATGCAGTCAGCGATCAAGTTACCGGCCCAATCGGTATAGTCTCGTTATTCTCCCAGGTAGTTAATTTTGGCCCACGGTTCATGCTCTTATTTATCGCTTCAATATCACTTAGCTTAGGAGTTGTTAACGCTCTGCCGATACCGGCATTGGATGGTGGCCGTCAGTTTGTTTTGATACTTAAAAAAATTGGTTTCAAAATAAGCCCAGAAAGAGAAGGACTCGTTCATTTCATTGGCTTTATAGCGCTCATCTCACTCATGGTGATTATTAGTATCGGCGACATAATTAAGCTTCGCTAGAGTTATGCGAAAAGATATTACAATTGCTAGAGTTCCTTGGAACTTAAAAGACTTTGCTAAAATTATTGCAGCTACATTTTTAATACCATATGGCCTGCTTATTGGCGTTGTAAGCCTGAGTCATTATCATCTGCTGCCAGTCGCCGTGACCCGAAGTATTAAGTCGGGCGATATTTGGTTTAATCTAATCTTTGAAGTAGTAGTGGTTCTAGTTGAGATTTCAATGATCCTATGGCTTGTCAAAAAGTATAAAATTGGTCTTTCTGATTTTGGCTTGAGAAGATTTAAAATATTCAAAGCCGCTTTGTATATTTTGTTAGCGCTAGTTATGTTTACTGCCCTGGTGTCGGTCGTATTTATTATTGTTACAATTATATTTCCTAACTTCAATGCTACTCAGTCGCAGGCCATAGCCGATGAATTTGGTACTAGTCGGATAGGTATAATATTAAGTTTTGTGATGACTGTAATAATTGCCCCGGTGATTGAGGAGATCTATTTCCGAGGTTTGATGTTACCGGCGGTAACTAAGCGTTTTGGTTGGGGTATGGGGGTGATAATATCTAGCTCACTATTTGCAGTTTTACATATGCAAGCTAATGTCATGGTCTACACCTTTATACTGGGTGTCTTTTTATGCTTTATGTATATTAGGCTAAAGAGCATAATACCGGGTATTTTATTGCACGCCATAAACAATAGCATTGCATTTGCAGCACTTTTTTTAATTAAATAGATACCAATTAACATAAATCAGCTTGGCTATATCTTATAAGCTTGCTAAAATGGAGTTAATGATTAATTCAATTTTGGGTAAGTTTAGTCACGATATTGGTATTGACCTGGGTACGGCCAACACTTTAGTATACGTACGAGGTAAGGGTATTGTGATCAATGAGCCATCTGTTGTGGCCATCAATACGAAAAATAATCAGATACTTGCAATCGGTGATGAAGCTAAACGGATGGTTGGTAA
>CAILAD010000004.1 GCA_903832035.1 uncultured bacterium
ATTAAAGTAAAATAATGTTAATAATGTTCATAAAAAATTTGTTCTGTGGTAAGATAATATTATGAAAGTGCTAGCGATTACAAATTCAGAGTTACCCATAGATGAATCTCTTGATTTATTACTAAACCAGCTTCAAGAGCGGCAGGTAGAGTATAGCCTAGTTGACTATAACGACCCCGTCCAAAAATCTACGTTGGAGGTCTATGACATACTTACAACTCCGGCTCTACTAATTACCCAAGACGATGGAAGTGTTATTCAGCTTTGGCAAGGACCGATGCCAACTGTTGATTTAGTAATAAATTACGCCATGGGTAATGTCTAGCTAGTATTTAATACTTGCCTTTTCCGTTAATTTATCTTAAAATAAAATAGTAATTGTAACTGTTAAATTCATAAAAAAGCATTTGTTTGTAAACCAAACAATTAGTGGCTATCCACCACGAAGCTGCGGAAGGAAAGTATTTTTTACGAGTAGATCCCGCCGCAAACAAAACTGCGTCAACAATATGTAATCAAGCGCCATACCCTATGGAAGCAGGATGGTACCGTCCTAATTTGGATTCCTGCATCAGCCATGGGGTTTTTGTATATAATAAGGAGCGATATGAAGAAATTACAGCCGTATGACCAAAAGATGATTGAACAATCCAGCCAAAAGTACTGGCAGGATAACGATATCTTCGAAAAATCTTTAGAAAAGACTAAGGGTGGTAAGAAGTTTAGTTTTTATGATGGACCACCTTTTGCCAATGGCTTACCACATTTTGGTCATAGTTTAGTCACAAGTATCAAAGATTCGATTGGACGCTACCAGACTATGCAAGGCAGGTATGTGGAGCGCCAGAACGGCTGGGATTGCCACGGGCTCCCGGTAGAGTTTGAAATAGAGAAGAAGTTTGGTGTTTCAGGAAAAAAACAAATCATGGAACTTGGGCTTGAGAAATTTAATAATGCCTGTAGAGAGTCCGTCTTTACCTATAAAAAAGATTGGGAAGAGTTTTTTACAAAAATGGGCCGTTGGACCGATACTAAAAACGCCTATGCAACGATTGATACTAATTACACCGAATCTGTTTGGTGGCTATTTTCTCAAATTCATAAAAAAGGTCTTCTATATAAGGGTTACAAGAGTATGCCTTACTGCCCACGCTGCACGACACCCTTAAGTAATTTTGAGGTAAACGAGGGTTATAGGGATAATGTTCCAGACCCAAGTGTATATGTAATGTTTAAGCTTAGAGGTGAAGATGCAAGTATGCTTGCTTGGACGACTACACCATGGAGCCTTCCAGGCAATGCCGCCCTTGCGGTAAAACCAGAAGCGACTTACTTAAAGCTCGCCATTGCTTTAGATACCGGCGCCAAAGCGACTGTATATGTAGCCAAAGATCGTCTAGAATCACTCAATAGTGATGATTATGAAATTATTTCAGAATTACCAGGTAAGGATCTGGTCGGTAGAACCTACGAGCCATTATTTGAAATAGATAATAAACCGAATACTGAAAACCTTTATAAGGTTTGGCCGGCAGATTTTGTAAGCATCGAAGACGGAACTGGAATCTTGCATGTTGCACCAGCTTTTGGTGAAGATGACCTCAACCTTTCTCAAGATAATAGTATACCCGTACTTCATACCATTGATAGTGAAGGTAAGTTGACTGGCGGAATTGGATTTGATGAAATTGCTGGAAAATTTTTTAAAGGTGCAGATAAACTCATTATTGAACGCTTAACACAGTCAGGCCATATTTACGCGGCTGAAACTTTCGAACACACCTACCCTTTCTGCTATAGGTGCCAAACCCCATTACTTTATTATGCAATTGATACTTGGTTTGTAGCGGTCTCTAAAATTAAAGATCAGTTATCTAAGACAGCCGAGGATATAAACTGGACCCCAAGCCACATAAAGGAGGGGCGCTTTGGTAAGTGGCTCGAAGGAGCCAGAGACTGGGCAGTGAGCCGAAATCGTTATTGGGGTGCACCGGTGCCAATATGGGTCAACACGGAAGATCAGACAGACTATATTGTTATTGAAAGTATTGACGAGTTAAAGTCCCTAGCCAAAGGGCAACCCAAAATAGACGACCTCCACAGGCCGTTTATAGACGATGTACTAATTGAAAAAGACGGAAAGACCTATAAAAGAGTAGAAGAAGTCTTAGACTGTTGGTTTGAATCCGCTTCAATGCCTTATGCCAAGGGTCACTATCCATTCGAGGGCACAAATGATATCACTGAAATACTCCCAGCTGATTACATCGGTGAGGGCCTGGATCAAACTAGACTCTGGTTTTACGTCCTGCACGCAATCTCAACAATTGTCTTTAACAAGCCAGCCTACAAACAAGTATTGGTTAATGGCATGGTTATGGCCGCCGACGGCCGCAAGCTCTCCAAGAGCTTAAAAAACTACCCCCCGATTGACGAGGTATTTGAAGATGAAGGTGCAGATAGCCTACGTTTCTACCTGCTTTCTTCTACACCTGCTGTTACTGGAGACTACATGCGGTTTGATAGAGCGGGGCTAAAGGATGTTCAGCGTAACCTGTTTATGACCCTAAATAACAGTGTATCGTTTTTGACAATGTACGCTGAAATAGATGACTGGAAGCCTACTACGACTGATCTGCCAGATAACCTATCTAACCCGCTCGACGTCTGGCTGGTTGAATTAGTTAAACAAACTGTCGTTACTGCTACTGAGGCTGCTGATAACTACGAACTGGCTAAGGCTACCTGGCCGATCTATGAATTAGTCCAAGAAATATCTAATTGGTACATTCGAAGAAGTCGCCGCCGCTTCTGGAAGAGCGAGGATGACTCAGATAAGCTAGATGCATACCGAGTGCTACATTGGGCACTTACTACCACCACCAAGCTTCTTGCCCCCTGGACGCCGTTTACATCCGAGTACTTCTACAAAGCGCTCAGTGACGATATGCCAGGCGCGTCAGAGTCTGTTCACCTTTGCGACTGGCCTAGTTTTGAAGCTAGTAACGCCGGTGTACTAGAAAGTATGAAAGTCGCCCGCCAAGCAGTTAATGATGGCTTAGCCGAAAGGGCAAAGGCTGGTATAAAAGTTAGACAGCCACTGGCACTTGCGGAAATATCATCGCCAACTCAAATTAGTGAGGGGCTTCAAGCGATAATATCTGAAGAATTAAACACTAAAAAGGTTGTTGTAATAAAGTCTGATAGCCTCAATGTTAGACTGGATAAAAATATTACTCAAGAACTTAAGAATGAGGGTCTCTCCAGGGACATAATAAGAAACATACAACAGGCTCGCAAGGACTCAGGTCTTGAAGTAGAGAACTATATAGAGCTAGTCATAAACACAGATTCTGAAGAGCTACTTGAGGCCATCTCGCAGTGCAGTAAAATAATTACTAGCGAAGTATTGGCTACAACACTAAGCTTAAATAGTTCTAAATTTGACTATGTAAAGTCAGCCAAGGTCGAGGGTCAAAACTTAGAAATTAGTTTACAAAAGGCCCCTAGTAAATAGTATGCAAAAGAGGTTCCTACTGCAGTTTAGGAATTTTGATGTAATACTATTTGTAAGCACCATCCTTCTGGTTACAATAGGTCTATTGGTGCAGTATTCCTCTGGAATCACAGGCTCTGGTGTAATTAATCAAATTGATGCGAGTAAGCAATTGCTCTACGTAATAGTGGGTCTGACGATATTTTTTCTAGTCAGCCGAACTGACTATCGGGTATGGCGCAGTTATAGCACCTTCCTTTATATTCTGATGCTAGCATTACTATTTATAGTCGCCTTCTTTGGTGCGACTAGGCTAGGAGCAACAAGATGGATAAATTTGGGATTTTTTCAATTTCAGCCGTCGGAATTTGCTAAGTTAGCCATAATTGTATTTTTTGCAAAGTATTTTTCTAGTGTTTATACCCAAAGTAATAAATTGAAGTACTTATTGGTATCAATTTTGTATTTGGCTCCACCGGTAATTTTAGTTCTTGCTCAGCCGGATCTCGGTACCGCTATGGTGCTTTCACTTATCTGGCTAGTAATGGCATTAATAACTAGGGTTAATAAGCTATATTTTGTGGCTTTTATAGGTGTGATTATTTTAGCTGTACCGGTAATTATGCCCCACTTAGCTACATACCAAAGACAAAGGATCACTACTTTTCTAAACCCCGCCGCCAATCCCTCCGGCACGGGCTATAATGTGAATCAGGCCATTATAGCCGTAGGCTCCGGCGGTTTATTGGGGCAGGGCCTGAGTTCAGGTAGTCAAAGTCAGGGTAACTTCTTACCTAGTCAGCATACCGATTTTGTATTTGCCGTTCTTAGTGAGAAGTTAGGTTTTCTTGGCGGCACTCTAACTATACTGTTATTTTCTACAATCATAGTCAGGGCGATATTTATAGCAAATGTATCTAGTGATTATTTTGGAACATTTCTAGCTATCGGAATAGCAACTATGTTTGCGGTACACGTTGGAATAAATATTGCTATGAACATTGGCTTAGTCCCAGTCACTGGCATACCCTTGCCATTTATATCGGCCGGCGGTACCAGTATGATTATATCGCTACTGTCAGTCGGTATTTTAGAAAGCATCTATGCTAGACGCCGAACTATGACCATCAATACCAAAGAAGTCTACGAGTAATGCTACAATATAGTTATGGTTTCGTCTCAAGAACTACATTCGTACTATTCAACTAATAAAAAAGAGCGCGAGCATGAATTAATTGAAGAGTTTTTGAATATCTGCCCTGATTTCGAGGGCTTCAAGTTTTTGCAGTTTTCCGAAAATCCCGATATGATCTACCATCAGGGCGATAGAGTAATCGGATTTGATAGCATCATTATATCCGAAGACCAGTCTACAGTGGATTGCTACTTTGATGCCGGGATGTGTAAGGTAAATATTCCTACTAAACTGAGCCAGTCTGAAAGGACAGATAAGATAGCTATTTTTTTTGAGAATAAATTATTTAAACATTGGCGAAGATATTCCCTACCTACAGTGTTAGTATTTTCTCTGGTGGATACAACTGAGACCACTTTAGACCAATTAGCCATGGTGGCAGGTAGGTTTAAGTTGCCTCAGTTTGACCTTTTCAATATCAGCGACTATTATATTTGCGATAAGAATAAATACATAAAAATTGCCGAGACAAATAAGTATAATTAATTTTTATGCTTGATACTGGTGTACTCAGGTGCTATAAATAGTTCAGTCCAATGAATGGGGGTACCTTGATAGAGTTGGCTGATCAAGAGCTAGTTACTGGTTTACTTCTTGATATCAATAGCTCAATCCACAGAATTAATGCCTTACGGGGTGAAAAAAAACTAACTAAGCCAGAACTTACCTATCTGCGTGGCAGGCTAAGTTTAATGAAGGTGGAGCTTACTAGTCTGGCTGTAGGTTCTAATCGGTTTACTGAATTGAAAAATGAATTTAATTTATTTCAGGCTTCAGTACTAGAGATTACTTCTAGGCACAATGAGGTGTCTAATTGACAATAGTCTGGGCAGTTATGATCATTTTTTTCACCGTATCAAGTATTACATTCTTGCCAGTTGATAGCTATTCTAAGAATAGACTGAAAGCAAAAATACTTGCTTATGGGTTTGTAATGATTTGCCTGACGTGGGTCGTGATGTGTAGTGCCTTTATGACTGGATGTCTGTCCTCGCGTGGCAGTATGCCTGTCATTATTGTTTCTACTATGTTTACCATGACGCTATTTTTATTCACTTACAACACTGTCTACTTTACCAAGGAGGGTGACTAGTGTTCAGGCGCCTTCTGTCGAAGGCGCTATTTTATTACCCCGATTTTATAGCCTGCAAGGGTAGCATTTGCTCGACTCGAGTGAGACCCTCTGTTACCACCCTTAGTGTTGTATGCTTTTGTTGCATCTTGCCCGCAAAACATAATTATAATGTCAGCACCCCCAGGGTGGTAGTCTAAATAGCTCGTTACTTCGTATACGTTTCCACTAATGTCTAGCCAACAGTCGCTAGCTTTATTGTGACTTGATAGTTCTGACATACTGTAGGTTTTCTCCAAGGGGGTAGGCGGTGCCGTACTACTCGAGCTCGTACTACTGCTTGAGCTTGATGAGTTTTGATTACTACTTCCTGCCGTAGTTGGCGGTACGGGCGTGGAAGACTCCTTACTTTGTTTATCGATAAATCCCCATAAAAACATCGTACCCATAGCTAGGAAAAAAAATATCAGTGTTGCCGTAATAAATTTTTTCATGACAAGTTGAATTCCTCGGTGTTAATATTTTTCTTTTTCACGCCAGCAGCCTTAAGTTGTGATTTAAAACTATCCATCATGGCCTGGGGTCCACAAATCATAAAGTTGGCATTTTCTAGGTTTTGACTTTTATTTTTAATAATATCCAAAGTTAAGAAGCCCTGTTTTTCCGCATTGAATAGTATGAGATTGAAATTAGACTTTTGTTTCGATATTTCTTCTAGCTCTGGTCTGTATACACATTCCGAATCATTTTTAGTTGAGTAGTAAAGATCAACTGTCTGGTTACTATCTAGGGCTTTTGCCATCGCTACAAATGGAGTGACACCAATTCCACCAGCAATCCATATCTGCCGAGAGTTATTTACTAGCTTGTTTGAGAAAGTTCCGTAGGGACCATCTATTTTAAACTGCTGACCTTTTTTAACATCTTCCAGTAACTTGGTGTAGTCGCCCAGGCTTTTAATTCCAAAACTTATTGTTTTTTGATCTGGACTAGAACTGAGAGAGAAAGGATGGCTTTGGCCCATTAGTCCAGGGGCATCAGCTTTTATAAATGCAAATTGACCTGGTAAATATTTCATGGTGCCGGCAATGGGGCTTAGTGAGATCTCATAAATATCGCCGGACTTCCGTAGATTAGTAACTTCGTAACTCAGGAATTTTGAGAAGTTTCCATGGAATACTGATCGGTAAAAGTAGACTATAGCAGCAAGTAAAATTAACACTACAAAGTATAACTGTAGTGTTAAGACGCCACCCTTTAAACCAAGGTCGCTAGCACCTACAAACACGGCATGAATAGCCCCAATAAATAGTAGAAAGCCGAGCGTTATTTGGGCTTTAATGAATAGTTCATATTTTACACTTAAGTAGATTGTTACAAACATCGCCAGTATCATCCCAGCTAGCGTCAGGCTCCCAAGGAATCTGAAGGGTGACTCGAAACTAGGTTTCAAAAATTCGAACGCTGATATCGGTGAACTTAAGAAGTATCTGTAAGTTATAAGTACAGGATGAATAAGTAGTAGTATAAAAGATAGTGACCCTATGATGTGGTGAGCTCTATAGGTATTATCTAGCCCCATAAATAGTTTGTTATACACCTTGAAGCGTGCACTCAATATTACGTTCCAAGCAAACAGGGCCATACCCGTAAGTCCGGCTAGCTTACCGAGGTTTTCGAATACGTTTTTGGTAGTGTTCCACTGGGTGGGCATGGCGACGAGCCAAAGAACTGCTGGGACTGAGCCTATAACAATAGTCATTAGCCAGCCTAAGTTTGTGTATTTATTTCTCATGATTTGTTATTATACCAAAATGCTTATGTAAATAAATTTGATTATTACTTTTTAGACTTTTGATTATTTCTGTGATTTTGAATTCTTCTCTCAGCGGCAACCCTAACTAGCAGGCTTAGGGTTGAGGCAATTATTCCGACGCCGATTAAG
>CAILAD010000005.1 GCA_903832035.1 uncultured bacterium
CGGTAAGGGAAGCTTAAAACATCGGTTGGATAATCATTGCCAGCATACTGGCTATTGAGTCTTTGCGACTCAGCCCTGCTCACAAAAGCTAGCGATATATCACCCTCTGGGACCCAATTAACCTTTTTAATAGTTTCGATGTAAGCTAATTTGATTGTCTCTTCCCTGACTCCGGTCGGTAGCTTAGTCGAGAAGAATATTTCAGTAGACATACTACTGGAGAGCGGCTTTTACTTTAGCGCTAACAGTGGCACCGTCAGCCTGGCCATTACTAGCAGCCATTACGGCCTGAATAACTTTACCCATATCTGACATCGTGGAGGCATCATTATCTTTTATGGACTTGGCTATTAGGGCATCTAGATCGGCTTCGCTCATCTTGGCAGGAAGATAAGTTTCTAGTATTTCTAACTCTGCCTGTTCTTCATTAACCAGATCAGTACGACCAGCTTGACCGTACTGTGTAATTGAATCTTGACGCTTCTTAGCTTCTTTTTGTAAGACCGTCATTATCTCTTGGGCTGATGCGTCATGTCCCACTTCAATTTCATAGTTCTTTAGGGAGCTCTTTAAAAGCCTGAGAACACTTAGCTTTATTTGATCACGAGATTTAGCAGCCTTAGTTAGGTCGGCCTCAAGTTCATTAATACTACTTAAACTCATTAGAGCCTCCTTAACGAATACCCATTAGTTCACGAGTCTTGGCGTCTTTGCGAATTTTTTTACGAATAGCAACTGCACGAGCTTCACGCTTGCTAATAGGCTTTTCAAAATATTTCTTCTTTCTGGCGGTAGCAAGTATTCCGGATTGAATGACTTTCTTATTAAATCTTCTCACCAGGTTTTCTGCTGACTCATCGTCTTTTCTAGTAACTTCTAGCACGATATTTCCTTTCGGTTATTTATGACATTAAGATTTCACTATTTTACCTTAATTATGGATAAATATCAAGGGGCGTGGGTAAGGCCTGAGTTATCCACAGTTATTGCTACCTGTGGATAAAATAACTACAATATTTGCTCAATTTAGATGTACTTATTTAACTGTTTTTAAAGTAATTATTTAGACTTTCGATACAATATTTTGTTCTTTTATACTTTTTTTACGTCGATGACTTCAAGCTGTAATTTAGCTACATTTTGCCAGACATTCTTTTGGATATAATACGCAATATTGTAAGTCTGACCAGTTTCTAGCTCGGGCCACTTGTGGGCTGAGCTAAAGGCAATTCCATCAATAAATTTACCTGCACGGGTCTTAAACTTAAACTTTGAGTGACTGAGGTGCTGACCTACCAGTTTGTGCTCTAGTAAATGAAGTGGGGTATAAAATATTGGTTGGCTATTTTTATTACCAAACGGGCGAAGCTTTTGGATATCATCAAGCCTGTCTAGGATTAGGTCGTCCTCGCCCAGTAGAGCGTCGATCTCGATTGGCTGCATCAAGCTATCAATATCGATATTTTTCATAGCATAGTCATTTAACTGGTAGCTAAATAGATCAACGTCTTCAGCCTTTAATTTCATCCCAGCTGCAAAGTCATGGCCACCATACTGGATAAGTCTTTCGCTACTACTTCTGAGGGCTTCAATAATTGAGAAACCGCCGTAACTCCTGGCCGAACCCTTTACTTCATCTCCTATCACCTGCAAAAGAATAGTTGGCTTGCGCCATTTCTCAGCTATTCGGCTGGCTACAATTCCCACGATGCCATGTGACCAGTCTTTATCGGCCATTACAAGAATGAAGTCTTTAGATTTTTTCTTTGCCATAATATCGGCGGCATTATATATCTCTTGAGTCATAGCTTGACGTTCTAAATTTAAATCATTTAGCTTAGCGGCTAGACTAGGTGCTTCGTTGTCATCACTAGTCATAAGTAGCTTGAGGGCGTCTCGGGCATGCTCCAGTCGGCCCGCAGCATTTAAGCGAGGTCCAAAACGAAAACCTAGATCACTCTCCCCAACTTCAGATATTTCTGTAGCACTAACTTCGGCCAGCGCCCTTAAGCCAACTCGTCTAGTCTGACTCATAACCTTAAGACCAAAGCTAGCAAGCACTCGGTTCTCGCCGATTAGAGGTACAACGTCACAAATTGTACCTAGGGCTACTAGATCAAGTAGCCATTTCTCCTGACCGGGAGTTAAAAGCGACAAGTCAGCTATTATTAAAGCCCTCACTAAACTAAATGCCACACCTACCCCAGCTAACTCACTAAATGGGTATTTACTCGACTCTAACTTTGGATTGACTAAGGCTACCATGCCCTCTGGTAGCTGCTCAGGAGGTTCATGGTGATCGGTAATAATTAGATCAAGCTGAATATCTTCAGCTAGCTTAGCCTGCTCAACCGCAGTAACCCCGCAGTCTACCGAGATAACAAGATCGGCCCCTGAATCCTTGATATTTTTTATGGCTTCACTATTTAGTCCGTATCCCTCTTCGAATCGATCTGGTATGTAGACCTCGACATGATTAGCCCCGGCTCTAGTTAAAAAATCATGCAAAAGGGCGGAGGCGGTAATGCCATCAATGTCATAATCCCCATAAATAACTATTTTTTGATCTTCTGAAATCGCCTTTAAAACTCTTTTGACTGCCTTATCCATATCTGGAAGTAAGTAAGGATCGCCAAGTGACGAACTAAATTCTGGGTTCAAAAAGTGTTCTATTTCACTTTTCTTATAACCTCTATTTTTTAATACCTGGGTTGCTAAATCCAACCCACTATCTTGCTTGCTGGATTTGTAAACCCACTTAGTCTTAAATGCTCCACTCATGTACTCTATTATACTTTAGTGGAGCGAGGTTGCTAGCGTGATGAGGCTAGGAAATAATCACCTTGGGTTCTGGACTTAAAACCCAACGGAGCCTGCGGTTGATAATACCTTCTTCGATCTAGTTGTTGCTGTTTTGATTTGTTTACTTGACTGACTTTATATATTATCTCAAATTTATTTTTTATTTTTTTTAACATATTACCTCTAACTTTTAATTTTTATTTTTTAATTTATTTTTGTTTTATCTACATAATCGCCACACTACTTCCGGTTC
>CAILAD010000006.1 GCA_903832035.1 uncultured bacterium
GAAAAAAAGATAGATAAACGGGCGGGTCAGGCTGCTCAGGCCGCAGTAATTGCTGCTACCGGAGGGGCCGGTACTGGTACACTTTCCACGGTAGTTGGTAAAGTTGTAGAAAAGGTCGGCACAAAGAGATTGGCTACGGCTGGGGCATTCGCAATACTAATTCCTATTATAGTAGTGCTTTCAATGGTCGCATATTTTATGAATGACCCTTGGGGAGCGGTCAGGCACGTTGTAACAGATAAATCTACCCGAACTTTTATAGCTGACGCAGCTGATGGTTTCGTTAGCCATAAAGGCCCAATACATTGGGCGGTGGTAGGTATGCGCGATCTAAACCTAGCAAATAAGGGATGGACAGCCGTGGCGGTAGCAGCTCCAGCCAACAAGCCAGAGGCGGGGACTTTCAAGTATAAAATATCCCAAATAGACTGGAAGGCATCTCAATACCAGTCCCTAAGTATGACTGACTGCCCATATAGTTTGCAGTTTGTACAGGTGGTGAATTATGACAACAAAATTATTAGTGTTCCTAAGCCGCTAAATAATGACCCTAATGACACTCCGACTGTTATAAATGAACAAACCGGTAAGACGATTACACCTGATGACTACTACAACAACACAGATATAGGATACTGCCTGTCACAAAAATATCCAATATTTAACATGCTAACCCGACAACCAATTACTAGAGATATTAACAATAAGGTAAATCTCCACCTAAAATATGCTGCGCCAAAAAAATCGAAGCAGCTTAGTGGTAATGCAAGTAATGATAAAAAATACGTTTACGATAAAACTCTAGGTAGGATTGCATCGGTTAGCAACAGCTCGATAAAGTTTAGTGGCTACCAAAAAACCCTACTCACGGAAATAAATAATCAATTTAAATACGAGTCCGACCTATACAATAATAGACCCGAAAATAAGTCCAATCCTAACTTCACTCCGATCCCAACTGATGGTAACAAGTCCGATATACCAACACAGATTCAAAAAATGTATGATGACATGAAAAATGGTACTAGTCCGTACGATATCAATATTAGTGACTACTTCAATGTGCCAAATGTTGATGATCCTGCCATAAATAATTCGGGTTCCGTTGTAGCTGGAGTTAATATTGCTGAAGTCATGTGTCCATTTGTATATGGATTCATGGACATCTCTAACTCCCAACATCCAGATGGTGCTGAAAGTGCCAGAAATGCCATTGAGAGTAGGTTGAGTGGTGCCGAAAGAGATGCTGTTAAATTTTTAACAGTAGGTGATACTCGAAGAGCAGACGAACTAAACAATAATGAAAGTAATTTCACAGTTCAACAGCTAGACAACTGGGCAAACTCTACTGGCTACCAGCTTGACGTATATAACAATCAGTCTGGGGTAGAAATGACTCCTGAGGGTGTACACAATAGAGCTTATAACGCCGAGCAGAGTGATATTTATAAAGACGCCACCATGAGTAAAATCCAAAACTCATGTCATACAATAGCTTACAGAGGAAAGCCAGACCCCGATAACAACAATAAAATTGTAGATGCTGAACAGGGTAGGCAGGCTGATGCAGACATGGTTGCAGGCTACAAACAGCTCAAAGAAAAAATCCTTCAACAGTCAAGTGGTGTGTTTAGGTCAACTAAAGATTTTGGTTTAGAGCAAATACTTACTGGGTATGTACGTACGGGTTCAATTACAGCTGTAAGCGGTCTCGAACCTGGTCCAGACAATTATAACCGAGTAACAATGGGGTATAAGCAGCTAATGAATGATTATAACCTGGCGATGGGTGGTAGATTTTTAACTTCAGATGAAGCCAACGCGGTATCAATAAGAGATGATAATATTGATCGTAAACAACAAAAGCAGAATGGTATAGCTTATAGATTATTTAACACTAATAATATTCATTCTTTAGCAAGTATCTTCCAGCAAAATACAATAACTAAAAAAACTACATTTACTGCACTAATTGGAACATTCAAGTCGATATTAGACCCGCTTCGATCAATAGCAGATATAAACAGCAATCTTACATTTTACCTAACTGGACATAACAACCATGCCTTTGCCGCCGGTAATACAGTTAATAGTTATTTCAAGATTGATACCGCTGGCTTTACACAAGAAGAGTTAAATATAGACGCTAAAGAAAATGCAGATATAGTCGAGGGTTTGAAAAAAAATGGCAGCGATCAAATAAAAACAAAGTTTGCTAACTATGATGAGTGTTTCAAAACTAAAATCCCTAGTAGTGCCTACTTTGAAACTGCGACAGATAGATATAACTCTAATCAAATAGATTATGTATATTTCCCAGAAAAGCATAGAAACAGTAATTTGAATGTAGCTGATAACTCAGATGCTGCCAAAGCTTTTGCTAAATTTTCTGACTGTAAATTCCTTTTGCTCGATGCCAGGGATACTAACAACCCAGAACAGATGTTAGCGATAAGATACCGTATATATAAATACTTTGATACTCAGTTAGATATGTTGATTGCACTAAGTAGTAATGATGATAATACTAGTATCTACGAAAATCCTGGAGCGCTAAAGAAATGATAAATAAGATTAAACTATTAATCCTTTCTTTGCTTTTTTTATCCTATCCTTTGCAGACTTTTGCCTTAACATCAGACCAAAGATTTCAAATCGAAAGAGAGAATTTTTATGACCCTACGGCCTGCACTCAAAGTGTTAGTAATACATCTTCATCTGGTAGTACCTCTGGTGCTACCAGCGGATCTAAAGTATATATATTAGGTGACTCAATAACTGTTAGGTCGGCAGGTTCATACACAACTAAACTAAATGCTAAGGGTATTACACCAACCATCAGCGCTAGGATAGGTAGTTCATGGGACTTCCCCGGTCAAGACGGAGGCGGTAATGTAGGTTCTCAAGGAACTGGCAGTGCAGCTGTTCAAGCAGATAAAGATACAATAGCTGCCGCGAATACTGTCGTTATTGCGCTTGGCACTAACGGTACTTCTCTTGGAAACCCAATTGATAAAGTAATAGCTTCTATCAAGTTAATTAATCCTAATGCAGATATTTATTGGGTAAATATAGCTGGTAGTTTTAATAATTCAGGAGTTATTGATTTCAACAAAGCTCTTGCCGATAAATCATCTAGTGATGGATTTACAGTGATTGACTGGGCCAAGGTAGTTGATCCTAGTGGTAACGGCACAAATGACCCCAATGATTTAATTGATAATGATGGAATTCATCCAAATACTAATGGTATAAATCAACTGACTGACTTAGTGGTAAACAAAATTACTACTGGTGGGGGCAGCTCAACTAGTGGGTCGGAGTATGGGCAGTGTTGTGACACGGTAGGCTCAACGGCATTAAATGGATCAGATAATAAAGCTAAGATATATAATTATTTTATTAATAAAGGCCTTACTTCAATCCAGGCTGCTGCAATAACAGGTAATATACAGGCCGAAAGTGCTGGTACATTTGACCCAAGAATAGTTGAATATGGATTTCCAAACTCAAGGGGAGAAATATCCGAAAGAGGCAAACCATCTAGTCTTGATGATAACATACCACCCTCGAATGCCAATGGTCAGCCTGGATACGGATTAGTTCAGTGGTCAGGGGATAGAAAAAATGGCCTACAACAACTCGCAAACAGTAAAAACCTTAAGCCTAGTGATCTAGGCGTACAATTAGATTATATATGGCAAGAATTAAATGGTAGCTACAAGTCCAGTGTATTGGATCCAATCAAGGCTTCGACTTCTCTTGAACAGGCTACATATATTTGGTTAGAAATCTATGAAGTACCTACGGATATTGAAGGAAGTAGACAAATCCGTCGTGGTTACGCTCAAAACATATTTCAAGAACTTGGTGGAGGCACAAGTTCCACAACTGCCGGAGGTGGAACAGATAGTGGTTGTGGTACAGGTAATGCCGTAGGTGGTAGTGTTGCTAAAATTATAGAAGTGGCACAACAAGAATTAGCAACTGCTCCGACTGATCCAGCAGGAATTGCAAACTATATACAAAAGTTTCAGGGTAACGCTGGTTCATGGTGCGCAGACTTTGTCAGCTATGTCTTAAAACAAGCCGGGTCACCATTTAACCCGGGTACAGACAACTGGCATATTCCAGCTGTTAATTCAGTACAAGCATATTTCAAAGATAAAGGAACTTTTCATGCTGCCAGATCTGGTTATATACCCAAGCCTGGTGATATAGTTATATATAATCAAGGAATTGGTGATTTTCCCCAACATGTAGATATAATTATAAGCATGGATGGTGGTGAGAAGTTTACAACCATTGGTGGAAACGAGGGTAATAAAGTTAATAAAGTACAACATAGTTCATATAACGATCCCGGCATTACCGGATTTGGGACAATAGTAAGCCAATGATATTAGATTTTTTAAGCAGATATAAGATAATTATTTGGATAATAATAATTATCTTAGCTTTAGCCACTGCTGGGTTTATATATTATAGGGTTGCGGTATTTCAGGTAACTTCCACTAATCCAGCTAATGGTACAAATTTTAGTGCTGGTTCAATTACTGTGACAATGAACTTTAATAAAGATCTTCAAACTAATAATCCAAATCAAAAAGTAAACGCATCAGCTAATATAATAAAAAATACTCAAATAGAAGGTAATAAACTTATAATTAATCTGATAAATCTACAAATCAACACTAATTACCAAATAGAGTTACAAAATATGACCTCTACTGACAATCAAGTAATAAGTTCATTTGTATATAAATTCAAAAATAATTATGTGCCTTACGATCAGTTATCTAATGATTTAAAAAAGCAGTTTCAGCAATCAACAGATAAAGGTAATACTGAAGATCCAGCTCTTAAAGCGACTCCCCATACCACTAGTACCTACAGCATAACTACGGAAATTTTAAGTCAACCCAACGCCAAGGGTAAAACAATAAACCTCACAATAGCCCTACTAGTTCCTAACTACGAACAAAATAACACTACAAAACTTAAAGACTACAAAACCCAGGCTCTAGATTACTTAAAGTCTAAGGGAGTAGATCCTAATAATTATGTTATTAAATATTTCCCTACTGCTGCCACCAACCTATAGATTAGACGATTCTTACAATTATCTTTTCGATATCATATTTACTTAATTTTTTAATCAAATTATTTCTATTTAAATTTATCTCGCTAGCTGCTGGTGCGTTACTAACTGTCAGGACTAACTTAGGTGGTTCATAATTTTTAATTGCAGCTTCTGCCATAGTTATGTCATATATAATTTTTTTTATATCATTTAGTAATTTAATCTTACTATCTATACTGCCTTTGTTGCTGAAATTAATCGATTCTAAACTCATAGTGGCAGCTCAATATGTTGAAATTCATAACCTATTTTACTGGGCAGGTGAGTGGTTGTTACGAACGTCTGCTGACGTCCTAGCTGTTTGAGTAAGTACTTTTGTCTGTATGTATCAAGTTCACTTAAAACGTCGTCTAAGAGTAGTGTAGGGCGTCTTGAGAGAGCATTTTCAATATAGTCTAACTCAGCAAGCTTGAGTGCGAGAATTAAACTTCTAATCTCGCCGCGCGATGCAGTGTCTAAGATATTTTCCTTATTTAAGGTAACGGTAAAATCCTCGCGGTGTGGTCCTACACTGGTATGAGTTGTTATCATATCTAGAGCTTCGTTGTTTTCTAGTTTTTTTAGTAGTTCTTCTTTATTTTTAGCAGACGCACTAAAATCTATTTGTATATTTTTATCTTCACCACTAATGTCTTGGTAGTACTTATTTACAATACCGTTTATATCTTTAACGAATTCATCCCGCTTCTTGGTTATATATTCGGCTGGCTCAATTAATTGAATATTATATACAAATATTTGCTGTTTAATATTTTTATTATAGTTCTTTTTAGAATTTTTTAGTGCGCTGTTGCGTTGCGCTACAATTCTTTTGTACTTTCTTAGTGATTGAAGATACTGCGCATCTGTTTGAGATATTATTTTATCTAGAAAGTTTCGTCTTTTAGATGGTCCCTCCGCGAATAAATACAGATCGTTTGGTTCAAATAAAGTTACTGGAAACATCCCTATAAAGCTACTTATCGTAACTGGGCTTTTATTTACTCTAATCTGTTTTTGTCTAGAATTATTATTAGTTGTTAGACGAATATGGACTTGTTTGCCGTCTTGGTCCTTGTCTATTGTATAAAAATCTTTACCATGACTAATTAACTTCACATCGCTTACCCTAAATGACTTAGTTATAGAGCTAACATAAATAGATTCTAAGATGTTTGTTTTACCTATCGCATTTTGACCAGTAATTATGACTAGATTATGATTAAAATCAAGATCTAATTTTTCGTGGTTTCTAAACTGTCTAATTTTTAGACTAGTTATCATGGCTTAACTACGTAATGGCATAATTATATGAAAGTTTTCTTTAAGATTCTTACTTGACGAAACTACACACGGACCGAGCTTGTCTTGTAAAGATATTACGATAGTCTTGTCTGAGATTGTATTAATACTGTCTATTAAATAGCGAGCATTTAGGCTAATTTCTTGGTCATCACCAGTTGTTTTTACTGGAATCTCAGAAGTGTTTTTACCAATCTGGGCACCTTCGGCATTAATAGCTAACTTGTTTTTTGTAACACTTAGCATTACGGTGTTTGCGTTCTCTCTAGAGAAGAGACTGGCAATCTTTAGGCTACTTAATAAATCTTCTTTATCTACTTCTATTTTAGAATTACTCATTTGGGGAATAATCTTAGTGTAATCTGGGTAACTACCGTCAATTAATTGTGAAGTTAAAGTAATGCTATCTGTAGAGAAAACAATTTCTGTTTCAGTTATTCCGATAGCTATTTCTTCAATTGATTCTGTTTTAACAAGTCTAATTAGTTCTTGAATAGTGCGGTGTGGAACAATCACTTCTATTTCTTCACTGCCTGATGATTTAATTGTATGTTGAGAAAGTCTGTAGCTGTCGGTGGCTGCAAACACGATTTTATCTCCGCTTGTCTTACAATAAACTCCCGAAAGAGCCGGGCGTGACTCATCAAGACTAACTGAACTTAGAACGTATTCAAGTGCAGCTACTAAACTTTTAGTAGGTAAACTAAATTGTTTTTTAGTTTTTACTTCAGGTATTTTTGGAAAGTCATTAGCGTTTATACCATTTATAGTCGAATTCAATTGAGCTGTGTGGATTTCTAAATTATCTTTTACCGACATAAGTTGAATTTTATCATTACCTAAAGAGTGGATAAGATCAGACATTAATTTAGCTGGAACACTCAAGCTCCCCTGAGCTTCAATCTTTGCACCTACTTTATAAGATATTGCGAGTTCTAAATTGGTTGATTGAAGTTCTAAGCGGTTATCTTTGGTTTGCAATAAAATATTACTAAGTACTGGTAGACTGCTATTAGTTTGAACTAAACGGGATACTGCAATTAGTGCTTTATCTAGATTTTCTTGTAAGACTGAGAGTTTCATATTATTTGTTCCTTCTTTTATTTATTATATATTCTTTTCTTAGTAGTAGTAATAATAAGCTATGTGGATAATGGGGAAAATGTTACTTTTTACTTTAACAATACTGTAAATTTATTTTTATTTAGTGTGTAAAAGATTGTGAGTATTTTATGTATAACATCTGTATAACTCCTGAGTTTACACAAGGCCAGTATTTTTTACTCACTTAGGTGTGTGTAAAATGTGAATATCCTATCATCTTTACACATCATACCCACACGATACCCACAGTTTATACACATACTTATCCACAACCCTAAGCCTTAATGAAGTTAACTAGCTGATTAACTTCATTGGCAAAGTCACTATCTGCCTTATATAACTTTTCAATTTTCTTTACCCCGTGCATTATAGTAGTGTGGTCTTTACCACCTAGATTGCTAGCAATCTTAGGATAACTCAAGCTTAGATCCATCCTCATTATATACATGGCGATCTGGCGTGGTAATACAATCTCTTTATCTCTTTTAACACCTATCATATCGGCTAGACTTATCTCGTAATACTGAGCTGTTTTTTCAAGTATACCCCGAGCGTTTAAAGTAGGTTTTTTTGTTATCGTCCCACCTAGCACCGCTTGAGCAATATTAATATCTATATCACTTTCGTGAGCTAGACTGTAACCGATAACTTTAGTAAGTGCACCTTCAAGCTCACGAATATTATTCTCAACAGAACTAGCGATATATTCAGCTGTTTCTTGATCTAGTATTACGTCTTGGCTAGCAGCTTTATTGAGAAGAATTGCGATACGGGTCTCTATATCTGGGGGAGCAATGTCAGCCACCATTCCCCATTCAAACCTGGATCGCAGCCTTTCTTCTAGAGTTGGTATTTCTTTAGGTGGACGGTCAGAACAGAGTACAATCTGCTTGGCATTTTGGTGTAGGGCATTAAAGGTATGGAAAAACTCTTCCTGAGTTCTTTCTTTACCAGCCATAAATTGAGTATCGTCAACGAATAGTACATCGGCTTCGCGGTACTTATTGGTGAAACTATTACCTTTTCTAACTGCATTAACGTACTCATTTATAAATTCTTCACTAGTAATATATATGCAGGTTGATTCAGGGTTCTCACTAGCTATTTTATTTCGAATTGCCCACATAAGGTGAGTTTTGCCTACACCGGCTGGACCATGCAGAAAAAGGGGATTATAGGCCATGCCGGGCTTCTCAGCCACACGCTTAGCAGCCGATAGAGCTAGCATATTACTAGATCCAGCAATAAAGTTATCAAAGGTGTAGCTAGCCTGGAGGCTGGTTTGAACAGTACTATTATTTACCTTATCTGGTGTTGAAACAGGTTTTTGTGACACCGCAGGGGTAGACTTTTCTTTTTCATTGTCCTGTGCCTTGGTTTCAAAAAATTCTTCTAAGGCCCGGTCTTTTTTGGATGACTTCTTAACCTCATACTTAATACTAGTAATACTGGGATCAGAAGAGGACAGAGCGGCAAGTATGACATCACTAAGTTTTTCCTCTACGTAGCTTTTTGACATGAAGTTAGGGGTACTAATTGTAGCAACTGATAAATCAATAGATTCAAGTTCAAGAGTTTTTACCCAGGTATTGAAAATAGCACCTGACATACTCAGTTCTAGTTGGCCCAGAACGGCCTTCCATAAATCAGTAACTTTATTACTCACCCTTGAACTCCCCTTTTTTCTTTATTACTTACTATACTAGCGATAAAAAAAGTTTTCCACAACCGAACACAATACAAAAATAGCTGTATCAGTCAAAAATGTGGATAAATATAGTGGATAACTTGACTTTGTTATAATTCTATCTTAAAATACAGTAATCTTAATAAAAAATTAACCCCTGAAAAAACTATGAGTAAAAGAACATACCAACCAAAAAAGCGTAAAAGAATGCGCGTCCACGGCTTTATGAAACGAATGTCTACAAAAGCTGGCCGTAACTTATTAAAGCGCCGCATGCTTAAGGGCCGAGCTCGGCTATCTGCTTAGTATGCTAAGTAGGGGTTTTAGACTACGTAAAGCCACAGATTTTAGCCGTACTTATAAACTTGGAAAAAGTTATAATAACCCCGCCTTATATATAAAGGCTATTGAGTCAAAGGCTTCAGTTACACGTATAGCGGTGGTGGTACCAAAGAAAGTATCTAAAAAAGCCGTTGACCGCAACCGAGATAGAAGGCGAATATATGAAATTTGCCGGAGCGAGTGGGATCAAATAAAACCTGGCTATAATATAATTATTACAGGTAAAATTTCTCTAGAAACACTAAAGCCGGCCGAATTGAAAAACATTATATTCCAAGGTTTTAAATATCTAGGTATACAAAAAGGGTAGAAGATGAAAAAAGTATTAATAGCAACCATAAATCTTTACCAAAAAACCCTCTCACCCGACCACGGTCTGTTAAAATCTAAGTATCCCCATGGTTACTGTAGGTTTTATCCAAGCTGTAGTGAGTACACCAAATTAGCTATTGAGAATAACGGATCATTAAAAGGTAGTGTACTAGGCCTCAAGCGAGTCGTTAAATGCAATCCCTTCTCAGAGCCTGCCGTAGACACAAGTTATAAAAAAGGAAACTAAACAATGCAACACGTATTAAATTCAATTTTTGTCCAACCACTTCTAAACATACTATTTCTAATATATGGACTTATTCCATTCCACGATTTTGGTGTTGCCGTAATAATACTAACTGCAATAATCCGTTTTGCCGTCTGGCCACTTACCGCCAAACAATTGCACGGACAGAAAAAAATGCAGGCTCTTGCACCAGACATCGCTAAAGTTAAAAAAGAGGCAGCCGGAGATAAGCAAAAAGAATCCCGCATGCTTATGGAGCTATATAAAGAAAAGGAAATTAGCCCATTCTCAGCCTGTTTGCCAGCCCTACTTCAGTTTCCATTCTTAATCGCCCTATACTTCGTGTTTCAGCAGTCTACTCATAACTTTGAGCATATAGCCACTCAGCTTTACACGCCAATCCAAAACCTAAGCTATATCCAGACCTTAATTCATAATCCAGCTAGCTACAACCCAACCCTACTAGGATTTTTAAATATGGCCAAACCAAGCATCGCCCTCGCTCTAATTGCTGGTGTAACTCAATACATCCAAGTAAAAATGATAGCCCCAAAGAAAGATCCAAACAACAAGGACCCTCAAGCTCAGGCCACTCAAATGATGAATTACACCTTCCCAGCCCTAACTGTATTTATTGCTTGGAGTCTGCCAGCCGCCCTTCCACTTTACTGGACAGTTACAAACCTAATATCTATCGGTCAGCAGTCACTTATTATGCGTGAAGAAGTTGAACAAATGGAAGAACTAAAAATAGTCACTAAAAAAATAGCCGCACCTAAAAAGAAAGCCCAGCCAAAAGCTAAAAATAAGAAAAGGGGGTAACATGGAAAACCAAGACCAAATCCAAGAAATCTTACAGGGTTTATTGGGTAGTATTGGCATTGAAGCAAATTGTGAATTCTTAAGTGCAACTAAGACTATTGAGATAGGCACAGTCGATCAAGCCCTTCTTATTGGTAAACACGGTGAAAATCTAAGAGCCTTACAACATGTCTTTAATATGATAAGACGCCGCAAATTCCCAGAAAGTGAGTTTGTTACTATCGATATCGCCGGATACAAAGCCCAGCGAGTTGAAAAGGTTCAACAAATTACTAAAGAACTCGCTAGTAAGGTTTTAGAAACTGGTGAGCCCCAGACCCTACCCACGATGAATTCTTTCGAGAGGCGACAAGCCCACATGGTAGTAGCAGACATGCCAGAACTAATTACCGAGAGTGTTGGTATGGATCCGCACCGGACAATTGTTATAAAAAAACGCGACTAAAATGAATACAACCAAAACCCCCACCATCGTCGCCCAAGCAACAGCATCCGGAGCGGCAGCAATTAGCGTAGTAAGACTCTCCGGAGATAAATCTCTAGATATAGTGAGTAAACTATGGCAACCTTTAGCTAAGAGTAAATTAAAGCCTCGAGAACTTACACTGGGTTGGATAATTGATGAAGATGAAAAGATTGATCAAGCCCTTATTGCCTACATGCCAGGTCCAAATTCCTACACCGGTGAAGATGTGGTGGAAATTCAAACCCACGGGGCCCCGATAGTCGCCCAGAAGGTTATTGATCTAGCTATTAAATTTGGCGCAAGTATTGCTGAGCCCGGCGAGTTTACGCGCCGAGCCTTTACTAATGGCAAAATTGACCTGGCCCAAGCTGAAGCAGTTGGCGAGTTAATATCTAGTAGTAACACCACTATGCTTAAATTGGCCTCCCGACAATTAGCGGGCGGTTTATCTAAGGCTATTAAGACTATTAAAGATGGCCTACTAAGTTTGAGTGCTCACGAAGCTGCTAATCTAGATTTCTCAGAAGAGGATATCGCAGATACTAATAATAAGGCGCAACTAGATAAAGTTAAGTCTTTAATAGACACCACCAGTAAGCTACTGATAAGTAGCGGCACACTAGCGGTGGTAAAAAATGGCTATAATGCAGCCCTAGTTGGTCTACCTAACGCCGGCAAAAGCACCTTGCTTAATGCCCTGCTAGGTTTTGATAGATCAATTGTAACCGATATTGCCGGCACTACCCGCGATACGATCACTGAAAGTGTGATGCTGGGAGATATTGTTATTAACTTAACCGATACCGCCGGACTAAGAACAACTGCCGATGCGGTAGAAAAAATAGGTGTAGATAGAAGTTTAGACGAGATAAAGAGTAGTGATGGAATTATTATTTTGGTTGAACCAGGTAAGCTAGAAGCTACCCAAC
>CAILAD010000007.1 GCA_903832035.1 uncultured bacterium
CAATTCTTCCAAGAGTTTTGTCGTAAACATATTTCTTGTCATTACTTGCATCGCCAGTCACGAGTGTAGAGTTTTTTGGAGCCGCATATTTCAAGTGTAAATTTACTTTTGTATTTATATCTCGCGCTATGGGCTGTCGAGTCATCATATTAAAAATTGGGTACTTTTGTGACAAACAGTAACCCACTTCAGTATTATTGTAAAATTCATCCGCAGTTAGGGTTTTGCCAGTTTGATTATTAATAACACTAGGTGTGTTATTAGAATCATTAGCTAATGGTTTTAGAGCGCTAATTTTTTTATTATCATAATTTGTGACTTCTACTAACTGCAAGTCGAAAGGGCAGTCATTTTTAGCCAGGGTTTTGAACTGTGACCTTTTCCAATCTATTTGAGAAATCTTATACTCAAAAGAGCCTGGCTCAGGCTTATTAGCACTTGCAGCTACAGCTACACCACCACCAAACCTATCAGTTATACCTACAGCATTAGTAAAGCTTACAGCCCAATGAATTAATCCCTGGTGTCCGGTCATGGCATCGGCGGAGTTAGCTATAAATGACCTGGTACTACTATCCGTTATAACATGAGAGATAGCCCCAAATGGGTTATTTAATACATAGGCTATCAACGATCCAATTACAATAATAGGAATTAATATTAAGGATATACTGATAGCCGCTAGGCGTTTGGTTCCGACCTTTTCTACAACTTTACCAACTACCGTGGAAAGTGTACCAGTACCGGCCCCTCCGGTAGCAGCAATTACTGCGGCCTGAGCAGCCTGACCCGCCCGTTTATCTATCTTTTTTTCAGTTTCACCTTTATTTTTTTCAAGTCCTTTGCCCAACTTATCACCAACTTTATCGACCGCCATACCAGCGGCAGCACCTTTGGCTTTGCCACCAGCCGACCTCAAGCCACCTTTTTCAGCAATATTGTCGGGATTATAACCCATATTTTTTTTCTGGGACGAGGGATGGTCGACGGGGCTTACGGGTAGATCTTGAGGTTCACGTAAGCCACCACCCTCCTGAAGTAGTTCGTCTGGATTAGTATCTGGACCTGTTGTTTTAGCCATGTATCAAAAAACTCTTATCTATCTTGTTATTGTACCAAAAATATAGCTTAAGTAGACTATGTGCCCTGTGTATTTTCAGAACTCACACTAGTTTCGGTGCTCTCTAGCGTATCTGCAGATTGTATTGCTGGGTTTTCATAAGCGGCAATATTTTTACCAGCATCGAGAAGGTCCTGAGGGTTAGTGGTTATCAGCTGTGTTTCAGTTGGGCTGGCAAGTATTTTTAGGATGATATGGCTCAGCCCAGCAAAGAATAGTCCTTCACCAACTGGGAATTGGCTAAGTCTCTTTTTCTCTTCACTGGTAAGCTTGAAGGTCTCTGCTACTATATCAACAGCTGCGGGGTTTTGTTTAAGTAGAAGCTGAAGACTGGAGTTATTTACAATTGCACGACCGAGTCTGGTGTTTAAAAAATCTTCCACATCTTGAGTTATGGTAGTTAGTCCTAGGAAATACTTTCTGCACCGTTTGGCTATACTAAATAAGAATTGAGCCGAGTCTTGGTACTGCATCAATTGCCAGGCCTCATCAACTATTAGCATCCTTTTTTTCTTTTCAGACTTAACTTTATTCCATATATAGTTTAGTACTATATACATTCCTATTGGCCTTAGTTCATCCTCTAGGTCACGGATGTTAAACACCACAAAGGGGTTATTTAGATCAACATTACTTTGCTGGGAGAAGATTCCTGAGAACGTGCCCTCGGTGTATCTTCTTAGTCTTGCAGCTAATGCCGGCCCATTACCACCCATACTATTTAATACATTATAAAGGTCTGTCATTACCGGTGGCTCCGCACCATGTGTTAAGGGGTCATTAGTTATGCCTTTTTGGGCATAGGCATTTATTATGGCTATATCTAGATCAGATTCTTCGGCCGGTCCCATGTCGCCCATCATCAAGCGAAGCAATCCATGTAGCATTATAATATTAGCTCGCAGCGCATTGTCTGCCTCTTCTTCATCTATAGCTAAAGGAATATCAAAAGGATTAACGTGCGTGTTGCTAGTCAAGCTTAGTTGTAAAAAACTGCCATCAACTGCATCACAAAGCGTCTTGTATTCATTTTCAGGGTCAATAATAATGATATCGGTTCCAAACATTAGTGAACGTAGGGCCTCGAGCTTTATAGCAAAGGATTTGCCAGCACCGGATTTTGCAAATACGGTCATATTGGCATTTTCTAAACTAAACCTATCAAAAAGTACCAGTCCATTATTGTGTCGGTTTATGCCATATAATATACCTTCCTCATTACTTAGGTTGGCAGTAGTAAAAGGAAATATCGTAGATACAGCCCCGGTATCCATGTTGCGCTTAACACCTAGCAAATCGCTACCCAGAGGTAGGGTGCTAGTGAACCCCTGTTCCATCTGAATTGTAGCTGGCTTAGTATAGATTAAGCTGTTACCAAATACGGATTCAATTTTTTTAACTATTTCATCAAGTTCCTGTAAATCCTTACCATAAACTGTTAGATAAAGTCCAAGCCTAAAGAACCTATCCTCACCTACCTGTAATTTGTCACGCAATTCCTCGGCATCACCAATAGCGGCTTCGAGTCCTGGATCGCGGACTTTCCCCTTTTCGGCATTAATTGAGTAGTTAGCCTCTAGCTGACCTACCTTCTTTTTAAGGTTATCCAGTACGACCTGGCTTTCAACAGGCTCAATATTTAGACTTATATCAATTACTTCATC
>CAILAD010000008.1 GCA_903832035.1 uncultured bacterium
TGCTAAGCCCTTTTTCGGTTTAACATCTGGTTTAACCTGGGCAAGTAGAGTTGAAGTTTGACTTGCAGCCAGAGTTGCGGCCTGTGCAGCCGATGGATTGACATCACTATATCCGGTGGTTGATGGCATGATCCTGGCTCCGGCTTGAGGCTGAGGGGCTTCAGGGTGGGATGAAATATCCATAGCTGACGGCTGTGAGACTGGTGTTGGAGGCTGGCCCAAAGCAGGGGCAGGAACGGGTGGTATTGGAGTAATATCAGGATTGGGTGTTGGCATCGGTGCTGGAGCAGCTGGTGCTGCAACGATATCTTGCATCGGTCTTGGGGTAGGCGCACTTGACTGGTTATTACTAGGCAGGGACTTAGATAGTTCGTCTAGTTGAGCATCAGTAAAAACACCTTCATCGTGACTATCTAGTGAAGATATTTCGTTGCCACCACTGCCCTTGGGTGACATCATTTCAAAAGTTGGACTAGGCGAAGGTTGTCCGGCATATTGATCAATTACGCTAGCTATTGGTGGTTTATTAAGTTTAGCTGGCTGAATGCCGTCCGATGAAACAGAACTATTGATTGGTAGTGGAGGTCGGGTAGTTTCTGCTAACTTTGCAGTATCGGAAGGTATTGATACTGGCTCACTAACTGGGCTAGCTACCTGTGGTGGCGCAGCAAATTTACTTAGTGGTCCTGGAGTCGCTGGAGTGGTTGGTTTAACTGGTTCAGTCGTTGTGGAACTGATCGGCGCGATAGGGTCAGTTGATGGGCTAGCAAGTGGTGTTGTCGGTTTATTATCTGCAGGTATTACTACCGGGTCTGCAATTGCTGTAGTGGGGTTTGGGTTAGTAGTATTGGCCTGGGCTTCTGAACCGCAGTTTGCACAAAAAGACTTTCCAGCTATAGTTACCTGGTCGCTTGAGTCACAATTTTGACACTGTTGCTGCATATTAAAAATAAACCCTTGCTCTTATGAAGTAATATTAATATTGTAGTCTATTTTATATAAAGCGTAAACAGTTTAGCGTAAGCTTTTAGCTTGTCGGTAGACGTGGTAGATAAAGCGCGGTATCGACAACTGTCTTACCAGTCTTCGAGGTTGGATTATAAGTCTAAAGAGCCATTCCAAACCAGCTCGTTGCATCCACTCTGGGGCCCTTTTCACAGATCCACCAAAGACATGGTAATCAAAAGTACCGCCCTCACCAATTAAGACTTTGGCAAGTTTACTACTTAGATGTTTATACATAAATTTTTCTTGACGCGGAAAGCCCATGGCGACAAATAAAATATCTAGTTTTTTCGAAGCAATATCGCTCACCAGCGCAGCCTCCTCGGCCTTATCAAAGTAACCGTTCCAGACAGTTAAGCTTTCAAGGGTTGGTATGGTAGCCTTAATTGCTGCTCGAGTAAGGTAAGGATCACTCCCTCCCACTACACCAACATTCCAGCCATTTTTTGCAGCTAGCCTCATGAGTGGTAGGGTCTGACTAGCACCAGCCATTTTTTCAGGTAAAACTTGGTCTCTCCAGGAATTGTCTTGTAGCCAGAAAAGCAGACTCCTAACTAGTTTCAAGAACTTAGCCTGTGGTTTTCCGTATAAATAACTAGCCGCCCACTGCAGCGAAACGCCATCGGCAAGTACTAGATCGGCACTGTTTAAAATCTGTCTAATTTCCTTATCTTTACGCGCAAGCTCAATAAACTCCACATAGGGCTTGACCACATAGTGCGATCTTGAAGTTCTAGATTTAATCATATCTGAAATACGGGAGTTAGCCGTATCGATAGTTAAGGCATCGACCTCGGTGGATAATATTTTTATTTTGACACTCATTTGACCACCAATTTATTTATTGCTGCTTTAAAATTATTAGAGAAGTTTTTATTTGAAAATTTATCGACTGATCTAATTATACGTTGTCGACTGAGCTTAAGACTAGATAATTTCGTAATAGCCTTATTCAAGCTCTGCGGAGTCGCATCACTATAGAATACGCCAGTCACTCCGTCTTTTACAGTTTCATTTAACCCGCCACCCTTAAGGGCAATAACTGGAGTACCTTGAGACATTGCCTCGACTGGGGCGATACCAAAGTCTTCAATAGATGTAAATATAAACGCTTGAGCACCAGCCAGTAGTGAATACTTTTCAGATTCACTTATCCGGCCTAGGAATTCAATTTTGCTGTCCGGGGCAGCTACTAAGCCCACCAGTCGCTGACGGTCGGGTCCGTCTCCGGCAATAAGTAAACGCTTTTTGTTTAGTTTAAATGCTTCGATGGCTAGTTCGATATTTTTATAGCTGGCTAGTACTGAGACCATAAGGTAATATGGCTCCGACACTAACTTTGGTTTTAGTGTAGCGGCTATTTTAACCGGAGGATACAAAACGACACTCTTGCGGCCATAAAACTTCTCTATTCTGTCTGCAACATGATTACTTATTGCAATAAATGAATCTACCCCTGCGCTTGAGTAGTAATCCCACAGACGCAAATTAGAAACCAGATTTATTACAAAAAATTTTAACATCGGTCCGACAATTGGTGTAGTGAAATTCTTCTCCTCAATATATGCCGGCCAACTATCCCAGAGCATCCTAGCTGGACTAAAGCAGTATGAAACATGCTTGGTGGAGCCGGGCACGGTAATATTTTTAACCCAGGCGCTAGATACCGATATAACCAGATCATAGCCAGTAAAATCTAAATTATTAACCGCTCGCTTTATAAATGGTAGGAGTAATTGGGGTCGTTTTTTTATAAATGATGGAAAATTCTGAAGTGAGCTGGTAGTAATATTTCGATTGCCAAATAGCTCACCAAATTTCTTCCGATTGTAGATAAGACAAAAGATATCAGCGTTTGGGTAGAGCTCAGCGATTTGAGCTAGAGTGTCTTCTCCTCCCCCGTGCTTCACATTAAGCCAGTCGTAGGCGATAGCTACCTTCACGACTCAACCCTAGCACTCTGGATACCTAGAATGGCAAATAAAATAATACTTAGGGTGCTGTCAGCCAGACTATGTAAAAAGAATGCGCTTACACCGACCCCCACAATAATTGAAAGTAACGCCAGTGAGATTTGCGAGTTTGAATCATTGGCTTGACTAGATATGTAGAACTTCTTAATAAGCAGTGCAAAAAATACAATATAAGCAATCAAGCCTAGGATCCCAACTTCGATTGCTATTTGCAAATACCAATTCTCTACGATAAGCGGGTTTGGAGTGTAAAAGCTCGCGGGTCCTGCAGTACCTAGCCCGTAACCAATAGGCCGGGCCGATATTTTATCAACACCAGACTTAAGGGCATTAATATGCTGGAGGTCAGAGCCCCCGAGGACTCCGCTATTACAGTCGCCATGAATTATCTTAGTAGTTATTTGAGGAAATTGGGTACAGAAGTTAACCTTGCTAAAGACAAGTATAGTGCTCAGTGACAATACCAAGGTAGCAGCGAAAATAATTAACTGGGATTTCTTCTTGAGTGACACAACTACAGCAATAAATGTTGCTAGAATGATACCTATTAAGGCACTTCTGGAGTGGGTCATATATAAAGCTATAAAAGACAAAATATAGCCAGCTAGCCAAATAGGCTGCCGCCTCTTAATGGCGATTGTTAGGCACAGTACGGCAGGAATAATTAGGTAAGTACCGAGCTGATTGGGTCCGCCGAGAGTCGAGAAAACTCTTATTGTAGATTGTGATGATTCAATAAATTGACCGGGCAGTATAGAGTTTTGGTTGTATCCAATTTGAGCTAGCAGATCTGGCGTAAACACCCAGGGCTGAAGTATAGCGATTACGATAACCGCAGCCGCCGGGTATAGTATTAGCTTGATTAGTCTATCTGAGTCAAAATAGTTAGATAACATTTGAGCTGACAGAAATAAGGCCAGAACTACTAGGTTTGTCTTGATCCCGGCAATAACAGCCGTCGCTCCAGGATTACCTGCGAGAGTAATTACGATACTTAATGCAAATATAGTAATGGCAATAATATTTATACTATCGAATTTAAATATTTTTCGATCTCGGATATAGGCGATCAGTGTTAGGATAAATATTATGCCTATTAGAATCTCTTTCCAGGCCTGCAACAGTTGCTTGAAACTAATATGAGAACCAATAATTGTCACAATTGCAGCATGAAAAGGCATAATCACCAATACTACCGCTAGGATTACTGAGGCGATGTATAGTAGTGATTTATTATTTACTTGCATAGCTTACCTATTAGATATTACGGATCGCATATAGTCATCTAGGTTTTCTAGTGCTATCCCCGTTCCCTTGACTACACACAGCAGCGGTTCTTCAGCAACATAACTTGGTACACCAGTTACCTTTGTCATTAACTTGTCTATATTACGTAGCAAGCTCCCACCCCCAGTCATGATCATACCGCGGTCAATTATATCACTAGATAGTTCTGGTGGAGTTTGTTCGAGTACGGCCTTAACAGCTAGTATAATATCATCTAATCGTTCGCTAATGGCCTCGGTCACATCTGTGGAATTAAGTTCTACTGTTTTAGGTAAGCCAGCCACGACATCCCTACCGCGAATCTGCATTTTCATGGGTTTATCAAGTGGTAGGGCCGAGCCAATCTCTTTTTTTATATCTTCAGCTGTTCTTGCACCAATCACTAAACCGTACTTTTTACGAATGAAGTCAGATATCGCAAGATCAATCTTTGCGCCAGCCACTCGAACACTGTGCTGAGCAACGATTCCACCAAGACTAATAATAGCAACTTCAGTGGTGCCCTCGCCGATATCAACAATTAAATTACCAGCCGGTGCAGCAATCGGAACGTTTGCACCAATAGCAGCAGCGACAGGCGCTCTGACAATATAGACTCGCTTAGCCCCTGCGCTCATGGCTGCATCAATTACGGCCCGTCTCTCAGTTGATGTAATGCCCGTGGGCACACTTATCATAAGTTCTGGTCGTCTAAGCCTAATACGGCCGGTGACGCCGCCTATGAGGTGCTTTAACAGGGCCTGAGTAATTCTATAATCAGCAATTACTCCATTCTTATACGGTCTAGAGGCCATGATAATATCAGGTGTGCGGCCTAGCATTTCCTTGGCCTCGCTACCAACTGCCACGATTCTATTGTCATCAACGCTAACGGCGACAACAGATGGTTCGTTAGCAACTATACCTTTCTTGGGAAGGTAAACACGGGTATTAGCCGTACCTAGGTCAATGGCAATTCTTTTTTGTAACATTACTTCATTTTAGCAAATATTTTGACCTTAGCCAAAGCAATACTTAACAAATACCTACCTTGGGCTTATAATATCTAATAAAGACATGACAGATATTTATAAAAAGTTAAGACCATGGTTGGTGCCAGTGTTCGCCATACTGGTAATCATATTTGGCACAGCGCTGCTCGTTGCCTTCGCCCAAGGTTATACATTCGACGCTACCACCGGCCAAATTAAGTCTACCGGTCTGGTACTAGTTAACTCCAACCCAGGCGGGGCAAATGTTTACATAGACAGCAAGGATACTCATAAAAAAACTCCATACCGGTACACGAATGCTGCTGCGGGAACAATTAATGTGTTAATAAAAAAGGCTGGCTTTCGCGACTGGTATGCCAAGCTGCTTGTAATAGCCGGTGAAGTTACTTTCTCAGATTATGCAATCTTACTGCCCAACCAACTTTACCAACAGAACTTAGCTCAGCCTGTTAATTATAATCAGATCTTGCAATCTACCGACCAAAAACACTCCGTTGCTCTATCGAAAGACAAAAAAGCTATCTATTCCGTTAATAATGACGGCGAGGCCAAACCACTCATTTCAGCCGAACAAGATAGTAATATAATCGAATTTAGTAATATCATCATCTCGCCCAATGGAGAAAGAATTATATTCAACCAGAGTCTGCAGTCAGGTCAAATCCAGACCCTAACACTAAAGCTCGCAGACGGCAAAACAGGCAACATTACCTCCCAACTCAGCATCCCAGCCAATTCCGATCTACGATTTAATCCAGCCGATACTAATGAAATATTCTGGCTTAGTGATGGGGTGATTAAAAAAATTAAGCTTTCCGAGCTAAGTTTATCGGCGACAATAATAAGTAATGTCGCGACCTATAGCGTGGCCGATGACCGATTGCTTATCGTGGAATCCAAAATAAACCCCACTGACAAAACACAGCAGCTAGTAAGCTACAACTTCTCCGGCTCAGATAGAAAAATTATTAGCTCAACTCAGTCAGATGCTAAGGGTTATCAGTTATCATTTATAAAATCTAGATACAATGAATACACAACGATTGTACACAATACCGATGGGCTATTTGAACTAATTAGAAATCCATATTCAGATCAAAATCAAACTATCTCCAAAGAAGGGATAGGTATTTCCTACATTGCAACAAACCCGAACTCAAGATTTATAATCCTAAGCCAGGGTGGAACAATGAAAACAATTGATTTAGAATTCTCGCAAAGATACAGCTCACACACCAATATTGGTACCAGCGATAGCATCAAATGGCTAGATAGTTACCACCTTATTATCCAGACCGACAACCAGCTCCGAATGGTTGATTTTGATGGACAAAACAATCAACTACTGACTCCCATAGCTGATGTTGTCGCCTTTAGTATTAACGCCGATAATAAGTCTATATTGCCACTTAACTCAAATGGCCAATTATTTAAGCTCTGGCTTACTAAAAAGTAGTTGGCATAGTACTTACCGAAACCCCTGGTAAATGATTACTAGGTGAGCCTTGGTTGCCAGGTGATGGTTGTTCGGAGTTACTTTGACCAAAGATGTACTTTACGAGATTTGAAAATGATATCCCGATTTGTTCCCAAATTGAGGGTGAGGCACTAGGTAATATTTTCCCCTGGGCCTGGGTATTAGTAACTACAGTTTGAGTAGTAACGCTAGCTGGAGAGATTTGTTTTGCTTTAACGATGAATCTTTTCCAGCTAGTTCCGGGTGGGGTACAGGTAATTAATGTTGAATATGGAGTGCTGGTCTGCGATAACACAGAAAGGTCACTTGGAGCTACTGTCTGGGTTGATTCAATTTGGTAAACATATTTTCTAGACTGGTAGTGAATTTCGTACTGATCCCCTGGAGTTAATTTCTCAAGTAATACAAATATGAACTTATAGTTACCTTTCTGCCACCAGTCATTACTTGAATGTCCAAAAAATACGGCATTACCATTCTCGCCTGGATTTGCCGTCCCGGCATAATGAACTACTCCATTTTGCAAAGCGTCAAGCAGGTCCTGTTCATTTAGTGTGTCTATAAATACTAGTGGGGCGCTAACTCCAATCTTTGGGATAATAATAACATTGTCAGCGGAAGTCGTTTCCGCCTGCTGCTGGACTACCGTACTTACAGTGCGACTAACCGGACTTGGGGTGGTATTTTTCTTGGGTGTGAGTAGGTATGTTAGCTGGCTAAATATAAACTGAAAATTAAATAAAATAAGAAAAAACGAAAAACTAATTATAGCAAAACGAATTGTGCGGTAGTGATCACTGCGCTTCTTAGCCACGGACTTGCGGCGAAGGTTTTGGTAACGGGATTTTACTTTCGACTTTTTTTTCTGAGGTGAAAGGTTAATTCCGGATATGGTATTACCGGAGTTCATGGGCTTTTGGATAACCTGAGGAGCTGGATTATCGTGCTTTTCTGGACTGGTCTGGGGGTGATGACTGGGTTGTTTGCTGTTGGGGTTATAAAAGCGGGGAATTGATGAGGTATCTAAATTTGGACCATCACTTTTAGGGTGATGCTCCTGACTACCTGGCAAGTCGAATTGGTGTTCTTTTTTGGGGGGCATAGTTTTTTTTTAATATCTTTATTATAATACAGTAGCTTGATGTAATTAAAAACATGCCGCTGTGGTGGAATTGGTAGACACGCACGACTCAAAATCGTGTGCCTTTACTGGCATGCCGGTTCAAGTCCGGCCAGCGGTACCAGTAATTATTATATAACTTTTTTGATTGCCCGAGCTAAATTATCAGACTCTGATGTCTCTATCTTACTTAGAATGTAGCCTGAAGTTATTACTCTTTGTAAATACTCACGCGACGAATTTATATCATCACTCATTATTCCTACAAGTACTGATGCAAATACATTTTTTAACTCGCTACGGAATTTATCAGTATTAATAACTGCAATATCGCTCATTGATGTGGCAGTTACGGCGATTACTTGAGTCGACCCAGTACAGGCAATAGATAGGTCTGTAATCTTAGCAATATCTAGCACCAGTCCAATTTTGTAAGACAGTGTATTTTCTTCACTGGCACGCTTATTAATATTTAACTTTTTAGCTAAGCCACTTAGGGAGTTGTAGTCGCAGACTAAGATATTACCCACTGATCCAGACAGACCATCAACAATAAAATCTGGAATCGATTTAGTATCTGAAATATACATATATTTAGAATGGGAACTTTTGAATAATTTTTCAACAAAAATCTGCATACGGGCACTGATGTCGATGCCTTGATTAATTACCAGATACTCACATTGATCAAGAAGAAGTATTGCCTCATCGGTATTGCTAAAACCTCCACTAAGACGCTTTTGGGGCTCTAAAAATAAATTAGCTGGTATATTACTAAGTGAATTCTTGTCTTCGGCTATAATGATAATTTCGTGACCCAAGGCAGTAACTATTTCGTAAAAATTACTAATAGCTTTAATGTTTGAACGCTTACCTACAATAAATCCAATCTTTTTAGCATGCAAACGACTTATGGGCCTTTCAAAAAGTATCTTTTCAATGCCTGGGGTATTTTCTACACGAAGAATATTTACGCTAGTCATTAGACTAACTTGCTTAGTTGACTAGGAAGGATATGTAAAATATTATCTTGGTTTTTGCTACTTGATACGATCACCACGGCTTTTAGGTAAGCTGCAACTCTAGTTTCGGCTTCTTTGTCATCGGTCAAGCCCTGTATTACTTTTATTCTTTCAAGCAGGGAGAGGTGACGGTAACTCTTGCTCCAGTCAAAAAGGCTTGAGTAAAAACGGCTCTTAGGGGACTTTATGTAGCTAGGCGCGTAAGTAAAGAACAACTTACTTTCATCTTGGGTTAAAGTAAGCTCAAGGCTGTCACTGATTTGCTTAATATAAACTTCAGCCTGCTGACTGGTGGTAATATTGGCGAGTTGTTTAAATAGTCCGGTAAAGTAATCTGGCATAGTATCCTCTAAATATGCCTTACTTTAACATATTTTAGAGTAAATGTCTATTATTAAGTAGCCCCTAATCAGGCTGTTTTATTGACTTAATCGTATTTTCGGCTTGGTCTAAGTACACTTTAACCTGGCTGGCTAATTCGCTACCCCTTTTATACTTCTGCATCGCTTCTTCAAGCTGGACTTCGTCGCTTTCGAGATATTCAGTAATACCTTTTAGCTCTTCAACAGCCTTATTAAAATCAAAATCTTTTGAATCACTCATAATCATTTATATTTATCTATAACTTTAACATCTAATTGTCCTTTAGACAATTTGATATTTAACTGCTCACCAATACTAATATCTTGGTAGTTTCGGACAACCGAGTCACCGTCTCCGCGCACAACAGCATAGCCACGCTGCAGCACAGCTTCAGGGTTTAAACTAACTAGCTTGGCATTAACAGCATCCAGTGAAGACCAATGAGCGGCAATAAGGCGGTCCATGGCAGCAGTCATACCGACTTGGTAGTTAGCTATTGTAGATTGCAGGGATTTAAATAGTATTAATATTGAATGGTTGAAGCTATCGAGTACAATTCTACTTTTTACTATCGTCTTACGCAGTAATTCAGTATGCATCAATGTGCTAGAGGTAATATCATCAAGAAACTCTTTCTTGTCTGGCACCAGTCGACGGGCAGCATCGGTGGGCGTTGCAGCCCTAATATCGGCTGCTAATTCAGCCAGGCTAACATCATCTTCATGGCCAATCGCCACCATCGTCGGTATAGTTGATGCAAAAATTGACCTAACTATTGGTTCGGCCTGAAAGACCTGAAGATCCTCTAAACTACCGCCGCCCCTTATTATTACAAGTGCGTCATAATCATCTGGCTGCTTGTTGAAGTATTCCACGGCCTCAACTATCTGATCGACTGCAGCCTCTCCCTGGACCTGAACTTGGTAGTGACTGATGTTTAATCCGGACCATCGATCAGACAGAACGGTAGTAAAATCGTTAAAGGCCGCCGCCTGTCTAGACGTGATTAGAGCGATATTTTTAGGAAATTGAGGGAGTAGCCGTTTTCGGTCGGGACTAAAAATACCCTCTTTATCAAGTTTAGCTTTTAGGATTTCGTAGGCTTTTTTAACGCTCCCCTCTCCAGATAGTTCAATGCTCATAATAGTTATTGAAAATTTACCCCACTGAGTAAGCTTAGGTCTTGCGTGAACCTTAACTAGCATTCCATCCTGAATCGGAAGTTTCAGCTGGTATATCGACATAAAACAAGATATTGTACTGCTATCATCTTTTAAATCAAAAAATACCCACTTATTTTGGTTTACTTTAAAACTAGATACTTCGCCCTCGATTATTACCTCTGGGTAAGCATACTCTAGGGTCTGGTTAACATAATCATTAAACTCGCTTACGGTCAGGACTTGATCAATCATTTTTAATGTCTTCATCTAGCA
>CAILAD010000009.1 GCA_903832035.1 uncultured bacterium
ATGACCATTCAACCAGGAGAAGATATCGGGGTAGAAACCCACGAAGGGCATGACCAATTTATTCGTGTCGAAGCCGGTACTGCCAAGGCACTGCTAGACGGCGAGGAGCATGAGTTAACTGACGGCTTTGCAGTGGTTATACCAGCTGGAACTGAACACAATATAATAAATACTGGAACAGATAAATTAAAGCTGTACACCCTCTACACTCCGCCAGAACACCCAGACGGCACTATTCACGCTACTAAGTCTGACGCCCTCAACGCCTCACTCGAACACTAGACCTTACTAAGTGTTACAATTAAGTAACTATGAAAACTTTGTCTTCCGAACAAGCCAAGGCTCTGGGCTCTATAGCAGCCTGGCTTAAAGCCTACGAAATCGATGGTAAAAAACAATACTTAACCATCGGGGGTTATGCAGGCACCGGCAAGACTACACTGCTTGCAGCCTTAAGAAAAATCCTAGCCGACAACAGACCTAACATGCGGCTATCTTTCGCTGCCTATACTGGTAAGGCCACTCAGGTACTCAAGGCTAGACTCAGGCAACACAAGACGCTAGTTAGGGGTGACGCCGTATCAACTCTGCACTCACTGATATACAACTCAGAAACCAAGTCAGACGGCAGCGTGGCGTGGCGCCGTAAGACGGAACTAAAAACTGACCTCATTATAATAGATGAAGCCAGTATGGTCTCCGAGGATTTATGGCAAGACATTATTAGCTATAGAGTTCCCATCTTAGCGGTTGGTGACCATGGTCAATTACCACCGATTAATTCAAGTTTTAGCTTGATGGCTGACCCAGACATCAGGTTAGAGAAAATTTGGCGTCAAGCCGCGGGTAGTCCAATAATTAAGCTGGCAACGCTGGCTAGGACAACTGGAAATATCCCGGTTGGTGATTACGGTCCCGGCGTGAAAAAACTAGACCGGTCTGACCCCCAGACCGGTGACATGATCGAAGAGATTTTGCAGTCCTACGGTAGTGACACTATGGTGCTTTGTGGTTACAACCACACCAGGCAGAAATTGAATCATCATATTCGTGAATTAAAAGAATTTGAAAGCGCTGATCCGGCGCGTGGTGACACCATAGTATGTCTTAGAAATAGCCGCGTGTCTGGCTTAAGTAACGGACAAATTGGTACAATTCAAGCAATCCTATCAGCCGACGAGGATCCAGATAACCTCTGGTGGTATATTGTAGCCGACTTTGATGGTCAAAGATTTGAGGGTTATGCACTACGCGAGCAGTTTGGTTCTAAAACCACTATCTCACACCCACCCAAGCGGCCGAAAGATCAGATAACAGGTTTATTTGATTTTGGCTACGGCCTGACTGTACATAAGGCCCAAGGCTCACAGTCTAAGAAAGTCTTAATTTTTGAGGAACGATTCCCTCAAATGAATCAAGAAGAATGGCAAAGATGGCTATATACGGCAGTCACAAGAGCCGAAAAAGAACTCTATATAGTAGGTACTTAAAATCGACTTCGGTGTTGGCTTTTTATTATGAATATAAATCGATATCAATGATAGTACATCGGACTTATAATAACTTAGCTAAAAATAAGAACTAGTTTATTTACGTTTACGCTTATTAGGGTCGAGTTCACGTTTTCTTAATCGAAGAGATTTTGGAGTTACTTCTAGTAGCTCATCATCTTCTATAAAATCAATACACTGCTCAAGACTAAATACAGTCGGTGGCATAAGTTGGACAACACCGTCACTTGAACTAGTTCGCATGTTGGTTAATTGTTTACCTTTACAAACATTTATCTCCATGTCTTCACTTCTATTGTTTAGACCTATTATTTGTCCGGCGTAAACTTTTTCACCAGGTCCGAGAAATGCTATTCCGCGCTCCTCTACCTTCTGAAGAGAGTATGCTGTAGTAGAACCTTGTTCGAAAGATATAAGGGCACCATTTCTGAGTTGCTGCAGGGCGGAACCTTGAGGCTGGTAGCCTACCATTAAGCTGTTCATAACAGCAGCACCCTTAGTGTTGGTCATAAGTACATTGCGAAGCCCTAATATTGACTTAGTAGGTAATTCATAAACTAGTTTAGTAACACCTTTAGAGGTAGCAAACTGCTCTTTTAGGGTTGCCTTTCTGGTACCTAATTCCATTTGGACCGCACCAACAAATTCGGCTGGAACTTCGACAATTAATTCTTCGACTGGTTCCATGACTTTTCCATCTTCTAGTTTGGTTACAACCTGAGGTCGACCGACTTCAAATTCAAAACCTTCACGCCTTAGGGTCTCGATTAGTACACTTAGGTGCAATTCACCCCTACCACTAACAAGAAAACCTACGTCACTTTGTTCAAGCTCAAGACCTACATTAGTTTCTAGTTCTTTTTTAAGTCTATCGCCAATTTGTCGACTGGTTGTGAAGTCACCTTCTAAACCTTTGACCGGACTAGTATTTGGGCCTAGGTAAATTTTTAGAGTTGGGGCCTCTACCTCTAATATAGGTAGGGCTTCGGGGTTGGTGGCGTCTGCAATTGTTTCACCAATCTGTGCATCACCGATACCGGTTAATTGCACGATATCTCCAGCGATTGCGGCAGGTGTTTCAGCACTAGCTAGGCCTTGAGATATATACACGTGATCAATTGTTGCCTTAGCTTGAGTGCCGTCCTTCTTGCAAAGTACAATAGAGTCTCCAGGCTTAACTGAACCTCGATTTACACGACCAATTGCATATTTGCCTTTGTAGCTATCCCAGCGCAAAGCTGTAACTAACATCTGGAACGGACCTTCTAGTTCAACTTGAGGAGACGGAACATCATTTATTATTGCGTCAAACAATACCGATAAATCTCCGTCTGCTTCTGGGTCTTCAGGCATTTTATTCCAAGCTTTACCGGCTCTACCAATAGCATAATATATTGGATAATGAAGTTGATCTTCATGAACAGCGAGCTCTAAAAATAAATCAGCCAGCTCTTCTTCAACATCGCTTACTCTAGAACCTGGTTTATCTATCTTGTTTATCACCACAATTGGTTTAAGATTGCCAGCTAGGGCTTTTTGCAATACGAACTTCGTTTGAGGCATAGGGCCTTCTTGCGCATCTACTATTAGCAAGCAACCGTCGGCCATATTAAGTGTACGTTCGACTTCCCCACTGAAATCAGCGTGCCCAGGAGTATCTATAATATTAATTCGGTAATCACCATGGGTTACGGCTGTTGTCTTGGCGGTAATAGTAATACCACGTTCGCGCTCTTGATCACCACTATCCATGATTAGTTCTTGAGCCATTTCAGCTTGGTTGTCACGAAAAGTTTGCGACTGTTTGAGCAAACCATCTACCAGAGTAGTCTTACCATGGTCTACGTGAGCGATGATTGCGATATTTCTAATTTTTGTTGGGTCTTGCATAATATAAGTTTCCTAAAATAAAAACACTGGTCATAAAATCTCCCCCAGTGCGTGTTTAAGATATAATTATGTCACAGATTGACATAATTTGCAATAAATAAATGTTTACAACAGACTTAACTGTTCGCTAGGGTCAGAGCTTGATTGGCCTTTACAAAGCGCAACCAAAAATTCATATATCCTAACCATAGCAAAGGTGTCTAGCTCGCAGTACTTTCTTAAGTCATCCATAATTTTAGCCTTCTCGATTGGTGAATGGACATTTTCGTAAACTGACTGCATCCAGAGTCGCTGGGCACTGCTCCCCTCTTGGATATCTAAATCACCGTAGCTTAGGTCTGGAGCAATTACCGGCAGTACTTTTTTAATACTAGCACTGCCAAAAAAATCTTTATCGGCGTAGTAGCCCTTAGCAAACGGGGTCATTAAGTCGAGCATCCTACCATTAAGGTCATTAGTAAAGTCTTTATACTCGGGTTGTAATTCAGCCATCAGTTCATTTCTGCCTTTTTCGAAAATGTCATACCAGGCTAATACTGTGCCTTGCGGACCAATATCGCGCTTCAGGGCCTCGAGTACGCCAGGAGTGGGATCAGTATCGAGAGTATGCAAGAACTCTTTATGAATTAAGTCTGCCCCTGGCTCTTTAATAATGTGAAGCGAATATTGGAAAGGTAGCTGCTGGGAAGGTGTAAGACCATCAAACGGAGGAACGATCGAACTTAACGTCTCATAATCAAGAAAGTAAATTGGATAAACAATCTTATCCATGAATTTTTTAATTTTTTCTAGATTGACTACAGGGCTATCTTGCCTGGTGGCAGCTAGTTGAGATTTTTGCTGAGATCTCAATTTGAAACTATCAGGAATATCCGCAATCTTACTTACCCCAATATCTTCGAGCATTCCTATTTGATCAGCTGAGGCTCGGCAAAGTTTGTAGATATTGTATTTTTCCGACTGGGGTCGCAGGCTTTCATAAATGCCTAGCCATTCTCTTAGGCCCGACATCTTTGTTCGCCTTGGCGTAGGATCGGGCATTGTTTGGCTTTGGGCTACGGTGAGAGCCAAGGATATATTATTTTTTGCAGACCCAACCTTAGTTCTAACTCTTGAGGTCACATCAGTTTGCGAACTCATCGCCAGTTTATCTAGCTCACCTCTTCGGACATAACTATTATTACAATAAATAACTGAGATATTACGCACTTTATAACCCGCAGCCTCCAGTACCACGGTCTGAAAGGCAAGGTCTTCGATATGATCTGGCTTAACACTGGTGCTACTTTTAATTTCGTAAAGGTCAAGCTCTTTACCCTGCACGACCTCTACGATATCTACTATGCAGGTTATCTCAGCGTCATCGTAAGCAGCTACGAATCGGCCCTGACCGATGGTACCCACACCAGACTGAAGCGCACTAGTTGTGCGCTGTGGCATATTCAAATACTCATTGTAGTTGTTAAAGCCGATCTGAGTGATATTATCAAATCTCACTTCAGCATACTCTTCAAACAAATGGCCAGCATCAAAGATAGCCTGAGTAGCAGCATCGACTTGGGGCAGTTTAGACTTATCATGCTTTTTTAGCCATAGCCAAGCAGGGTGTTTTAGGTAGAGCATATATTCAGATTTGCTGAGTTGAATCATGTAGATATTATAAACCACCTATAGTTCAAAGCCTAACTATTGCTAAACATAATAGCCTTATGGGATGATAAAGGTTATGGTATTAAATCTTAATACGGTAAGTCAACTAGGCACGCTACTAGACCTTCTCGGCGCAATCACTATTATCGCCGGGTTATTCATATCCACGGGTGCAGTCTTTAGGCACTACCAAAAAAAGATCCGGGGCGAGAAGCTCTACGAGGGTTACCGTAAAGACCTAGCAAGATCAATTTTGTTAGGTTTGGAATTTCTAGTTGCGGGCGACATTCTTCGTACCGTAGGGCAAATAAATCTAGTAAGTGTCTTGGCGTTGGCTGGCATAGTACTAATTAGAGCATTTCTAAGTATTGAATTTGAAATGGAAATAAGTGGTCGTTGGCCATGGCTCAATAGCCAAAAGTCTCCCAAGAAAAGAAAAAAGAAGTCTAAAAAATAACTAGTTCGGAGCCATCGGGGCGTTGGCTGGACTAATAGGTAGTGGCTGCGAACAGTTCGAAACTGCTGGAATATTATTAAACCTGTCACTTAGCCAACCCACGACTGCTGGGCCTGAGGTCGTGGCGGCCTGAGTGTGGCTTATACCGCCCATCCAATTGACAGTAATATTTACACCGGCCTGACACGAATTTTGTACAAGTAGGGCGGTAGTATTTGGTAATACCACTACATCAGCTAGGCCCTGGGCCACATAGATTGGTACAGTAGATAGCTTAGTATTGGGTGTTTGCTCTGTAGTTGCGGCATACCAAGCCTTATTGGTCATAGGGTTGGTTGCAAAAAATTGCTGACCCAAAGTATTATGAAGCTCAATATCGGCGAGTTCCTTTTGAACGCAGCCATAGGCCATTGTTTTGTAATTACGCTCAGCGGCGGCGCTTAGTATGCCATTTAAGGGTAAGCCCGGGTAGACCTGTGGCCAAGATAATGCTGCATCAGGGCCGATACCCCAAGAAATAATCTGATTATACTGTTGAGTGAATAGGGCACCGAGTTCAGCTGCTGGTGCGGCGGTGGCGGCACCAACTAGCTTAAGTTCTGGTGCGTAGCTTTTTGCGAGTTGGGCGGTAAAAAGAGCCGAATGACCACCCTGGGAATGACCCCAGACAGCAAAGGCCGTTCCGACACTGGCTACAGGCATATTTCGGGCTGCTCGTACGGCATTGATTACATCGTGGGCTTCACTGCTACCAATTAAGTAATAAGGGTCGCCCGGTGTCCCTAGTCCAGTGTAATCGGTGGCGGTTACAACCCAACCCTGTTGCATCATTTCACCTAGCCAGTTATCGGTATCATTGAGCGGTCCAGCTGGATTACGCGATGGTGTACAGTTATCACCAAAACCCAGGGTACCATGAGCCCAGGAAACCACTTTTCTACCTCCGGCAGGAGCGGGCGTGCTTGGAACATATATAATACCTGAAGATACGGTTGGGGTATTATCGGGTTTTTGGGAGACATAAAGTATTCGGTAGGCAGTGCCACCGCCAGGGACTATAACATTTGTCATCTGTTCAGATCTGATTAAATAGCCTGGATTTGTGGACGGAAGTGGACTAGGAATATCATAAAAACTAGCGATATTTTTTTGGAAGTTAGAATTGCTCCAATTTACAAAAAGTATTCTACCAATCGTAAATAAAATTATGGCAAGCAAGGCTATCATTAAGAAACTAAAAAGCTTGTGTCTGGAGAACCAAGATTTTTTATAGGGGTGCTTTTTATGATGCAGCATAACTATTATTTTAGCATATATTAATCGCGCTGTTTGGCCTTATCGGTTTCATCAACTATTTCGTGCTGAAGTATCTCTTCTAGTAAATCTTCAATGGTCACGATACCAACAATCTTATCATTTGTTTCAATTGGAAATAGATGGATATTACCATTCGTGAACTTGCGAAATAGCGTGTCGAGAGCGGTCTTACCACCAACTATGCTACTTGGGTGGTTAGGTATATCCCCTAGATCATACTTATTATTATCAAAATCAATATCAACTAAATCCTTCATGTGTATGTAGCCGTAGACTTTAGTTAACCGACGATTAAGGATTGGTATCCGACTATATCCCTTAATCTTAATTTCATCAATTTTCGCAGCATCTAGGTCGGTGTCAGGAGTTACCCAATAGACACTATCAATGGGGGTCATAATATCTTTGGCATGTTTTTCGCTGAGCTGAAGAGCACCTTGTATAATTTCTACCTCGTCCTCATCTAACTCACTATTCTTCGTCTGGCTATGCTCGGCTAGCATAAACCCGAGTTCTGCTCTACTCTGCAAATCACTAGCTTCATGGCCCAATATTTTATCGAGAATAATTTCCAGGGGTCGAGTTACTGGATAAGTAATAATTATTAGTACCTTCAAAAATGGCACGAATCTTCCAGTGAGTACTAGCGCATTACGGGCAAAGAGTGCCTGGGGAAGGACTTCACCAAATATTACAATAAGTAAGGTTGAAGCTACGCCTGCAATCCAACCATTGAATGCTTTCTCTAAGACCAAAGAAGAAGCTGATATTACTGCCACATTGGAAAGCAGGATACTAGCAAGAGTAAGGTGGGTACGTTCGCGTAGAGGCATTAACCTTACAGCATACTTGTTTCCTAGCAGCGCTTTTCGCTTTAAATCAGCTAAATTTAATGATAGTAACGCGATATTTAACCCTGAAAATATCGCTGATAACAATATTAGAATAAGTGTCTCGAACAGTGTAGTAAGTAAGTTCATTTTATAAAATTATTTTAAACCATAGTTGGAGTAATTAACACTACTTTTTAATCTCAACGAGTTTCAGGCGACCGGTATGGCCACTAATTATTCTAATACAAGACTTGCTTACACTATAGTGTTCGGCTAGTAGCTCAATGGCGCGATGGTTAGCCCTACCACCCTCAGCGGGTTCATTTACGTTAACGCTCAGGTTACCTCCCAACAACTCTTTCACCCCCTCAAGCTTCGACCAGGGCTTTACTCTAACGATAACCTTCATCTACCTAGTTATTTGATAGAGTAGGTATATAAGCGATAATGGCATTCCGAAATCCCAAAGCAAAATCATGGTGTTATTTGGAGCGTAATTCTTTCTTTTGAAGATTTCTATCAAATGATTTATTCCAGCAATTGCCAAGAAAGTAATTATAGGTAAGGATATGGCGACCCAGGCCTGCTGTCCCTTTTCTACTGCATAAAAACAACCCAGACCCAATCCTAAGGAAACTGCTGCTATCTCATACTGGAATCCATTGGTCTTCCAACCGATTGATTTAGCCATACTTTTAGAAAAAACTGAGTGCATAATTGAGCTGAATATAAAAACCCAACCGGCAAAATAAAGTAGCCAGTGAAGTGTATTGGTATCACTATACCCCCTATCAACCACCCCCGGTGCTTGCAGGCCCATCAGTGCCAATACCCAACCTAAGATAAATAATCCTGGCAATATTAAACTTGAAATTTTTTCTGACATACAATCTCCTTTGAATTTAAATTAAACACTAACATCTCTACGTAAGAAGACAATCAAGGCTATGGCGGTAGCTATTACTGCTACCCCGCAAAATACCAGGATGTCCTGAATATCCAAACTACCTTTAACAAAGGTCTTATCTGCCTGGTAATAATAGAAGGCTGAGGCGTACTTGAGCTTCTCGAAGGAATGGATCATGCCAGACATTATTTTTACCACATACATTAATAGGACTATACCGCCTGCTACAAAATAGGTATGACTACGTTCACTAAAAATTGCCGAAAACAAGAAAGTTAAAGAGTAAATCGCCCAGGCGAAACAGAAACTCAAAATGGATATTAGCCATACATTATTTGCAGTAAAACTAACACCGTACCAGTGAGCCAATGGTACAATTGGAAAAATTGTAATCATAGTAAATAGTAAGATGACTATCATTCCCGCCATATACTTAGACCAAAATAACTTTAGTCTGCTTACCGGTAAGCTTAAAAGTAATGCCATGGTTCCAGATTCTATTTCACCAGACAATGACTGTCCTGCTGTAGAAATTGCAAGAAGTATCGCCATCGCTGGCCAAACTAAGCTAAAATGCTCAGCAGACATAAAGCCCTGCAAGGTATCCATTTTTAGCTGCGAAATATTGAAGGCCTCCAAAATAGACTTAGGGTAAGTGGCTAGTAATTCATTAAATTTTGCTGATTCTTTGGAAAAAGTTGGAAATATTGCAATATATAACCAAGCTAGGCCAAGTCCGATAATGCAGTAAGTAATAAGCGACCATTTACGTGCAAATATATCTTTCTTAGCAGTAGCTATGAATACTTTCATTTGTAGTACCTCATGAAAACATCTTCTAGGCTAGAGTGGTAGATATCAATATCTTTAACAGAACCACTCTTACCAAGTTGGTACAAAAATGGGTTCAAATCACCCTTTACATTAATAATTAGCTCATGCTTGGTAGTCTTTTTTATTTCAACGTTAGGAATAGTCGAGTACCTCTCAAGGTCAAACTTACCTCCAAATACAACTTTTACTACGTGTATATTTAATTCCCTCAAATCAGACAGCGCCTGACTTGTCACGATCTCCCCTTCTTTTATTATTCCAACTCTATCGCAAACCTGCTCTACTTCATTCATGTCATGAGAGGACATAAAAACCGCACTGCCCTCTTTGCTTAATTTCTTTAAAATATCATGAATATCATTTTGGAGAATTGGATCCAGACCACGTGTTGGCTCGTCCATAACTAGAAGCTTAGGTGAATGCATTAAGGCCATAATCAGTTTCAACTTCTGCTTATTACCTGATGACAGCCTGTGAACTTTAACATTCAATTCAAGACCAAACTGCTTGATTAAATCATCAGTCTTTTCGCTATTACCTCTTATTTTTTCCATATATTTGAGATGTTGTGAAGCAGTCCAATTACTGTATAAGGTACTATCCGAGGATAGGTATCCTATATTCTCGAAGACTGCATGACCTATCTCTGAGATTGGCTTGCCAAATAGCTTAACTTCACCAGATGTAGGCCTGATAAAGTCCATTATCATCCGAATTGTGGTAGTTTTGCCGGCACCGTTAGGACCTAGAAAACCGTATACTTCACCGGGCTCAATGGCAATCGACAAATTTTTAACGGCAAATTTATGGCCAAATTTCTTAGTTAATTTCTTAGTCTGGATTATGTGACTCATTAATTCTATTATACAGCCATACTCATCTCGATACTATAAGACTTATGCTTGACTGGTTAATAACTAGCTTGCATACTCGTATATGTATTGTTCCTTCAACTATTAGGAGATAAACGTGAATCACCCTAATCCAGGCAGAAATCTAGCGATGGATTTAGTACGTGCTACAGAAGCTGGAGCGCTTGGTGCTCTTAAACATATTGGTCGTGGAGATAAAAATGCAGCCGATGATGCTGCTGTTAAAGCCATGCGTGCCGCATTAAACAAAATGCCGCTCGATGGCATCGTAGTAATCGGCGAAGGCGAAAAAGATGAGGCGCCAATGCTTGCCAATGGTGAAAGTGTTGGTGTCTCTGGCAGTGGACCGCTAGTAGATATTGCCGTAGATCCAATTGATGGCACCACTATTGCCTCAGAGGGTGGTCCAGGTGCAATCTCAGTAATTGCTGCCAGTTCTAGAGGCACTATGTTTGATCCTGGTCCAATCGTATATATGGAGAAGACGGTGGTCGGACCACGCTCCAGTAAAAGTTTTGACCCCGAAGCTCCCCTGTCAGAACAAATCAAGATCGTTGCCAGTAGTCTCGGCAAGGAGACTTCGGAAATGATGGTAGCCATTCTACGACGTGAGAGGCATACCTCCCTAATTGCGGCGGTCCGTGCCACCGGGGCAAGGGTTAGGCTTTTTGGTGATGGTGACGTCGCAATGGCGATCGCCACGTCACTACCCGGAACTGACGTAGATATGCTAATTGGCATCGGTGGCACCCCGGAGGGAGTGATTACCGCAGCTGCCCTAAAATGTCTGGGCGGAAGTATTTACGGAAAGCTTTATGCCCGAGACTCCACCGAGCGAGCTATGGCGACTGAGCAAGGTTACGACCTTAATAAACTACTAGATACGAATAGCTTGGTACGGGGGGACAACTGCTTTTTTGCAGCCACCGGCATTACGTCTGGAGAGTTTCTTGAGGGCACCCAGTACCTAGGAGCTACCGAGGGTTACCCAATAGAGCATCATATCAGGACAAGCTCAGTAGCCTACAGAAGCATAACAAGTACTGTCAGAGAAATACGCACAACCCACAACCTGACCAAGATGCAGGCTCTGGGTATCTCTATTTAATAAATTCAAAGCTTACTAAATCAGTAAGCTTTTTTTTAAAACAGAGTTATATTTTGCAATAAATTACCATAGTGGTAAAATCATCTTGCACCATTCCACGATATGGAGGTAGAAATTGAAAACCAAAGACAATGCACTAGCCGTCATCAACCGCATACGATCATCAGCTGGTCGTGGAACAATTGATACCTTACCGGCTGGTTTAAGAAGTGACCCTGCGGGATGTGTAATTGCCCGCGCTCTCTGGGATATAGCCCCAGAAATTCAAATTTTTACAACCAACGTCGTCGTAGAAGACTTCAACTTTGCAAACATCATCCTTTCGGTGGTTGGGATGGATGAAGAAATAGAATGCATCTTAACAGATAGCGAAGAAACTAAGTATGTCGTTCCAATTGATGTCTCACTGGCTGAATTTATTTGGGACTTCGACAAAAATGTATACCCTGAACTAGCTCTGGCTGGTTCGCCTGCTAACTGTTTTGAATGATAATCAAATGAGCCTAGAATTTTCTAGGCCATTTTTATTTAGTTTCAACTTTGAGGCAGTAAGTCTTACCTTCAGAATCAAGTACCTGATTACTGCTGTCGTAACTGTATCCAGCCGGTAGCTTCTCCAATACTCCAATTGGGGCTTTATCTTTAATAGCACAGCCCTGATCGTTAAATGTCCTGGTAAAACCTAAATTAAGAGCAGCACCATCAAAAACTCCAAACCACAGGGCGATAGCTTCTATAACAAACGTAGTGGTAAGGGCTACAAATACACCAAGCAGGAGATACTTAATTTTATCTTGATGGGTACTACTGCCTGTAACTTTCTTTTTACTTGCCATTATATATATCCTATATAAAAAATATACTACTTACGTATAATTTAGGCAATATTATTTGACATAATACTCAATATAAAATAATCTATTGTCATTGGTTGTACCTTCGACAAAAGGATCATCATGGATAAAGTGAAGTCTAATATTTACTACATCTTAAAAGATTGGCGCTACAGTGGAATTAGTGTCACGACTGTTACCGCCCTAGCCAGTAGTATAATCTTTTTAATATTCAGTACAGTACTTCTTTTTCACAGTAAGTTTTACGCCAGCATGTGGCTAGGAATTCCTCTCCTGCTTGCCTACTATCTAATACTTTTTATGGCTACGACTGTTAAAAATGAGGAGTCTCGTAGTAAGATCTTGTTCTGGACCTACTCAACGGTTGGTTATTATAGCTTCGTTATGATAGCTTTGAATCTGCTTTCAGTAGGTGCATAAAGAGAATGTAACCTCACCGATGGGTGGGGCTTTTTCTTGACAAATGCTATAAATTTGTTATCATATACACGCCTGATATACAGGTGACATCTTCAAGATGTAAGTCAGAAAGTGAGTCATTATGGACTCATATAGTAACTATAAAATTGAAAATCGGACGCGTACCAAGATCCGCCCCAATAATGATGGACAATGGCTCAATGCGGCAGCTGCCATCATCGGGTTTACCGGAATGTTTACATGCATCATTTGTATGATTGTAAACGCAGTGCCTGATTCCAAGCAAACTATTTTCGGCGCTGTCTTTCTTCTCAGTTGCATAATTGAATCAGTCGGTAGCTATAAATTTTTTAGAGGTATTGACGCCAATGCCCGTCCATTCGCCATCTGTGGGATCTTCTCGGTCACACTCGCGTGGATTACAGTAGTTCGAGATCTAATTTCATAACTCGTTACTGCAGACTGGCCCCATCAAAATTGATGGGGCCATTTTATATTAAAAATATTTAATTTACTAGATTTAAAGAAATATAGAAAAGATAGATTTTGCAGTATTAGAGTAGTAATATAGAGCTAACGCTATAGCCAAAGTTGGTAAGCGCGAACATTAAAACTATCCCTTGAAGGGGGTGAAATGTCGCCTACATCTACACCACTAGTTAATACCCGTGTAGCTATAATTATGGGCACTGCCATGTCGCAGCGGCTTGAATTTATATACCAGCCTCTGGTCGGTATATTCGAAGATAGAGGTTATCAAGTAAGTGTATATTCCATCCCCGGACTTGGGCTTGGCTCACTAGAGAGTTCTACTAAAGAATTGGATAAAATAATATTTAGTAATAACAAATATCATTACATACTACTGGGTCACAGTCAGGGTGGAGTTCACGCACTAGGCCTAGCGGCCAAGCATCCTAAAAGAGTTGAGGCCGTCTTTACCTTCGGCACACCCCACCATGGTACAATGCTTGCCAGTCTGGGTAGTTGGCTAGACTGGGTACCTTCGATTAAGGAAATGCGGGCACACTCAACCCATCTACATAACCTCCGTGAGCTGAAATATAGCCAAGAACGAATACACTCACTATTTACGGTCTTCGACCAACTAGTGGTACCCTGGTTTGCTTCTACAGTACATGGATCAAAGAATGTAATTCTTATGCCAAAATCGTTGCATAAATTATTGCGTGGTATTGGACTGAGGGCTGATGATGAAGCTGAGCTAATTCATGGCTACGCCGAGCACCTCTTTATCATCTGGCATAAAAAATTTCATAGCTATATATTGAGCACACTCGACAGTATCGAGTCCTCACAGCTAGAAATTGCTAGTTAATGCCCCTAATTGGGGCATTTTTAAATTGGAAAAAAAATAGATTCTATGATACATTATCAATCTGGAACACGAGGGGGATAGATTGTTTAGAAAATCTAGGAATCCAAGTTTAGCGGTAGATAGATCAGTCAAAGAAATTCTTTCGCCAGGTTTATTCAAATTTTCACAAATATCATATTCGGAACTTGTGAATTTAGACTTACTCCCAGAACCTTACTATATAACCAATATATTCGTAGCATTTCTAGAAAAGAAGACTGGAACAAATGGCTACGCCGTTAGGTGGCAGCTTGTTTTATTAAACCAAGACCACGTGCCACCGCGGCATGAGTTTATAAAAATATGGGAAGAAGATGTCGCATCCTATCAGGAAATGGCGCCTAATAACTTTCTCATTAGTGAGCTGATGCCAGACATTTGCGATGGTGAAAACCTCGACAGCTGGATTGTGTCCAATACCCTAGCTGAGGGTAGAATAACTTTAGCAGGCCATGTTATTGCCAGAACGGCGAGTAGCGGTAAGGTCATTTCAAGCTTTGCCTATCCTGAAGCAATAGCGGCAGAATTGATGCTCAGGTTTCGAGATGGCGTAATCTCTAGAGTCCTGCCAATCCAGTCACAGATAGCTGATCTTGGCCAAAGACTCGATGAATCAATTAAGCTTGTCTTGCAAAACCATTCTTCCACTGAGCATATCGCAGCCGCCATGGTATCCTCATTCTTGCCAGATCTTGAAACAATTACCAGAATGAGTAAAACCAGATATCCAGCTAATGTGTCTTAAATGTTATCGTTATTTAGTAAAACGGCCACCCAAAAAGGATGGCCGCTTTTTTATTTAAAGTATTGTCTAGCTTTTCTTACTCTGGCGAATATCTTTCATGGCCTCATCAGTACTTAACTTTTCTTCCTGAATATCTTCAGGCCCATCTAGCTTAACTGCCTTATCGACATTCATCTGGGCAACCTCAGCCTGACCCTTTAATCGATTCTTATTGTGAAAATTTCTTAACCTTTCTAACATATTTCTCCTTTTTATTAATTGTATAGTGATTATGTTAAATATACAAAAAAATGTCACCATCATAAAGATAGTGACAAGGAGATTGGCGAGCAGTTTTTTTTGTGCTGCGCGGTGGCGGAGCCTCCGGTGCTGCAGACATGCTCAGGTCTGAATATGCAGGGCTTACCATGCATATTTTCCCTCATATCAGACATCGATGCTTGTGGCAGCAAGGCGTCTAGTATGTGGGGGGTCTAGTTAATTAGTGTCCGATAATTTATCGGAGCGCTGTAATATTAACTAGCCGAAAATTAGTTTAAATCAATTAAAATTTGTTGTCAACACGGAACCACTGACTATTTTACAGTCGAGTGGAGCGTACCTAGAACGAGAATCCAAGCCAATGCAGATTTAGCAATTAGGCTTAGTAAGATGTAGCCGCGCTCACCGAAGGCATACTCTTTCCAGCGGCCAATCTTTTTGTATTGCAAAACCATATTGATTGCAAAGCTATTGAAAAATAGAAATGTAACTACAAAACCTAGCTTGGCATACCAGGGAATGGAGTCGGCAACATTACTTGTACTGACCCAGAAATATAAACCTCCGATTATCCAAGGTACAATACCAGAAATTACACCCATATTATAAGGAAACCAGGAAGTCTTGTCGGTTTTCTGATTATAAAGTTCCATCATTAGTCCCCACATATTCATTAAGAAGTTTAGGGTAAATACAAAAACAACAGATGGAAGCTCGTTAAGTCCACCCATCATGAGAAGAGCTACAAGCATAATTGATGAACTAAATGAGTACTCTATCCAGCGAACAGGATTGATGCCTTTACGAACATTAGATTCATACTTACGCACATAAAATGGTGACGATATAAATAAATGAAATAACCCAGCAATAAGCAGGAAGATTGGCCCAACTACGGCTATCGGAACTTGCACCCAAATATGAGTTGCAACTGTATAATGACCACCAGGTCCAACATCGAAAAACCTAGTAAGGATAGGGATTTTGAACTTGTAGTTTACAATCGCAAAAAGTATGCCGGCTTGCAAAAGCTGAACTAAGCCCATCTCAAAATTAAATCTTGCTAGACTCTTACCGGTGATTGTTTTGGCTTTGATATTTTTCAAAATTATTTCTCCTAATAGTATAAAGTTACAGTATAAGCATTATGCAGTTATTATAATCAATAATATTCATTTACTCAAGGCAGTAAACCATAACAAGTGTCTGGGTAAAGCCGAGGGTCAAATTAAAGTAAGGGGGCTTGGTCATGTAGCTATATTATATAACAGGGCACCACTTGATTATAACTATATAAAAACCCCATACTTATTTGTATGGGGGTGATTGTGATTAACTAGGCAGCTGGATTCCACCAGTTGTCACGGGCCTCGATTATTAGCCTGATGGATTTTGGTCCAATATTGGCAACACAAGCCAAGTCTTTTTCATTGAAAGCCAAAAGCTCCCGCACCTCTTCGATGTCAAAATGACGCTTGAGCGCAATGGCAATCTTTCTTGGTAAGACATCCGCGATCATGACTGGGTTAGAGACTCTTCCCGATCCTACCCTAATGGTTCGCCGGGGCCTATCGCTAGAAACACGGTTTCTTGAAACCATGATATCACCAGTGATTTCAACAGACTCAATATTTTGGTCGGCTTCGACAAGCTTACTGAGTAAAGACATGAGGTCAAATACTGCACTAGGCCTCTCTGGCTTGATTGTGAAAGTTGCTACTACTGAGGGCATGACGCCTCCTCATTTTTTTTCGAACTGTAGTTCTAAGTCCAGCTCTTGGACATTTGATATATTAATACTTTTTATATAGGTTGTCAAGCTAAGAAGAGTACCTTCTAGCCGGCGCTATAAACTGGTACAATAACTATATGAAAAGTAAAAATGTTGAAACAGCCCTACGTTTTAAGTGGATAGTCATTACCGTCGTAACTCTGATTGGAACAGGTTCTATTTTTTATCATGTAGCAATGAAGTTGAAGTGGCTGGATGCTATCTACTTCTCAGTTATAACCTTAACGACTGTAGGTTACGGTGATATACACCCAACCAATGATATATCTAAAATTTTAA
>CAILAD010000010.1 GCA_903832035.1 uncultured bacterium
AATTATTAAACTTGAAGAAATAAGTAAGTAACTGAACACTATGAAAGCCTAATCTTTATTAAGTTGTAAGTATTTATCGTGAAGTAACTTAGTAAGAACAAAAATAAAAACTCTTCCAAGGGTAGATTCTTGCTAAGCAAATGTATTCCTGAAACGTAGCTTTGATTTGTATAAAAAATGTCGTTATTTATTCCAATTAAATCATAAATAAAAAGTAATACAAAAATGGACGTGATGGCAGTCAGGCTTGCCTTGGCGTTCTTGAAGAAGGCTAGGCTGAAACGCCAGTCCAATATTACCATTCCGGATATACCAATTATTAGTGTAGAAATGTAAAAGTAGTGAGATAAAATTATGTTATTTACCATACTATTTATATTATACTCATATTATTTGCTATAATATCTTAATTATATGGTAAAAAAATCTAATAAGTACAAATCGGTGGTTATTGTTGGCGCTGGCATTGGGGGTATGTGTACTGCAGCTAGACTCTTAAGAGATGGCTATAAAGTGAAGATCTATGAGAAAGAGCCACTCGTGGGTGGTCGAGCGAACAGAATCATACAAGATGGCTATACCTTTGATACGGGCCCAACTTTACTTATGATGACAGATGTTTTATATGATACCTTTAGCTACTGCGGAAGGGATTTCGACGACTACATTAATCTTTTACAGCTAGAGCCAAACTACCAAGTTGCATTTGCAGATAAAACTAAAATAACTGTAAGTAGCAATCTACCTAAGTTTACAAAAGAGCTAGCTAAAATAGACGAAAAAGCTCCAGAGAACTTCTTCAAATTCTTTTCAGACGTTTCGGAGATGTATAGAATTTCTAGGGAAAGCTTCATTGATAAAAACTTCAATCGTTTCACAGACTTCATTAATATTCGCTCAGGCGCTAGGCTGCTGCAGAAGAGGGGGATATACCCATTATGGAATTTTGTGGGTAGATATTTTAAAGACGATAGGCTTAAACAACTTTTCAGCTTCCAAAGCATGTATCTAGGCGTCAGCCCGTATGAAGCACCTGCGGTTTATAGCGTTGTAAGTTACATGGAAACTGGCCTAGGTATATGGTACCCCAAAGGCGGAATGTATAGTTTAACTCTTGCATTACAAAAACTTGTAAAAGAGTTGGGCGGAGAAATATATACTAGCTCGCCAGTTAAAAAGGTTATTGTAGACGATAAGAAAGCGATTGGGGTCGAACTTGAAAATAATACCATAGTGAACTCTGATATAGTTGTTTGCAATTCAGACCTAGTCTATACATATAAAAAACTACTACCGGAATCGGTCAAGCTAAAGAGTATGGGTAGGAAGCCCGAAGAACTCAAACAGGCTAGTTCAGCCCTACTATTTTATTGGGGCGTAGATAATAAACTTGAGGGAATGCTTCACCATAATGTTTATTTATGTAAGGACTTCAAGGCAAACCTTGAGCAAATATTTGATGATAAGAAATTACCTAAAGACCCATCTTTTTATACTTACATCCCAACTAAGACAGACCCTAGGCTCGCACCCAAGGGAAAGAATGTAATGTACATATTAGTTCCAGTGCCCAACCTTATAGGTAAAAATAACTGGGAGAAGGGTATTGAGCGAATTAAGTCTCAAGTTATAAAAAGACTCATAAGTGAATTCGGAGTTGATATTACTAAAGATATAGAAACTGAGAGAATCTTCACGCCGCAGGAGTTCCAAAGTAAATATAATTTAACAGCTGGTTCTGCTTTTGGCCTAACTCACCATTTCATGCAATCAGGTTATTTTAGACCACATAATGTAGCTAGAAAGACTAAAGGCTTGTACTTTGTAGGTGCAAGTACGTATCCTGGTGGAGGCATACCGATGGTTGCTCTAAGTGCTAAGTTAGTTCATGAGAGAATCTTAGGAGATAGTTAATATAAATATTATGGGCAATAATAAAATTGATAATTATTTATCTGACATCAAAAAAAAGGTTGATGTAGAACTCAATAAATTCTACTCAGTTCGTATTGATAGATCTGCTAAGATTGGTAGGGACTTTAAGAAACTTATCGAAGAAACAGCAAAGCAAACTCTAAGGGGAGGGAAGAGGCTTAGACCTGCACTCGCAGTGCTCGGATATAAAATAGCCGGAGGAAAAGATGAAGATAAGATAATTAAGGCTGCCATAGCTTTAGAAATATTCCATAATTACTTACTTATCCATGACGACATAATGGATAGAGACGAAAGACGGCACGGTGGACTAAATATAATTGGTACCTATAAGAAGAGATTATCTAAAACATTATCAGAGGGGGCTGCTGAACACACGGCCATGTCATTTTCTTTGTTAGCTGGGGATATTAACTCCGGCCTAATGTACGAAGCACTTCTTGAGTCTGGTTTCGATAATGAACTATACATTAAGGTTATCAGAAGACTTAACGAGGCAGTATTTGAGGTAGCTGCTGGCCAGCAGCTTGATATGATTGCCTCTTACATAAAGACTATTTCTCAAAAAGATATAATCTCCGTTGGAAAACATAAGACTGCAGACTATTCAATTATTATGCCGTTGCAATTCGGGGCATTACTAGCAGGGGCTAATATGAAGGTTGTAGATAGTATGGTTGCATATGGCGAGAGCCTGGGGATTGGATACCAAATAGCTGATGATGTTATAGGAATTTTCGGTAATCAAAAAACTATTGGAAAGCCAGTTCTTTCTGACCTACAAGAGGGAAAGAAAACTATACTAATCCGCAATGGCCTTATGCTCTCCACTAAAGAACAAAAGAGTCGGATACTTTCTGTTTTTGGTAACCCCAGGGCGAATGCAGCAGATTTGAAGATGGTTAAACGTTATCTTGAAGACTCAGGCGCCAAAGCTAAAACGCTAATTAGTGCTCAAGAATATGTTAACCAGGCCATAAAGAGTATACCTAGCATCACAAAAGATCTTGAATTGCGCACACTACTTACAGAATTTGCCGAATACTGTATATCAAGGAATAAATAGTATGAACAGGAAAAGTTTTTACAACAGCACTGCATTTGAAACAAGCAAATTAGTGGCTAAAAGATATTCCACATCTTTTTCAGCAGCAATGTCGCTTCTTGATGAACCTGTAAAAACACACCTTTATAATATATACGGCTATGTTAGGGTCGCAGATGAGTTAGTTGATACCCTTAGACCTAAAAATACCAAGAACCAACTGACACAATTCATAGAAGATACCAATCAAGCGATCGAATCCGGTGTTAGTCTTAATCTTACAATCCATTCCTTTGCTATTACTTCTAAAAAATATAACATACCCAGAGGATACCTGGACGCCTTTTTTACAAGCATGAGGATGGATCAGGCCAAGAAGAGATATTCAAAGAAAGATTACGATAAATATATTTATGGATCAGCCGAGGTTGTCGGTCTTATGTGTCTATGTGTTTTTACCGAGGGTAAAAGAAGTCTTCAGAATAAAACCTTGGAAGGGGCTAGGAGTTTAGGCTCTGCATTCCAGAAAGTTAATTTTCTTAGAGACATGGCTTCTGATAAAGCTGAACTAGGTAGGGTTTATTTTCCAAAATTAGAGTTTAATAATTTTAATGAAGATATAAAAAAAGAAATTATTTTAGAGATTAGGGGAGAGCTAAAAGTAGCAAAAGAGGCGCTTAAAATGCTTCCTAGAAGTAGTAGGTATGGTGTAATCCTAGCACTTAATTATTATAGTAGCTTACTAAATAAGCTAGAAAAGACCCCTGCTAAGGAAGTTAGAACTACTAGAATTCGTATCAATAATCTTTACAAAACACTCATTTATATGTATGTGTACTCTAGAAAACTACTCCATACACCCTAATTCGTCTATAATAGACTAATAACAATTCCCCATGGCGCTTAACCCTAAAAGACATATTAATATAGATGGCGTAACCTATGACATACATACTGGTCGCGCTATAAGTCGCGAGGAAGTTGCCAAACCAGAAATGTCATCGCCCGTCTTAGATCTTCGGACTCCAAGAAATGAATCTACAATGCAGCCTATCGTGGCTGATTTTGAAAAAGACACAGTGCTACCAGAAGAAAATAAGAAACTAATAAAGCCAGACATTCAGAAGAAAATGAGCACTGTTGAAAAGAAGCCAAATAAACCAAAGTCTAGGCTTGATTTTACAACCTTTGTTATTATGAGGGGTATTTGGCCAAAGTCTAATTTTGCACTCTGGCAGGTAAGTTTACTAAGGACTATTTCTAGTCCCCAGACATGGTTTCTTCTAGCATTACCGCTTCTTTTCGTTCAATTAAGAGTAGTACAAAATTTTACACTAAATGAGATATTACAAAAGTTTAGAAATCTCCTCCTGCCAGATAACTATAATGTCTTAATTATGGCTCTGGGCTCAATCTTAATATTTTTCTTAATAGGTGTTATAGTCAGGGCAATCATAACTAACACTGGTATCTACATTAGACTCAGAGAAATTGATGATCGTAGATCTAGTATGTTGCTCGGCATAAGGTCATCAATACATACGCTTATTCGTCAGTGCCTAGGTTACGTATTTCATTTAATTATTATTACACTCCTAACTACTGTTCTTGCATTTGTAGCATTCTACATACTCAGCACTAGCAATGAGTGGATCAGCTTGAGTAAGTATCAGCTTGTTGTTGCTACGGCAATAATATGGTTTGTATTGCTAGTTCTACTCTATAGTAAGCATTGGATTCAAATTTGTTTAATAGCAAAAAGTAATAGCACCTCGAGAATTCAAGGTAGAAGCATGGAATTGCTAAGTAGTGCTATATCTAAGAGTGGAATTATTGGATTTATGGGCCTATCGATGGTACTAATAAACTACATTATTATTTTTACTCTTGACTGGTGTGCCATCAGTTACTTTATAGAGCAAAAGCATACTCCCTCTTATATTATCTTGTTGTTGATAACATCACTTACTGTAATATTAATTACTAATACTCAGTATTTACAACAAAACTTGTGGGCTAGGCTATACTACTTTCTGTCATCCGCCTCACCAGACAAAAATGATTTGTTGTATATGGAAAGGGAGAAGCCTGCTAGTATTTGGCCACTGGCGGTGGCAATTATTACATCAACGGTTGTCATTATCATTTATTACCTGTTGGCAAGCTATTTTGGCCCTTCAATTAGGGGTAGGTTAGCTAATTGGCACGCAGACATACCAACTGAGATACAGTTTGCAGTCCCGATTAAGAATAAATGACATAAGTTGGTATAATAATATTGACAAATACTAGATAAAAAGGGTAGAATATAACCAGTAGCCGCCGAAAGGCTTTTTTAGATTACAGGGATTTTATACATGAACAAGCTAATCAATTATTTCAAAGCCTCATATGATGAACTTAAAAAGGTCATCTGGCCCACCCGTAAAGTTGCTTTGCAGCTTACGGCCGTAGTTATAATAACTGCTTTGCTTGTTGGTTTATATCTCACTATCCTTGGTTACGGGTTTCAGTCGGCGTTAGAAAAACTATTGTTTAAATAAAAGGAAAATATCAAATGAAACATGATCAAACTGATAAAAATTGGTACGTCGTTCATACATACTCAGGTTATGAGGACCAGGTTTCTGATCAAATTAAGCAACGTATAGATTCACTCGACATGCAAGATAAGATCTTTGATGTTGTGGTTCCTAAAGAAAACCAAATTGAGATTAAGAATGGCCGTCGCCGAGTTGTAGAAAGAAAAATATTCCCTGGCTACATCATGGTCCAAATGATTGTTACTGAAGATAGCTGGTTTGTTGTTCGAAATACACCTAATGTTACAGGTTTCGTAGGTACGAGTACTACTCCATCACCATTGAATGAAGATGAAGTAAAATCTATCCAAAAACGAATGGGTGTAGAGGAGCCAAAATACCACATCGACTTTAGTATCGGTGAGTTGGTTAATATCACTGACGGACCATTTAAGGGTTTCGATGGAACGGTTAGCGAAATAGATGATCAAAAGGGTAAGATAAAAGTATTAGTAAGTATGTTTGGTCGCGAGACACCCGTGGAATTAGATTCACTTCAGGTCAAAAAAGTATAAATTAATATAAGTGGGAGTTTTTTAAAAACGTTTGGACCACATAGGAGAAAATTATGGCAGGAAAAAAAGTAACAGCAAAAGTTAAGATGATTATCCCGGGCGGAGGAGCAACACCAGCTCCACCAGTTGGCTCTTCTTTAGGCCAACACGGAGTAAACATGATGGATTTTATAAACCCATTCAATGAACAGACTCAGGATAGAAAAGGTCAGCCAACACCAGTAACAGTACTCATATATGAAGATAAGAGCATGTCTTTCGTTACAAAGGGAACTCCAGCCAAGACTTTGATTAAGGAATCAATCAAACTATCAAAAGGTTCAGGCGTACCAAATAAAGACAAGGTCGGTAAGCTTACAGATGCACAATTGACAGAGATAGCTGAAGCTAAAATGTTAGACTTAAATGCAAATGATATTGATGCTGCTAAAAAAATTATAGCCGGTACAGCAAGATCTATGGGCGTAGAAGTAGAAAAAAAATAATTTTAAAATAAGTGGGAGTTACAATAACGCTTGAACCACTAAGGAGAAATCATGGCAGAAGAAAAGAAAACTAAAAAAGAAGAAGTTATAGAAGAGTTAGTCGAGGCTAAGAAGTCTGTCGAAAAGACTACTAAAGCTGGTAAGAATAGCGCAAAGGCAAAAGCTGAAGTTGCAGTAAAGGAAGAAAAAAAAGCAAAAAAAGCCAATAACAATACAGATATTCTTGAAGAAAAACCTAAAAAAGTTCAGAAGCCCAGGGTTATTAGGTATTCAAAGAACCAGAAGGCAGCAAGAGAGTTGCTTGAAAAGGGTAAACTTTACACTATAAAAGAAGCAGTAGCACTACTCCCTAATTTATCAAAGACCAAATTTGACGCTACTGCAGAAGTCCACGTAAGTTTAGACATAGACCCTAGGCAGGCGGATCAGAATCTACGTACGAGTGTCGCACTCCCAGCCGGCAGTGGAAAAACAGTAAAAGTAGCAGTAGTTGCAGGAGAAAAAGATTCTGCTGCAGCCAAAAAAGCTGGTGCTGATAAAACAGACTCAGAACAGATACTATCTCAATTAAATAAAGGTAAGTTCGACTTCGATGTTTTAATCGCTACCCCAGAAAAGATGGCAGAATTAGGAAAATTTGCTAAAGTTTTAGGACCTAAGGGACTAATGCCATCTCCTAAGAGTGGTACTGTTACAAATACCCCTGCATCTGTAGTTGAGGAGATAAAAAAGGGTAGAGCTGAAATAAAGAATGATGCCCAGGGTATTGTTCACTCAGCCTTTGGTAAGCTTAGCTTTAAGCAAGAAGATCTTGAAAAGAACCTAACAGCCGTTCTAAAATCTATTAAATCTAACAAACCAGCAGGAGTTAAGGGTGTTTACGTAAAAAGTATTTTCGTAACCTCTACCATGAGCCCAAGTATCAAACTAGATACTTCTGAACTCTAGACTACAATTTTAATTCTTTCCTGCTTGTGCTTGGAAAAATACTAGCTTTACTGATAAGCTAGTATTTAGTATTTGTACCTTACAGTCGAAAGGAATAAACTGTGCCAGTAGAACTAGGTATCTTTGGCAATCAGTCTAACTATGGTGATAGGCTTGTTGAGGATTACGGTAAGCTAGCTAGAATTATTGCTAGCCTTAGAGAGCTGCATCCCCAAGTCGTTGTCGTAGCTACATCTGGAACTTATGATCTTCTAGGTATAGGCCATGCTAGGTATCTCGAAAAAGCTAAGCAGCTTGGGGATATTCTGGTTGTTGGCGTGGATAGTGATGCAAAGACAAAGCGTCGCAAAGGTAATCACAGACCAATAGTAGATGAGTCTGAGAGGATGGAGATGCTAACGCACTTGCGTAGTGTAGATATCGTTACTCTTAAAACCGATGATCACAAGCATCTAGAATTTCTATCAGTTATTAATCCAGATATATTGGTCATTAGTTCGACCAACGAGCCAAGCGCTGATTATATCGCAGAAGTAAAAAAGTTCTGCAAGGATGTAGTGTTGCTCGAACCACAAGCCAAGACCTCAACCACGACAAGAATTAGAAATATGCAAGCTGGGCTGCTGGATTTTCTCAAAGGGACACTTATTGAAGAGATTGAACACACAATACAAAGTGCAGCAGAAAAGTTTGCCGGTAAGCCAAAGGATGATAGTTTTGCTCCGGTGGTGTCTGATGAGTAAGGCACTTGTAATGTACATGCCGGTGATTCATAAGACCTACCTTGAGTTAATCGAAGAAACTCGCCCGGAAGCAATATTCCTGGTAGGTAACGAACTAGCTATCAAGCTACTACCTTACTTGAAAAAAGACCTGCGAGCACTGATGGCCGGAAAGGTTAGAGGATTGCTGGTTGGTGCAGACCCTAACCCATTCGTGTATGTAATTGATCATTCCTTGGCCAATAATCTGAGTGAACTATATAGTAGCTTTGTACTTCCGAACGAGGACATTAGCCACTTATTTGCAGATAAATTTTTGTTAAATTCTTCAAAAGTAGAATTTGTAGATGTATTTCTGCGATATGACACAATTAGAACTACAGATGAAATTGAGCCAAGTCCAGACAGCATGGTCGTGGATGATGAATTTTCAAAATACATGATGCTAGTTTGTAAAGATCTATCTAAGAGAAGTCCGGATTGGTGGAGGCAGGTCGGTGCGCTGGTCGTGAAAGATGAAATCATTATCGATGATCTCACGAGCTACAATCAGTCTATGCCAGTGCCTAATAATCCTTATCATGTCGGAGACCCGAGGAGTAATTTTAGCAAAGGCATTAATGCCAACCTTACTACTGCAATGCATGCAGAGCAGGCCGTTATCAGCAAGGCCGCAAGGTTAGGTATTGCTCTAGAGGGAGCTGACATTTATGTCAGCACTTTCCCTTGTCCCTGGTGTGCTAAAGCTATTGCACTATCTGGAATATCACGAGTCTTTTACCAGGACGGTTACTCAATGTTGGATGGAGAAGAAATCCTAAGGGTGAACGGCGTGGAAATTATAAGGGTGGTTTCATAAAATAGCCCCTACTCATTAAGAGTAGGGGCCTTATTTATTTGAGGAATAGAGCTCATTTTGAATTTGATTGGTTCATGATTTGGATTATCAACATCACCAACCTTAAGGTGCGCGTGCAGGTGCCTAACACTGCCGCCGGTACGCGTCATATCACCAAACCTCATACCAATCGCACCATACTCCAAACCGAAATGTCTGATTATTTCCACAAGTATTTCTGAGAATTCATTTTGAGCTCTATTATTTAGCTCATCAAAGTTCTCAACATGGGACTTAGGAATTATCAGCAGGTCAAGCTTAGTACCACTATATGGGTTATAGTTTCTGGTTACAATCCAGTGGTGGCCACTAAGCTCAATTTCACCTTCGTGATACCAGCTAATCCAGTTTGGACAGAATGGGCATATGCCATCATTTAAGATTTGCTGCATGTGCTCAACTTGCTTTTGTGAGCGAGCTGCCGGCAAGTAGAGTAGTGGCTTATAGTTGTCGGGATTTGCTCTCTCATACCGTAGATAGGCATACTCGAGCTGTCCATCAACTGAAGCACTATGTACAGTCTCTTTGGTAACCTCCCAAACTTCTGGATTTAGATTTGGAAAGAATGAATCTCCATCGGCAATGGTATTTACAAGAGTAAGCTCGACACGATCAACAAAGTCGTTATCTATCAGCGCTTTTTTGTATATTTCACCGCCTCCGATTATGAATACTTCACCGGTACCGACCATTAGTGCAATTTCTATGGCATCTTCGAGGCTATGGAAAACATTTACATCTTCATGAGAGAAGTTACGATTTCTAGTTATGACAAAGTTTTTTCTATTCGGAAGTGGTTTACCAATTGATTCAAAAGTCTTACGACCCATAATCACAATATTATTTTCTGTGATTTTTTTGAACCTTTTTAGGTCTTCAGGAATGTGCCAAGGGATGGAGTTATTACTGCCGATTACGTTATTTCTAGATCGAGCTGCAATTACTGTTATCACAATCCTCCTTTCATATCGCCACGGGAATGCCTGGTATTGCGGGATGTGGGTGGTAGTCGAACACCTCAAACAGGTCGCCATGCAAACGATGTATTGGCTCGTTACCATGGGCGACTGGAGGCTTGAAGCTTTCAATGCTACTAACCAGCTGAACACTTGGCAATTGTAGTGGCGAGCGATTCAATATAGTTTCAACAAAAGGAATTTGATCTTCATAAATATGAGCATCAACAATTGTGTGTACATATTCACCTGGCTCAAAGCCAGTGATTTCACACAGCAATAGCTGGAGAGCTGCATACTGGATCATATTTGAAGGAACACCAATTGGTACATCACCGGACCGCTGGGTCATGTGTAGGTTGAGTTTATGGTCAAGAATTCTGACCTGAACCCAGCCATGGCATGGAGCAATTGTAGCCTTGTTGATTCTTCCAGAGTCTCTGGCTAGCCAGGCTCCATTCCAGGGGCTTACGAGATGAGTTCTGTCATCAGGAAATTCGTTAATTTGCCTGACTAAATGACTGAACTGATCATATGTTTCACCGTAGGCATCTGGCCAGTCATGGAACATAGCACCGTAGCTAGCAGGCCCGATATCTCCTGGCTCTAGCCCACGAGATCGACACTTTTCTTCGCTAACCCAGTCACTCCACCAGTCGCAACCCCAGGCTGCGAAACCTTCAGCTGTGCGTACTCCATTTATCATGGCGCCCAGCTCATTAATGCCCTTCTTCCAAAATCCAATCTTCCGCTCTGTAATGAGTGGAAAACCATCTTTTAGAATATTGAAGCGCATCTGCAATCCAATTGAAGTGATGGAGCGAGGACCTTGTCTAGAAGGGCTCCAGCTACCAGTTTTGAGAATTGTTTTTAGCACATCACGGTACTGAGTACTTACTGGCCTATCTTCGAAATTCGTGTAATCTAACAACTTTACACCTTTCAATGTTCTACCTCACAGGTCTGCTTGATTATATGATATTATTTCTAAATCTGCAAAGTGCTATAATTGGTATATATGAACTACATTGATCAGCTTACAAAAAATGAAAATACTTACCAAAGAAATAATTTAAACCTGATTGCGAGTGAGAATTATCCTTCTCCCAACACACTAAAGTTACTAGGCTCTATATGGAATGATAAGTATGCTGAGGGCTATCCCAGGAAACGGTATTACGCTGGTAATGTGAATACGGATGATCTGGAATCATTTGTCCAGTCAAAGGCACTAGAAATCTTCGACAATACCGGTGAATATGGTGTTAATGTTCAGCCTCTATCAGGTAGTTCCGCAAACGCGATAGTTTATATGACAGTCTTGGATTATGGCGATACTGTGCTAAGTCTAGACTTGAGTAGCGGGGGCCATTTGAGTCATTTGCACGAGACTAGTAGCTACAGTAAGTTTTTCAAGTACGCCAACTATAATCTACTGAGCAAAAAAAATGGCTACCTTATAGATATGGATGATTACGTGTATAAGCTTAAGGTAAATAAGCCTCGAATCGTTATAATTGGTTTTTCATCTTATCCAAAAAAATATGAATTCTCACAGATGTGTAAGATTGCCCACGAGCATGGAGCACTAGTATTAGCAGACATCTCCCATATTTCTGGATTAGTAGCCGTCGGCCAACATGACACTCCATTTAATTCTGGTCCTGAAGGCGCAGATTTTGTTGTCACTACAACACATAAAACATTAAGGGGTCCACGGTCAGCAATGATCTTTGCTAAGAAAGAGTATATGCCCGCACTTAATCATGCAGTCTTCCCAGGCACGATGGGTGGCCCACACCTAAATCAGATTGCCTCTCTAGGCCAGGCATTACTAGAAGTCAGCGGTGAAGAGCAGTATCCGGATAAGCTTAGTTTCTCTGACTATATTGAAATGGTTATAAAAAATACCAAAAGCTTGGAGACTGGATTAGTCGAGTCCGGAGCGAGTATTGTCGCCCCCACCCAGAACCATCTATGCTTGATTGAGCTAAGTGATAATATTGACAGCCTAGAAATGCAAAATAATC
>CAILAD010000011.1 GCA_903832035.1 uncultured bacterium
CTATTGAGGGAAGGTTCATTAACAGATGAAAGCCATTCCGTAGTGGCAGGAGACGCAGTATAACATTTTGAGTCATTAAGGTAATTATATTTGTCAGGCGGCATATTAAATGCCCACAAGCTAAAATAACCTGGGGGTATATCTGAGAGCTGTCCTTTACTACAAGTAGCGCGTGCCTGTCCGGTCATTAGACAAATAGTAAAAAGTGATATGGCTATCGACAATACAGGTAGGAGAATATTTCTAAATTTCTTTGTCATTTTATATTTTTAATCATTATAATTAATCATATTATAGTGCTTACGTATCTATCTTGCAAAGGGTTCAATAAGTAGCTGCTTTCAGGTATAATTATATGAATGTTATCTATTGGAATCGTCGGACTACCGAATGTCGGCAAATCAACTCTTTTTAATGCCCTAACAAAAAATAATGTGTTAGCGGCTAACTACCCTTTTGCAACAATCGAACCAAATGTGGGGATTGTTAATGTTCCCGATAAAAGAATTAATAAATTAGCGGAAATTTCCAGCTCAGTTAAAACAATCCCGGCAAGTTGTAGTTTTACCGACATTGCCGGAATTGTGCGAGGTGCTTCAGAAGGTGCTGGACTTGGAAATAAATTCTTAAGCCATATTAGAGAATGCTCAGCAATTGCCCAAGTTGTTCGGGCCTTTGTTGATAATGACGTAATTCACGTCGAGGGAAAAGTTGATGAAAAAGATGATATCGAAACGATTCGAGCCGAACTCTGCCTAGCAGATATCATGAGTGTTACAAAGCGAATCGATAACCTTAAAAAAGAAAGTAAAACTAATCCTAAAGCTGGAATTATGATAAAAGAACTTGAAGATATCTTGATCTTTTTAGACAAAGGCGAGTTAGTATCGGAGCATTTTAATAACTCACCGGAAAGTATTCTAGATCTTCAACTACTAACTGCAAAAAAATTCATCTATGTATTTAATATTGATGAGGATCAACTAGGAGATGAGGATTTAAAATCTAGACTGCAAGGTCTGGTACCAAATTGCCCCTGCGTCTTTTTATCGGCAAAAACTGAGGCTGAACTAATGGATTTACCTGAAGACGAATCCAAAGAACTACTAGCCAGTCTCGGCCAAGACGAGTCGGGGCTTGAAGCCTTAATTGGCCTAGGTTATAAAACGCTGGGACTTCAGAGCTACTTTACTACAGGCCCGCAAGAAACTCGGGGCTGGACTATTAACGAGGGTTGGACCGCCCCTCAAGCTGCCGGTGTAATCCACACCGATTTTGAAAAAGGTTTTATTAAAGCTGAAGTAGTCGACTTCGATTCGTTTGTTTCTGGAAATGGCTGGACCGGTGCCGGATCGAGTGGCAAGGTCAGGTTAGAAGGAAAAGACTATATTATGCAAGATGGAGATATCGTGGTATTTCGCCACAACAGCTAGTATTACTTAGCGCGCTCCAGATAGTCACCACTGCGGGTATCAACCTTAATTGAATCACCCACCTTAATAAACTGAGGCGCCTGAACTTTTAAACCAGTCTCTACTTCAACTTCTTTAGTTGTAGAGCTAGCACTATTGCCCTTATCTCCACCCGGAGCTAAAACAACTTTTAAAAAAACATTCTTTGGCCATTCAAAGCCGATTATCTTATCATCGAACATATTAACATCAATATTACTTCCTTCAAGTATGTACTTTGGGATATTTTCGTCTACTGAAAGTGGCAATTCAATGGTTTCAAAAGTTTCTAAATCCATAAAATTTAGGTTACTCGTGTCTGAGTACAAATACTGAACAGTCTTGCGGGCTACACTGGCTGGAGATATCCTTTCATCATTTCGGAAAGTCTTGTCTATAACACCACCAGTTATCATATTTTTTAGCTTTGTATTTACGATGCTGCCACCTCGACCCATCTGTTTTTGAGCATATTCAATAACCTTGTAGGGAACGCCATCAAGTTCAATTAATGTTTCTTTTCTAAGATCGGTGGGGTTGTACATAGAGACCTACAATTACCTAGATTACTTAACTACGAATGGAAGTAGTGCAATGTGTCGGGCTCGTTTTAAAGCCACGGCAAGCATTCTTTGGTGCTTCATACTAGCGCCAGTACGTTTGCGTGGTTCGATTTTACCTGCACCATTAACGTACTTTTGTAGGGTTTTTACATCTTTGTAATCGATAAACTCAATGTCTTCACTGTAAAATTTATTCTGTTTGCTTTTATAAAATTCTGCCATATTTACTCCTTAAAATGGGATATCATCTAAATTAATTTCGCCTTCACCCATGTCTTCAATAACTGAGTCGTCTTTCTTGTCTTTGCCAGCTGGCTTAGCAGCTGAACTGTCTTCACTAGCGTGACTTGTATCTCCAGCATCAGCACCGCCATTCAAGAAATTGATATCTGTTGCAACAATTTCAGTACGCTGCCTTTTAGCTCCGTCGTTGCCTTCCCAGTTTCGAGTCTGTAACCTACCAACTACTAAAACTTTCTTGCCCTTAGTAGTATAGCTAGAGACTAGTTCACCTAGTTTACCCCAGGCTACTACGTCATGGTACTCAACAGCATCCTTGCGCTCACCTGATGGATCATTCCAGCTACGGTTAGTAGCTACAGAAAATGATGCTACGGACTGACCACTTGGTGTAGTTCTTAGTTCTGGGTCACGGGTTAGGTTACCCATAATTATTGCTTGATTAAAGTCTTTTGCCATTATTTTTCCTCCTCAGCTTTCTTAGTAGTTTTTTTAGCTGTTGGTTTTTGATTTGGCTTTTTTAGGTAGCGGATATCTTCAGTAGATACAATAAGATAGCGCATTACTTCTTCAGTAATTCTTAGCTTATCATTAATCGCCCGAACTTTTGTTGGGTCAATTTCTATTTCATAGATTACGTAGATACCCCAATCCTGCTTTTTAATAGTATAAGCAAGCTTACGTTTACCCCAGTTATCTTTTTTGTTTATCTTACCACTTTGATCAGTGATAATTTTTTCTACTTTTTTAGTAGTATTTTCTAGATCTATCTCTAAATCTGGGTGTAGTACTACTGCTATTTCGTAGTTTTTCATTAAACTCTCCTTTTTTTGGCACTTCCCAAATTTTTGGGATTTTACTGCCTCTGCATTTAGAGGGAGTAAAAAGGCGTTTTAAAATATTAATATTACATCGATGATTATATCTTATAATACCCTCTTGGTCAAGGTATAATAAGTGTATGCAAAAGCTCTGTAGTGAATTAATTGGTGGGATGGTATTTGGCATCCAGAATGGTCAGGAGATTGGCCGAATAAGTAATTTTGTGGTTAGCTCCAGTGACCTAAAAATAATTGCCTATGTTGTTGAGCCAAACTTTACAAAAAATAATCTTTACTTGCTACCTGGAGATATACGACTCATGGATGGGCCAAAGGTACTAGTTAACTCCGAAGAAAACCTAAGTGAATTTGATGAGCTTATCAGGTTTCAACACGCCATAACTGAAAATTACAAAATAATCACTAGCCGGGTTATTACCAGTTCGGGCAAAAGAATCGGCAAAGTAATAGACTTCATGTTTGATCCAGAAATATCCTATATTACAAAGATTTCAGTCGTCCCCACTCTACTTAAAAAATTACTGGTAACTAATTTGCTTATTGATCGAGCAGATATCGTAGATACCAAACCAGGCCTGATAATTGTAAAAGATAATCTCGTAAAGTCTAGTGAGAGTAGCGCTAAAGTTCTAGCTCCAGATAGCTAGTCACCTATCTCACTCAAGGCTGTCTTTATATCTGAGTACTTAAAACCCTGCCGCTGCAGATACTGGGTCAGTTTTTCTAGATCTTTATATCTACTCTGTTTGTATTTTTTAGCTGCTATTGCCTTAATAGACTCAAGCTGAGAGTCACTATCAATGCCCATAAGGGTCTGATCTATAATATCCCGGTCAATGCCTTTTTTTATTAACTCTACCCGTAATTGACTAAGCGACCTAGGTCTAAATAACTGTCTGTCATCAACAAAACTCTGGGCGAGTACCATATCGTTGATATAGCCGTCTTTAATAAGTGTGGTAATGGCGCGGTCTATATACTTATCTTCATAGCCTTTCTGAGATAAGTAGTTTTTCATCTGTTTTTCACTTCTAGGGCCGTACTTAAGATAATATAAAGCTCGATTATAGGTCTTAATGGTTGCTGAGTTATCTAGCAGCTCAAGCTTTTGATCTTCACTCAAGTCTTGACCGACACTTAGTGAAAGTAGCGACAGCTGTAATTCGCTTATAGAACAGAAAAACGCGTCGTCTACAAAGATATTGTAGTAACCGTCGCGTTTTACCTGAGGCTGTAACTTAGTTATTTTAGGCATGATCTAAGCCACTACCAAGTAAGAGACTAAGACTGGGCCCTTATGGCCTTTTCAAGCTCTTCCATGACCTTAGGATGATCAGCTAGGAACTGTTTGGCAGCTTCTCTGCCCTGACCTATCTTCTCGTCTTTGTATGAGAACCAAGCCCCAGCTTTCTGAACTAATTCATGCTTAACTGCTAGGTCGATTAGATCCCCTGATTTAGATATACCTTCGTTATACATTATATCGAACTCCGCTACCTTGAATGGTGCGGCAATCTTATTTTTTACCACTTTAACCTTAACGTGATTACCGATAATATTTTCACCATCCTTTAACTGTTCAGAGCGACGAATATCTAGTCTAACTGAAGCATAATACTTTAGTGCATTACCGCCTGCCGTAACTTCGGGGTTACCAAACATAACACCAATCTTCATCCTCAGTTGGTTAATAAATATAACAGTTGTATTTGATTTAGATATAACTCCGGCAAGTTTTCTTAAAGCTTGGCTCATAAGCCTGGCCTGAAGACCCATGTGGCTATCTCCCATCTCACCTTCTATTTCCGCTCTTGGTACAAGTGCAGCGACCGAGTCGATAACCACAACGTCGACTGCGCTGGAACGGACTAGGGTTTCGCATATTTCTAAGGCTTGCTCTCCGGTATCTGGCTGGGAAATAAGTAGATCATTTAACTTTACGCCGATTTTTTCGGCATACTCTGGGTCTAATGCGTGTTCGGCATCAATAAATGCTGCAAGGCCACCTTGCTTTTGAACCTCAGCTACGGTGTGTAGGGCCAGTGTAGTTTTACCACTCGATTCAGGACCATATATTTCAATAATTCGGCCCTTAGGTATGCCGCCACCTAGAGCAAGATCTAGCGATAGACTGCCGGTAGGTATAGTTTCTACAGCTACCTTCATGCCTTCACCCAATTTCATAATAGAGCCCTGACCAAACTGTCTTTCGATCTGCTCTACGGCCAGGTCTACAGCCTTTAGTCTTGAAGCTTTCTCTTTCTCGTTACTTGCTGAGCTTTTACTTGTATTCTTCACTGTCCCCTCCTGAGATTTATTTGATTTTACTGTCTTTGCTGTTGCCATATACCCTCCTAAAAGTATGTTCGGTTTTTATTCAATAATACCAATATACCGAACGTTAGGCGTATATGTCAACACGAAATTATTTGTACTTATTATTTTACCTGTATTTACCCCAGTAGCCAAGCGGGCTCTATCTAAACTATCGATAATTATTAAAGCTTAGTGGGAAATCAAAATCAGCTGCCTTGAGCTCTGACTGAGCTGCCTGCAAGTCATCTCTGCTTGCAGATGTAAGACGCACCGCTTCACCCTGAATTTGACTCTTAACTTTAGGAAACTTTTCACGTATTAAGGCCGTAACTTGTTTAGCCTTAGCTTGATCTAACCCTTGTACTAAATTCAAAGTCTTCCGACATAGCATGTTATTTTCTAAAACCTCTCCAGTCTTATCTAGAAACTTCAAGCTTAGGCCGGCCTTTATAAACTTACTTTCCAATACTCCCTCAATCGCTTCAAGCTTGATCTCGCTATTGGCCTCAATCTCTATTTTTTTAGCATCTCTATCAAAAACTAGCTTAGCTCCAGTGCCTTGAAAATCGTAGCGAGTTGCTATCTCTCGAGACGCTTGATCACAGGCGTTTATCATTGTACTTAAATCATATTCTGAAACAATATCAAATGATGAATCTTTTGCCATAATTTTCTCCCTTTATACAGTGCTAAGTATGTCACAGTTTTATTAAATATTAAAATTAATTAGTTGTCTGGCTAAATTGGGTGTCGTGACTAAAACCAATGTCATTTCTTGCCTCACCTGACCTACCAACTGTTCCTAGGTCTCGACCGGCAACATTTTGGTTAGATAAGATAATCTGGGTATTACCGGCGTTACTCGTAGACATAATTATTGAGCTCTTGGCTTTAAATAGCTGCTCGGTACCTGGTAGCATAATTCCCTTAAAAACGTCCTGGCCATCAGATTTAATTGTTATCCAGGTGGCTTGGTTTGAAACCTTAACCAAGAGCTCCACTCCATCAATGGTTGTAGCCGATACGTTTAGGTTTTGAGTTTTTTCCTTTGGTAAATTAGCAGTTATATTTTTGTATACATAAGAGCTTTTACCAAGTCTATTTTTAGAAGTTACTTTTATCTGATTGGGTCCATCCACCAAGGCCACTCTTTCTGAAAAACTGCCATCAGCGTTAGTAAGTATTTGCGAGTCATCAATATAAACATCAGCCCCTCGGTCGGTTTGACCAGATACAACAACAAAATTTGTAGTTACATTTTCTTGATTAGCATTTAGATAAATCCTGGGTGGTGCATTCAATACTACAACCTGCCACCCAAGATAGATAATTATAAGAACAAACAATACGATACTAGACAGCGCCAGGATAGATTTAGATCCAATTGCAAAACCCTGACGACCAAGGGGCTTTATGCTCATATTTTCTTCAATCA
>CAILAD010000012.1 GCA_903832035.1 uncultured bacterium
CGGATACGACAAGGTACTATTCGTTTTCTTTCTCTCTTCCTTTCTTTCAGCACACACACCTATACATTCATAGCCACCGCCTCTAACAAACAATACGATACTAGACAGCGCCAGGATAGATTTAGATCCAATTGCAAAACCCTGACGACCAAGGGGCTTTATGCTCATATTTTCTTCAATCAAGTTGTCTCCAGCTATCTGTCGTTGCTGCTTATAGCTCATGCGCTCTTTTTTGTACATGTTAGTAATTAGAGCCGTATCAAAGCCAAGATGGTCAGCGTAGCTCTTCACATATCCCAGAGCGTAAATATCATCCGGTAAATTTTCATAGTCAGCCGCTTCTATAAGTTCTAAGTAGCGCTTCCTAACCTGAGTAGTTTTTTCCACTTCTTTTAAAGTTTGGCCTAGCTTCTCTCGCTGCGCTTTTAATAGCTCTGCAACCGTGTGGCTATGGCCAAGGCCAGCACTACTTAAAGATTTGTTTGGTTTATGGGCATTTGGACTCATAGTTTTAGAGTTACTCTTCTGACGAACCACTAATTTCGTCTAGACTACTAACTATCACCTCTCTGGGTTTACTGCCGTTAGCAGGACCGACTATCCCTTTGTTCTCAAGGATATCAATTAACTTAGCAGCCCTAGAAAAACCGATACCCAGACGGCGCTGCAAGAGACTACTAGAACCTTTGTTGCTGGCAATTACCACTTCAGCAGCTTCCTCCCAAAGATCATCGTGCATGACATCACTGCCGCCAGAACCACCCTTAGCACTACTAGACTGTGTGAGAATTTCCTCATTGTACTGAGGCTGTCTTTGCTCTCGTAAGAATTTAGCGACTGCGCTAACCTCATCATTGCTAACAAACACCCCCTGTACACGCTTTGGCTTAATAGTCTCTGAATTCATAAACAACATATCGCCCTTACCAAGTAGCTTGTCTGCTCCACCGACGTCTAAAATTGTTCTGGAGTCGACACTGCTAGTTGTTGTTAGTGCAATCCTAGCTGGAACGTTGGCCTTAATTGTACCTGTAATAACGTTTACGCTTGGTCTTTGGGTGGCTAGTACTAAGTGTATTCCGGCTGCACGAGCTTTTTGAGATATTCTCTGTATTAGATCTTCGACTTCTTTACCAGCCTGCATCATCAGATCAAAGAGCTCATCAATTACAATTACAATGTATGACATCTTATCAACATCTTTTAGTTGATTATATTCCCCGACATCTCTCTTACCATGCTCGGCCATTAATTTAAGTCGGCGTTCCATCTCAGCAACTGACCACTTAAGGGCCGAAACAACTTTATCTGAATCAGTAATAACTGGTGTTAGGAGGTGTGGGATATCCTTATAAAGTGACATTTCAACATGCTTAGGATCTACCAAGATAAGTTTTAGCTCACTAGGAGAATTATGATAAAGCAAACTAAGAAGTAATGCATTAATCATTACGGATTTACCAGTTCCGGTAGCTCCGGCAATAAGTAAGTGTGGCGCTCGTCCTAGATCATAAAAAACCATATTACCAGCTACGTCACGACCTATGGCAAAGTTCAACTTAGACTTTTGGGTGGTATACTCTTTTGAAGAAATTATATCTTTAGCACGGACTATAGCGCCCTTCTTGTTAGGCACTTCAACACCCACAAAAGGAGTGCCAGGGATTGGAGCTTCTATTCTAACCTGAGTAGCCTCTAGGGCTAGGGCTAGGTTTTTTTCTAAGCTCTGGAATTTACTTAGGTTCACCCCTGCTGGCGGTTTAAGTGAGTACTGAGCAACAGTTGGACCCACATCTACCCCATCCATCTTCACTTCATAGCCAAAGTCATGAAACGTCTCAGCTATTGTTTTTTGAATTACATGCGCATCACCTGGGTCTGGCTGGGTTGAGGTAGCTGCGAGTAAATCTATGGACGGATATTTCCAGTCCTTATCTACTGAATACATAATTGGTTCAGTACTTTTTACAAGGTCTGCATCGGTTTTTTCTTCAGAACCAATAGTTCCTTTGATAGGCAGATGGGTTTTGATTTTGAACTTACTATCTTCCTCATCCTTATCGTTGTCTTCATCACTACTACCGCGTCTAAATACTCTTCTAAACAGCTCCTTGGTGCTAGCATTGGCAGCAATCACTAAGCTAATAATAAGCAGCATCACTAGGATAAAAACAGATACGGGCTTGTTTAGAATTGGAGACATTACAGCGTAAATTGCATAGCCAATTATTCCACCATATTTACCAATCTCTGAAATTGCTGGATTTTCCGGTGCCAGAATAGCCTGAAGTAGGGTGCTTAGAAAAATAAAGAAAGTAACGGTACCAAGCAAGTTGTTGTACTTATATCCACGATTTTCCTCTTCATTTGTTCTAAACAGCAGGTAGGCTGATGCTAGTAATGCAGCTGGTAGTACGTATACTGACTGTCCAATTACGAACTTTGTAGCAACCAATACCCAAACACCAAGCTGCCCAGCCACACCGACTAGAGCAATAATTAAAAACACCGCAATCATTATTAAAAATATCGCAATCACCTCACGACTAGCGCCAGAGGAAAGCTGCAGCTTCTTTTCTTGATCTTTTTTACGAGTATATTTGCGTTTTTTACGGGCCATATATTAATATTATACCCTCTCGAGGTTAGTGTAGCTATAAGGTAGAAACAAAAAGTCCCACAAAAATGGCCATTTCGCTACTTGGCTGTAATTTTGTGGGCTAAATATAATTTCTACATGTAAATAATACCTTTAACATAACAATTATAGCATATTGACACAATAATAACAAGTATTGTCAATTTAGAGCGGAACCAGGTAAAATTACCTTATGAGAAGTTTATTTTCTCTATCTAAATATGTAAAAAATGCTAGAAAGAATTTAGCTATAATTGCTTTTTTTAGTATTTTTTATGCTATCACTAACTCAGTCTGGCCACAATTTATAAGGTGGATAATTAATAATGCTCCAGCACATTTTGTAAATAAGACTTCACAGCAAAATATTATTTTCATATTAATATTCACGCTGGCAATGGTTACTCTGGGTTTACTACTTAGCTTATTTGACGCTTTGAGTTGGTGGTACTCCAGCCGAACAAATGCCTTAATTCAAACTGACTTGAATAAGAAGATATATGCTAAATTACAGTCATTATCTATTTCCTATTTTGAAAATAATTTGTCAGGATCTTTGCAGCAGAAGCTGTATGGAGGTGTAGCAGCATTCCAGGATTGGATGATGTCCATGAGCCAAAACTTAATAGAGCCTGGTGCAATTATTGTTATTTCAACAGTACTAATATTTATTAATAGCCGTGAAGTAGGAACACTGCTATTAGTTAGCATTTTAATTTTTATATTGAGTTTTCTTAGAACTAATAAAAAAAGTGATCCACTATATACCTTGGTAAATAAAAATACAGAACAGATAAACGGTAGAATTTCTGAGAGCTTTTCTAGTTTCACTACAATCAGAACTATGTCTGCAGAAAATATCTTTAAAAAATCAATATATAAACTTGTAGACTCATTACAAAGAAATAATTACGATTTGTCGGATCTATGGGGAAAATCTATCGGACGAAGAAGTTTACTGAACCGAACAGTACTCTTTTCGAGCCTAGGCATCATGCTATTTAAACTTTCTAAAGGTCGTACAAATGTAGCTGATATCGTACTAATAGTAATCTATCTGGAACAAGTGCAGAGCAATCTTTTGTACTTTAGCCGATTTTTTACCAGTACGATAAATAATGAGAATAGAGCTAAGAGACTTTTGGAATTTATTAATACCGAACCAGATTTTAAAGACACTGATAACGCTCAGTCTTTGAGATTACTAGATAATTATGAATTGATTGATGTATCATTTGATTACCCTGATGGTAAAAAAGGAGCCGTGAGTCAGATTGATATATCCATACCAAAAGGTAAGACTATTGCCCTTGTTGGACCTTCAGGCGTGGGCAAATCAACAATTATAAAACTCTTGCTTCGCTTCTATCCTCCCACTAGAGGAGAGCTTAGGATTAACGGCCATAATGCTGAAGAATACACTCAGAACTCAATTAGACAACATATAGGGGTAGTTATGCAGGATGTTGCGCTTTTCAATGATACTATCTTAAAAAATCTACAAGCTGCATCTCCAAAAACTACAAGATCTAAAATTATCGCTGCTGCCAAACAGGCGCATGCTCATGAATTCATAAAAGAGCTGCCCCAAGGTTATGACACCTTAGTTGGTAATCGCGGGATTAAATTAAGTGGTGGCCAGAAACAACGGATTGCTATTGCAAGAGCCATATTAAAAAATCCTCAGTTGATTATTCTAGATGAAGCGACAAGTGCTCTAGATAGCGAAAGCGAGAAACTAGTTCAAGAAGGTTTACAAGGATTATTAAAGAACAGATCAGCACTAATCATTGCCCATAGGTTAAGTACAATCCAACACGCAGATGAAATAATTGTTTTACAACGAGGTAAAATAGTTGAACGAGGCACGCATCAAGAGCTAATCAACAAGCAAAAGGGTGTTTACAAGAAATTATTTGAATTACAATCCTATAGCGGAAAGATAACTCTTTAAACTTCGATTACAACAGGTAAAACGATTGGACTTCGTTTAGTAACCTTGTAAAGCAGGTTACTCAACTCATCGCGCATTCTAGCCTTCACTACTGGTGAGTTGGGAGGAGTCTTTGGATTGCGGTGGGCAAATATGTTTTTAACTATTGTACGGGAGCTATTGAGTAGCTCTTCATTATCTTTAACATATATAAACCCACGGCTTATAATGTCCGGACTGGTTACCAATTTACCAGTTTTACGGTTAACAGTAGCAATTACTGTAAATATACCGTCACTCGCCATGGCCAAACGGTCCTTTAAGACGATCTCTTGAACATCACCTATACCACTACCATCAATTAGCACTGATCCTGATTGAACGATTGGGCCTAGCTTAATAGAGCCGTCTGCTACCGCTTCTAGTGTTTGGCCGTTTTCGATAACGAAAACGTTTTCTGGTTTAACTATTCCGCCACGCTTGGCGATTTCGGCATTATGAACCATGTGGTGGATTTCACCGTGGATTGGCAGGTAGTACTTAGGTCGAACCAGTTCAATCATTTCTTTTACTTCTTCGTAGTAGGCGTGGCCCGAGGTGTGCATAATCCCTAGATCATCAAAAGTTCTAGTTGCTTGTTGGTAAACGTAAGGTCCCCATCTGAATAGGTCATCAACCATTCCCCAGACTGATTTTTCATTACCGGGAATAATTGAACTAGAAAGCACAACTACATCAGTAGCTTTTAGCTTAATATCTTTATGTTCACCCTTACCCATACGTACTAATCCAGAATTTTCTTCGCCTTGGTGACCAGTTGTAAGTACAGCTACTTCACCGTCTTGGTATTTATTAATATCTGCAGACTTAATCAGAACTCCTGGTGGCACCTTAACATACCCAAGCTTCACGGCTATTTCCATGTTAGATAGCATGCTACGACCAGCTAGGGCCAGCTTGCGCTTAGCCTTGTGGGCAGCATCAACGAACACTTGAATTCTATCTACTTGAGATGCGAATGAGCTAATTATTACACGCTTGTTATAATTACGAACAAAAATTTCATCAAGAGTTTCAATTATTTCTTGCTCCGTTGGGCTCTTACCCATATTTTCACAGCTAGTACTATCACACATCAGCATCAATACACCTTCATCACCAAGCTCTTTTAGTCGAGCCTTATTACTAGGCTTGCCGCTTAGTGGGTCATCGTCAAATCTCCAGTCACCGGTGTTTATAATTGTACCGACTGGTGTTTTAATGGCGATACTACAGGCGTCTGGAATTGAGTGGGTTATTCGTATAAACTCTATCTGGAAAGCTCCCAACTGAATCTTGTCACCTGAATCTTGATCAACAATACGAAAATCTGGCTTAAATGGTAGTTTGTATTCCTCAAGCTTGCGTTCCATATATTTAACAGTAAAGTGCGCTCCATATATTGGGGCTGGCATCTTAGGTAAAATAAATGGTGTACCTCCAACATGATCCTCGTGAGCGTGAGTTATTAGATAACCGCGTAGCTTATGCTTACGTTCTTCGAGGTAGGTAGTGTCAGGTATGATGTAATCAATACCTGGCATATCTGGACCTGGGAACATAAAGCCCATATCCATAATAATAATGTCATTTTCATACTCTAGGGCCATCATGTTTTTACCAATCTTATCTAGTCCGCCAAGAGGTATTATCTTCAGTTTACCAGCATCAGCCTTACTCATTGCTACCTTATTTGAGGTAGCAGTTACTGCTACGCCAGCTGCTGGACGACTATTAGTATTGAAGCTTCCTTCAGAAAATACTGCTGGACCTCGGTCGTACTTACGTCGTTGGGCAAAGTTATCGCCGCCGCGACCTACGCCACGTGGACCAATTCCGCCACCCTGTCTATTTTGGTTATTCCTAGGCTTATTCTGATTATTTTGACCAGCGTATTGCTTCCTAGGGCCTGCCTGCTGAGGGCTGGGCTTATCTGCTACTGGGGTGCTATCATTTTTATTTTGAGTCGACATACCCAAATCTTGGGCTGTTAGCGGTCGACTATTGAATTGTTTTTTATTGTTTGAATCCATTAGGTTTAATGTTTTCTCCTTTTTCACCATAGATTGGTGATTTTTATTAATTATAATGACGAATGCCATTTCGACCAAAGTTGAGTACTACTCCACCTTGCTCGGGATGTCACACTTTTCTCTATATTGTTTTCAATATTTCAGGGATACGCGAGAAATCTTCTTTTACTATACTACGCATCGATCCGTTATATAGTGCTGCTGCTGGGTGGTAGAGTGGTAACATAGCCACACCTGACTTATTCTGCAAGCGACCGTGCACTTCAGATATCTTTAATCCTGGTAGAAACACATTCATGCTATGGCGACCTAGAAAGACAAGTAACTTAGGCTTAATTATTTCAATTTGTCGATTTAGATAGGGTAAGCAGATATCTATCTCTTCAGCATTTGGATCTCGGTTGTCGGGTGGTCTGAACTTAACAATGTTAGTTACAAACACATCTTCACGCCTAAGGTCGATACTCACAAGCATTTCATCGAGAAATTTACCACTAGCACCTATGAACGGCTGGCCAGCTTTATCTTCTTGGGCACCTGGCGCTTCACCAATAAACATCAGTTCGGCATCAGGATTACCATTTCCAGGTACGGGGTTTAGGCAAGTCCTTGCAATTTCAAGACTGCATTTTCTAGAGATTATCTCTTCTGCAATACTGTCTAACTTAGCTTGTTTTTCCTTCGTATCCATCTTTTACCCCAGTGATGCTCCACTTTTTAAAGTGGGGCACGGCTGGAATAAGAGCTACTTGTCGGCTAATTTCTTACTGAGGTTAAGTCGGCCCTTGTCATCTATCTCGGTAAGTTTAACTCTGAATTCATCACCTTCCTTAACTACATCATGAATGTTCTCTACCCGTTGATCAGAAAACTGACTGATGTGAACTAGGCCTTCTTTGCCTGGAAGTATTTCGACAAATGCGCCAAAATCCATAACTCTTATAGCTCTACCATTGTAGGTCTTACCAATTTCTGCCTCTGCGGTGATTGATTCTATCCATTCTTTTGCAGCATTAGCCTTAGCTTCATCCTCAGAGTAAATAAGAATTAGACCAGAGTCTTCAATGTCTATCTCAACGCCAGTTTCACCAGTAATCTTTTGGATAGTCTCACCGCCCTTACCAATAACCTCACGAATTTTTTCTGGGTTTATTGTAAGCTTGGTAATTCTTGGTGCATACTGACTAACTTCAGGCTTTGGTGTGGCGATAATTTCTAGCATCTTACCCATTATGTGCATTCTGCTCTCTTTTGCCTGACTTAAAGCCTCGGACATAATCTTCGGTGAGATACCCTTTACCTTTATATCCATTTGCAAAGCAGTAATACCTTTTTTAGTACCAGCAACCTTAAAATCCATATCGCCCGCAAAATCTTCAGCGTCTTGTATGTCGGATAAGATGACGTAATTCTCTGGTTTATCGTGGTCTATCATTAGTCCCATGGCAATACCTGCGACAGGTGCGCTTATTGGCACACCAGCATCCATAAGACTCATAGTGCTACCACAAACGCTTGCCATCGAAGTAGAACCGGCACTACTAAGTAGCTCGGAGACCACTCGAATGGTATATGGAAAGTCTTCAGTTTCTGGAATAACTGGAATAAGAGCTTTTTCGGCTAAGTAGCCATGGCCAACTTCTCGACGACCTGGGGATCGTACTGGACGAACTTCGCCAGTACTGAATGGAGGGAAATTATAGTGATGCATATACCGCTTACTAGTATCCTCTTCCATGGTATCAATTAGCTGGGCATCAGATAATGCTGCAAGGGTTGTAACGGTAAGGGCCTGAGTAGTTCCTCTAGTAAATATAGCTGACCCGTGAGTACGCGGTAGCATACCGGAATCACCTGAAATTGGACGAACTTCTGTAGTTCCTCTGTTGTCTGGTCGTTTCTTGTCTTCTAAAACAGCTCGGCGAATTTCCCCGTCGATTATTTTTTCAAATGACAATTTTATATCAGCATGACTAAACCGAACCCTGCCATCATCGGCTACTTCTTCAGGTAACATACCTAATTCCTGGATTGCCTTATCCTCAAGTTCAGCAATAGCTTCATGTCTGGACTGCTTATTCTCATGCCTTATTCTCTCGCCTAAGTCATCTTTTAGGAGGGTCTTTAGGGCTTCGTAAGCATCTGGGTTAGGAGTATATAATTCAAAATTCATAGGCACTACGGCCATTTTTTTAACTAATTCATTCTGTAATTTGATTACTGGCTGCCAACTTGTTACAGCTAGTTCTAGAGCTTCAACTACAACTTGTTCAGATACTTCGTGCGAGGCACATTCGACCATCATTATGGCATCTTCAGTACCAGCTACAGTTAGGTTTAAATCACTATTTTCCTGCTCAGTTACAGTCGGGTTAACTACTAGCTTACCGTCAATTTGGCCGATTCTTGCAGCTGCTACCGGCCCATCAAAAGGAGCGCCTGTTAGCATCAGTGCGGTACTGGCAGCAATGACTGCGGCAATATCTGTTTCATGCTCTAGATCGGCACTAAGAACGGTCACCATAACCTGGACATCATTACGAAATCCTTTTGGAAAAAGTGGACGAATCGGACGATCAATAATCCGACTAGTCAAGATAGCTTTATCTGAAGGTCTACCTTCACGTTTCATAAATCTACTACCAGATATCTTACCGCTCGCATACATGCGCTCTTCATAGTCTATTAGTAGAGGGAAGAAGTCAGTTTCAGGTCTTGCCTTCGGGGCAACCACTGCTGTAGCAAGTAGCACCGTATCACCGTACTGAACAGTTACTGCGGCGTCCGCTCGAAAAGCCAATCTTCCAGTTTCAATGGTTAATTTTTTACCAGCGAAATCGGTTTCAAGCTTTATTTGCTTTCCGTCAAAAGGATGAATTATCTTCATTTATATATATTTCTTTCTAATAGCTGTAGATCATTTTAGTTAGTTGAGAGAGTTATGCTATCAGCTCGTGATGGTACAACTCTACCCCTAACTTCAGGGCTATTTTTTATTTAAATATCAATTAGCGTCTTAGTTTAAGTTTTTTAACTAGAGCTGCGTATCTGTCTGGTGACTTCTTTTGCAAGTAGTCTAATAGACGACGTCTTTTACTTACCATAGCTAACAAGCCACGACGACTGTGGTTATCTTTCTTGTGCTCTTTTAGGTGTTCTGTTAACTCGTTTATTTTTTCGGTAAACAAAGCTACCTGAACTTCGGCTGATCCAGTGTCCTTCTCGTGTAGAGAATGGCTAGTTATTACTTTTTTCTTTGTTGTTTTTGCTAGCATATGATTACCCTATATTAGCAGATAAAGGGATATTAATCAAGGGTAATTGCCTCTTCAATGTGATTATCTCCTATTCTAGTCCTGACTATCTGAGTACAATAAGCTCCCGTGCCAAGGCTTTTTCCGATATCTTCAGCTAAGCTTCTTATATATGTACCCGATGATACATCTGTGGCGAATCGAGCAAATGGGTATTTATAGTCAAGTAAAACAATGTCATCAATAACTACTTTACGAGCTTTAATATCTGCAACCTTACCATCACGAGCCAACTTATAGGCCCTCACGCCATTCACCTTTATGGCGCTGTACTGAGGCGGCATCTGCTCTATCTCGCCGAAAAAATCACCTAGGGCTAGCTCTATCTGATCGGTGGTAGGTTTATTGCCACCAACCTTGAGCTTTTCACCCTGCTCATCACCGGTTGTTGAAGTCTCACCGAATTTAACCTCAAACTCATACGACTTATCAAGTTTCAGATAGGAATCAGACTTCTTCGTAAAGTCTTTACCTACCATTACTATTAGTAGACCTTCGGCTTCTGGGTCAAGGGTTCCAGCATGCCCTACCTTCTTAATGCCACTTAAGCGTCGCACCTGAGCAACAATACTAAAACTACTGCGCCCTCTTGGTTTATTTATAAGATAAATACCTTCAGTGAATTCCATAATTATATTGTATAGCTATTTAATGTATTAAAGATATTAATTGGCTAGTAGTTGTCCGTTAATTATTCGGCCCTTAAAATTTCCAGCTGATACTACTTTTTCGGGTTGGGATTTTTGAACTTTTTTGGGCTCTGCTTATCCCCTTGTTCTAGTTTTTCTTGCAAAATCTCACCAGTATCGGAGTCTTTAACACCTACAGGAGTTAACTCCAACCCCTGTTTGGCTAGTTTTTCAGATATAGTTTCTGACTTAGGAGCAGAATCTGGTTTACTTGCCGGTTTATTCTGAGTAAATAATGCATTCACAATTTCTTGTTGCTTGGCACCTGCACTCATCATTTGTGCAGCAATTGTTAGGCTTTTAGCGCTAGTGTTGGAACCGGTAAAGCCCTGGGTAGAGCTCATAATGCCGGCAAGTAGTGCGGTAGCAACATGATTATCTACCATGCCTTGGGCAATAGATTCGATTACACTTACTAACATTTCACAGACACTGCTAGCTTGAGGGTCAACAAAGTTAACGCTACCATACAGCTCATTACTTCTGTGAGTATCTATATTTATTAGGTGGATTCCATCAAAGATGGTTGGATTCTTTTCTAAGATTGCGTCGATTTTAGCAATCTGGCTAACACCAAGTACAATTACTAGATCGAACTTATACGCACCATAATCAAAGCTAGCGTCTTGGGCGCTGAAATTACCAGCAAAGGGAGATATTACTACCTCGATATTGCCTTCATTTACTTCGTATCTGAGCTTATCCACTTCAACTTTTGAGGTGTCTAAACGAATAATAAAATCTCTTATACCAGAAAGGTCACGGCTAATACGCTTAGTATCTAATAGGCTACCAATTTTTGGCATTTCACCTGTTACGATCGCACTTACCTGCTTACCAGCTCTGGCGAGGATTATTTCTAGGGCTGCCATCGCACTTAGCTGGTCATTACTTGGTTGCTTACCAGCAACTAGCAAGATGTGATTTGCTTGTTTAATGAGTTCTACGGCCTGTTGTTTTGTGGTTAATTCTTGTTGCATAATCGATTATTTTATACTGAAAGCGATATTATAGCAAACATAACAGTAATTGTCAATATTTATAAGATATGGAATTAAAAAAGGCCACTAGAATAACTAGTAGCCTTACTACTTACTGCCTATATAACCAGCAGCTCATCAAAGCCATCTTCATGGCTGGGTGGCTGGCTCAGCAATTCGTAATGCATGCGCTCAATAGCCCAAGTGGGCACCTTCCGTTCGCGCCTAGCATTACGCTTTTGGCACTCTTCGATTGGGGTGTCGAGATAGATTCCCTGGATGTGTCCAGCGGTACCCATGGCATCACTTAAGTGCTGCAGAAGCCTGACTCGGTCAGTTCTTTTGGCATTAGTAGAGTCAAAGACTACCAGGCCGTAGTTAGCCAATATTTTAGCTGACCTGTAGTATGCCTCCTCCCAGACTTCGGTATTCATACTCTGGTTTGATGCACTTCCAGTCAACTCCTCACGGATGTCATCTGGACAGACAATCTGTTGCGGGTGCGTGAGTAGAGGTAGTAGGTGCTTTGCAATATAGGTACTCTTACCCGAACCGGGTATTCCAATCAGGACAATTGCCTGAATCAGTTTCATGTTTCCCCCTTTAAGGGTATCAATTGTAACAGGTACAAACTTCTGCTCATTTATTGAGCAACAGTATCAAATATTAGCATTATCAATTAAGAAAATCAAGTACTGACGTTGCCATTCCAGGCTAGCTCAAATAACTGCTTCATAGAGGATGCGAGTTTAGTGCTCTCGATTAAAACGCCTGAGTTCTCGTTGTCATAGTTTGAAACAACAACTCCATCTTCGTAGATTGTAATATCTGTATTGACTGCTTCATTTATTTTCTTAGTTTTCCTTAAGTACTTAGACGTCGACACAATATCACCACCTGAATATGAATATAGTAATTTTGTCGTCAAATTTTTACTTTGGCTTGAGCTCAAATCCTTTTCTAGGTAATCAGGGCTTCGTTTTAGAGTCTCATCGATGTTTGTTATCTGATAAATGGTGGAGCCGGGCTTAGCCTTCCGGATAAAAGCCTTCTGGATCTCTTCACTTTCTAGCTTGCCTGAATAAAACCTAACGGAAGGCACATCATCGCCCGTTGATGATCTAGTTACTTCTCTAAGCTTGGGCATTAACGCATTGAGCTCTGCTCTTTTCGCCTGTAAAGATTTTTCCTGGGCTTCAATATGCTTTTCAATTGACTCGGCAGGCTCAGCGACAAATACAGTTTTCTTGCCTCTTATTGATTCAGTAACCAAGCCTAAATTTTGTAATTCATACAGTATCACGTAGGTTGTAGCTCTATTTATGTCAGCTTCTGCGGCAATTTTTTGAACTGCGCTAGGGCCCAGGAAGAGAGCCGTAACATAAACCCTAGCCTGTTTGTCGCTTAATCCGACCGATTGTAATTTAGAAGCTAACTGTAGTATTTGCATTAATACAATTATAGCCTATGAATCATTTTTGTTATACTTTTATAACAAATTTTACGATCATGCTTTTTAGCTCTTTAGGGTATATTCTTTATACAAATTATATCTATTTACAATCTGGTGCTAATCTGCTATGATGGGCTTTGTTATATTACTTTAGAGAAACAATAACTCTATAAATAAGGAATACATAAACTAATATGCCAATAATCAAATCAGCTAAGAAGCGAATGCGCCAACAGGATGCAAAACGTAAATATAATGTAGCCATTAAGTCTACTGTTAAAAAAGCTACCCGTGTAGTAAAAGATGAAGTTGCTGCAGGCAAAACTACTGCAACCTCTCTATCTGCTGCAGTATCTCAAATCGATAGAGCTGTAAAAAAGGGTGTTCTACACAAACGTACCGCAGCTCGAAAAAAATCACGTCTAAGCCAGCAGTACAATGCCGTAGCCAGCAAGCCCTATGGAACCGAAAAACCAGCTAAGCCTACTACGACTAAGAAGCCAGTAGCTAAAAAAGCTGCTCCAAAAAAAGCCGCAAAGAAGTAAATTATCTAAAAAAGACCCGCACTGTAGCGGGTCTTTTTTTATATTGTAGATAAATTATATATAAGGTCGAGCATGGCTGAGTTAGAGTCTTGGATGCCAGTTTTAACTGACAAGTCCGAAGATAAAATAAGACCATAGGCCTTCTTTATTTTTGCTAAATCCATATTTCTAACCAGATTGCGTGACTTAGTTATGGCATAAGGGCTTATTGATAGTTCTTTTTGCCAATCTGAGACATCTCCGCCCTGCTTAACGAGAGCCATCACCCGGTATTGGTAAATGATAGCTCCAAGTATCTTTTGATCGGCCTCTCCGGCTAGGCTGAGATTATTATATAATTCAGTGGCCCTTCTTGGGTCACCTCGGCCAATGCAATCTATCATCATAAACGCTGTCTGGCTAAGTCTGGGTACGACCATCTCGTCAATACTACTAATTGTAATTGTTTTAGAGTAGCTACTGAGCTTTAAGATTTCTTGCTCCAATTGCCATTGATCACTCCCTACTCTATCAATAAGAACATTTATTACATTATTTTCAATCTGGGCAGCATTATCTGTTGCAATCTTTTTAATCCATGCCACTAGTTGGTGTGGGCTTAATGGAGAGAACTCTTTTGCGCCACTAAGTCTGGAGAGGGTCTTAAAATACACACTGCGCTTATCCACGCTGCGGTCATCAATTATAATATTGGTAGAATCTGGAACCGAAGCTATAAACTTCTCGATCTTTTCTTTTTCAAGCTTTAACGTACTAAGATTTTTTACTACTATCAGTCGGCTACTTACAAACATCGGTACCACCGCTAGAGAATTTAATAAATCGCTCATCGTTCTTTCGCTCATGTCAAAAACTTCCATGTCTGCACTACCGCCTGTCTTGGATATATAAGTCGACTTTATCTTTATTATTTGCTGGGCTTTAGCGTAGCTGTTATCACCATAAAAATAGAAAATCATACCTAATAGTATAGCCATACATACCAATGTATCAAGCAGTTTATTACTTTTGTATTATACGAATTACTAAAACTCACAAATATAGATTTAATCTATAAAGTAAGGGCCCTGGCTGTAATTACAGCCAGGGCCAGTTGATGGGACAAGTAGCAATGCTACCTTGAGCTGCTAAAGCAGCTTGTGTTCTTGTCTAGCGCCAGGGGTCTTGACGGTCACGTGCACGGTCCAGATCTCTCTGGAGCTCACGAGCCCGTGCCCTGTCTTTGGTACGAGACCTGTTCAAGAACACAGCAACGGCTGTCAGACCAACGATAGCAACCAGCAACACCGCCACCTCAGGCTTCGTTGACACGAAGACCATGATGAGCACTACTGCTGCCAGCGCCATAATAGCCCTGAACATTCCGTCAAAGAACTTATCCATGGATAAAGCTCTCCTTTCTCTTTTCTCTAGACGTTGCAATCAAACTACGGTAGCTTGATCAGTAACATATTACCATAATTATACACAAAAGTCAAATAAATGCTACAAAATAAAAGGGCCCTGGCTAGGGGTGTGAAGCGAACTTCAGTGACTCCAGGCCAAGGCCATGTCTTCAAGCTATCGGCGAAGTGGGTTTACTACCAAGCTTCAGCTTGCTTGCGATTCGAGCGCGGGTGAACAAGTACACAACAATTGCAAGCAACGTGATCGCCGTGACCTGCAAGACGCCAACTTCGTGACGCAGGTAGTAGTGCCTGGACCACTTAGCAGCTGCGAATGCCAGCTCGCTGAACTTCCATGCGCCAAGCGCTAGAAAAACAATGACCAGGCTGTACTTGATCTTTCTCTTGTCAACTAGAGACTTCATGGGTGCGAAGCCCTTTCTTAACACAATGCTAGATGTATTTCACCTAACAGATTTTTATATATTATCACTATTATTACTTTTTGTCAATTGATGTTTTTAGCTTCTGACACCTGTTACAGACGTGCGTACCCCGGCCAGCCACCCTAATTTTACTTATTTTACCACCACATTCTGGGCAGTCCTGACCCTCTCGCCTGAAGACTTTAGCAAACTTTAGATAACTACCTCTCTTGCCCTCGGCGTCCACATAATTTCTATCTGAGCTGCCACCCAAACTAATACTAAGACTCATGATTTCTATTAAGGCTTTAAAAAGTCTCCTAAGCTTAATTTGACTAATATTTTCTACTTTTTCAGCCGGATGTATTCTAGCGGCAAATAATCCTTCGTCCGCATAAATATTTCCTACGCCTGCCAGTACAGTCTGATCTAGTATTACAGCTTTTATCGTAGACTTCTTTCGACTCGAGAGTGCGTTGCGAAATTGTTCGTATGTATAGTCCTTTTCCAGCGGTTCTGGTCCAAGCTTTTTTAAAAAAGCATTATTTTCATAAAGCCCATTACTAGCTTCTAGTTTTACCCAGCCAAACTTCCTTTGGTCATTAAAATACAGCCTTGCATCATTATTAAATACAAATGTTACACGGGTCGACCGATCTGGAAGCTTACTTACTAAACTGTCGTTTGGATGCCCTGCACCAAAGCGATCATGGTCTTTTGTAAAAACTAGCTGACCGGTCATCTTAAGGTGAATAAGCAGGCTATAGCCCGAAGATAAAGGAATGATAATGACCTTACCACGCCTGTCTACCTTCAAAATACTTGAGCCGATAAGCTTTGTGTCTACCAGTCTCTTTGAATTAGGAAAACCTTTCGGCCAATCAAAACTAACCGACTTTACTTTAAGTCCTGGCAAGAATTTGTTTAAACCCAACCTAACTGTCTCTACCTCTGGTAACTCTGGCATAATCATTGCATTATACCTGATTATAGACTTTTTTTAAATTGACTTTACATTATTTTTATGCTAATATATTGGATCGAACCTTGAATTTTGTTAGGAGGCCTTGTGTCTATTTTTAATATCGCATTGGTGGTAATTTTTTTTATCATCCTTGCATTTAGTATAGTATACGGTTTCTTCGGGAGTCTGGTGTACTCGGCATTTGCAGTTTTTCTTCTTCACATCGTTTGGGATGAAACTAGAAAGGACAAGTAAGTGATAATTGTAAACATTGTTGACACAAAACTAACTCCACTTGAGCTAGCCCTAGTTTGTGAGGAGTGTATGTTGCAAGAAGATGCCACTCCTCAAGCACTCAAGGGTCTAGCTAAGGCGCTGGTACTGACAAAAATCTCTGCTAGCACTTGGGGAGATGAGCCAGTCGACGGCCATATGCTTGAAGAGCTTATTTATTGTCTCGGCCAAATCGTAAAGCCCGAAAACAAGACTGGCTGGCGAGTTATGCCCGTTAGCTTCTCTAGTCTAGAGCTTGCTACAGACCCTCAAAGCATTCCCCGCGCAATGCGTAGTTATTGTGAGGCCTTTGTGGAGATGCGTTTTGACAGTCCTGATCTGGCATATTACCACTTTGAGATGATTCACCCCTTCAAAGATGGCAACGGTCGGGTCGGCTGGCTAATGTGGCTACTATATAGCTTCATCACCACTGGTGATTGGCCAGAGGCGCTGGCTCCAAACTTCTTTAACCTTAGGAGGGAATTTATCTCTTAGGTTAAAGTCTAGGACCCCGTATTATTTACGGGGTCCTATTTTTATTGACTTAAAAATATAGGTTGTGATATGTTTATGCAGATCTAGAGCTCGATTTTAGATAGCAAGGAGTGGTCATGGACTTCGAAATATTCAATAAGCATATTACGCGCATCCTGGTATCAACCGCGGCATTTCTAGTTATTCTAAACTGTTTAGCAAACAATTTTATTTTGTCGGTCTTAGGTCTAGGCTTCATGGCAATGATTTTATTGTGCTATAGTCAGTATCGAGAAAACCAGAATCTACAGGAATGGGTAGAAAGCCTAGAACGGCAGCTCAATGATGAGCGAGGTATGTGGCAATGAATCTTTTTATCGTTTACGTTCTCATCCTTACAGTATTGGCGGTATTTTACTTATTGATGAGAGCTGCTGGAGTCCAAAGTAGCAAGATTATGCTCTCGATCATGCTGATATTCTTGATTCTACCTATAGGCATAGTCCTGTCGGTCAAGTTTGTCGGTGATGCCAAGAAAAATAATCTTTAACATACTCTGGGAATTATATCCCAGGGTTTTTTTAATACATTATTATTGACTTATTATATTATTTATGCTATTATATTGACGTAAATATAGAGGCAAGTCGTCTTTATATCCGAACATTAAGGAGTTGGTCCAATTGGCCACTTTCGAGTCAGTCTTGCTGCAGTTCAGCTTCAGCAACAAGAAACTAGTTCCAGTATCTGCCCAGCAGCTTCCAGTCGAAACAATCGACAACATGAAGCAAAGGGTTGCTGCCGGAAATGGCAACTGCCTGCTTGAGCCTGTGGTTCAGACCGATGTTTCTGAGATCCAAAAGGACCTTCAGAGTGCTGGCTACGTGCTGGTTGGCGGGTCAACACAGGAAAGGCTGAAAAAAAAGGATGGTTCACCCTACTGGATGGTACGATTCATATTCGTTCCCTCCGACCGGGCTGAAGTCTCCGATCAGTTCAGCGTTGAAGATGCCACGGCTGCCCTCGACGAGATCACTAGCATGTCTTTCTGGCGTGCTAGGGGGTTTGACAACCCTGCTGAAAACGATGGCAGAATGCTCTCGATAAACCTTGAGGCGCGAGTCCAGCGCTACATCGGTGAGAACATTGAGCAGCCGGTGTCAGCAAGGCATCGAGACGAAGACGGCAAGCCCTTTGGTGAACCCCTTCCCATCCGACCCCAAGGCATCCTTGGATTCCAGGATCAGTCCCTGATCCTCAAGTAACATTCACGCCCCGAGACCACAAGTCCCGGGCAACAGCCCCGAGACCCAATGGTCTCGGGGCCTTACTTTTGTCAGTCGAGCTCACCCCAATTAGCCCCTACCTTGATTCCTACTTCGATTGGGACTTCAAACTTATGCACTGCTATCATTTCTTTAGAGATCAATTTAGATACTAACTCAACCTGGTCTTTATCGCATTCCACTATTAATTCATCATGGATCTGCAATATTAAATTAGCTCCAGCTGGAAGCTTTTTATGAATGCTTACCATAGCCAGCTTCATCATATCTGCAGCTGTACCCTGCAGAGGCATATTTACAGCTGCTCTCTCTGCTGAAGAACGAACCATAAAGTTACTCGAATGCACGTCGGGACATGGCCTCCGTCTACCAAAAATTGTCTCGGTATAACCCTTATCATGAGCCATCTTTTTAATACTCGCTATATAGTCAGCAACACCTCTGCGGAGGTTGAAGTACCGGTCAATAAAATCCTTGCTTTTTGCATAATCGAAACCAGTAGCCACAGAAAGTCCGTGCGTATTCATTCCATACAGGACCCCAAAATTAATTGCTTTTGCCGCATAGCGTTGCTCCGGCTTTACATCAGAGGGCTTAATATCAAACATTTCTGCAGCTGTGGCGGTATGAATGTCAGCCCCCTCTTTAAAGGACTTAATCATTGGCTCGTCACCCGCTAGGGCGGCTGCCAACCTAAGTTCAATCTGGCTATAATCAGCTGAGACAAATAGCTTACCTCTACCAGCCACAAAAGCTCTTCTTATCTCTTTTCCCATATCTGTTCTTGTTGGGATATTCTGAAGATTAGGATTGGTGCTGCTTAGTCTTCCGGTCTGGGCTATAGTCTGGTTATAGCTAGTGTGAATACGGTTATCTGCCTTGACTAGTCTCGGCAGCGAATCAACGTAGGTGCTCTTTAATTTAGTTAATTCGCGATATTCAAACATCATATCGATAATTTCATGCTTACCCTTGAGCTTATCTAGCTCGCTGGCAGCCGTACTAATACCGGTCTTAGTTTTTTTAAGTCCCGACGTATCTATATTTAACTTCTGAAAAAGAATCACCTGAAGTTGGGCTGGGGAGCTAATATTAAATTCTTCGCCAGCTATCTTCCAAATATCTCTCTGTAACTTATTAATTTTCTTTTCATATTCACCTGATAACTTAATAAGAAAATCACTATCTAAACCAATACCCTGTTTCTCCATATCTCCAAGGACCTCAATAAGGGACCACTCCATATCCTTAGCAAGTCTCGTCAAATTCCCAATCGAAGCTAATTCCTTTTCTAGCTTTATATAAAGCCGCCAGGATATATCTGCATCTTCTGCTGCATACTGAGTTGCTTTTTTAATATCTATATCATCAAAAGTTACCTGATTTTTTCCTTTAGGGCCAATCAGCTCTTCTATTCCTATCATTGAAATACCTAACTCGCTGTATGCTAACTGACTCAAGCTCTGAGCCCTACCTATAGGATTAATAAGAAATGCTGCCACCATAGTATCAAATATTATTGAGTCAATTTTTTGATCATACTTTCGTAATACCACGTAGTCATACTTAATATTATGACCGACCTTGCCGATCTTTGGATTCTGCAGGATTGGGCCTACTAACCTCTTAAAATCAGAGATACTTATCTCAGTTTTTTGTTTATGGTTTAAGGGAACATAGTATGCCTCCCCTTCTTTAAAGCTAAACGATGCGCCGACTAGATTTGCATCTATTTCATCTGTGCTGTCTGTTTCGGTGTCAAAAGCAAAAACCTTTTGCTTTTTTAATTTATCTACCAATAACTCCAGCTCCGATATCTTTGTAATTGCTTGGTAATTAGATTTTTTTAAATGTTCCCGATTAAATTCTGTAGCTTTATTTTCTTTTACCAAGTCATCATCTGATATATCTGAGTTTACCTTTTCTTCGGGCAGCTTAGCCAATAGGCTTTTAAACTCCAGGTGATGAAAAAGGTCATACACCTTCTTTTTGTCATACTCATGTAGGAGTGCATCACTTAGGTTAAAGTCTAATTCTACATCTCTTTTTATCGTAGAGAGGTCCAGACTAAGATAGGCGCTAGCCTTACCTGCAGTTAGCTTTTTAGCTAGTGCTGGCTTGATTAGATCGATGTTGCTGTAAATCTCATCAAGAGTCTTATACTCGGACACTAGTTCGGTAGCTCCTTTGTCACCAATTCCAGCAACACCCGGGATGTTGTCACTTGTATCACCCTTAAGGGCTTTATATACGATAAACTCCTCGGGTGTCACGCCATACTTGTCTACAACTGCTGCCTCATCGTAAACAAACGTATCTGTAAAACCCTTGCGCATCGTGTATATTTTTACATGGTCGGATACAAGCTGAAGCTCATCCATATCACCAGTTACTACGACAACGTCTAGACTCTTCTCATAATCCTTGGTGAGAGTACCAATAATATCATCAGCCTCAAAGCCTGATGACTCCAGCAGTGGAATATTAAACGCCGCGACCACCTCTTTAGTTAGTGGCATCTGCGAATACAGCTCATCAGGAGCCTTTTTACGAGTTGCCTTATACTCTGAATACTGAACATGTCTAAAAGTCTTACCAGGGGCATCCCAAGCCACTACGGCATAGTCTGGTTTGAGTTCCCTAAGAGCTAGGAGCATCATAGTTGTAAAGCCATAGACTGCGTTGGTTGGTGTGCCGTCTTTGGTAGTTAAGTGTGGGATGGCATGAAAACCACGATGGACGAGGGCATGACCATCAAAAATTACTAATTTTTTTCTGTCTGACATTACTCTATTATAGCATTACAGATGGGCATGTGTTTAAATAAAAGTATGAGTGAATTCAGCGATGTAAGAAGCGATATTGGCTATGGTCCTTCAAATGAAGAGACAAACAAAAAGCTACGCGCATTGAAAGCCAAGCAAAAATCGACATCAAGCCCAACCGTTCCTGTTAAACCAGAGACGCAGCTGTCAGCAGAGGAACAGCGGGATCTAAACAGGAGGGGTATAGCATACGTAAGGGCTAATATGAAACTAAATAGGGGCGAAGAACTTACCCCAATAGAGCAAGAAATTATCGATAATTGGCCGAAACAAGACTCCGAGGACATACAATAAATAACCCGCTCTTAGCGGGTTATTTTTAAACTATGTAGTCTTTTAATTTTTTAGAATCTTTATGTTTTCTCAATTTAGTTAGGGCTTTAGCTTCTATCTGACGAATTCTTTCTCTAGTCACGCCAAACTCTTGTCCAACCTCTTCTAGGGTGTGGCTTCGGCCGTCTTCAAGACCAAAACGCATTCTTAATATCTTCTGCTCTCTGGGAGTAAGCATACTTAGGGTTTCGTCGATATGTTCTTTCAGTAATTCAAAAGTTGCTGCCTCGTGCGGGCTAACGGTATCCTGGTCTTCAATAAAGTCACCAAGGCTACTGTCCTCATCTTCACCGACTGTAGCATCTAAACTGGTGGTGTCTTGGGAGATTTTTAAGATGTGATTTACCTTATCGACATCTATTTCCATTTCTTTAGCTAGCTCTTCTGGTAAGGGCTCGCGGCCAAGCTCAGTAGTTAGTCTTCTTTGGGTTCTGATTAATTTATTAATTGTTTCTACCATATGAACAGGTATTCGAATAACTCTAGCTTGGTCGGCTATTGCACGAGTAATAGCTTGCCTAATCCACCAAGTGGCGTATGTACTAAATTTAAAACCTCGAGTGTAGTCAAATTTTTCTACCGCTCGCAGTAATCCAGTATTGCCTTCTTCAATAAGATCTAGCAAGTCCAGACCACGGCCAATATATTTTTTAGCGATACTAACTACCAGTCTCAAGTTGGCCTCGGCTAGGGCATCTTTGGCCGCCTTATCACCCTTCTCAATTCGTTTGGCGAGCGACACTTCTTCTTCGGCCGTAATAAGTGGAATCTTACCAATTTCTCTTAGGTAAAGTCGTACTGAGTCATCTGCGATATCTTTAATGTAATCATCGCTTGCGGCATTTTCTACATCTTCTTCAGGTTCTGTCTGCCATATCATTTTGTCTTTCTGATCAACAACCTCAACACCTTGATCGATTAGGGCTGAATACAAATCATCTAAGCCTTCGATGTTATTTTCGGCGTCTGGTATATCAGACATTATTTCTTGCTGAGTCACGAAACCTTTTTGACGACCCTTGGCAACTAATTTATCTATTGCTATCTGTAAAGTCTGGTCTTCTTCCAAAGGTGCTGGGGTAGCTTTTTTAGGCATATTTTACTCCTCGTTTAAAATGGACTGGTATTTCTTTAGTAAGCTCTTAACTTTGGCCTGGTCTTTTTGTTCTTCGGCCTCAGAAATTTCTCTAGAGAGCTGTCGTTTGATTTTTTCGCGGACTATTTTACTTAGTCTATGTATCTGGGTGAAGGCTTCGAGCCGTGCGTCGTGTTCTGATATATCAGAGTACACGTGATCTCCCCGTAATGAAAGTATCTTAACATAGTCAGACAATTTTGGCAATAATTTAGCTATCTCTACCGGGTTAGACTTGCGATTATCCTTAATTACTTGAAAAATTGGTCTGTGCAATTCAGATAAGCTATCGAAGTCCAGATCTACGATTGCATCACGGGCTGGAAAACTAGAGAGCATCAATTCTAGCGTAATCCTCTCAATCTTCTCGCTTCTAGTTAACTGTCTTTTTACTTTATGATTTGTACTATCATCATCTAAACTAACTACTTCTACCGGTCCATCGTTGGATGTTTTATTACCTATTTTTTTTATTATCGATTCTTCTGATACATCAATTGCCTGGGCAAGTTTTTTAACATAATGGCTGGTCTCAATATCGTCACCCAGGTTAATTATGGTGGGTATAACAAAGCTAGCAAAATCTTTTTTTCCTCTTGCGGACTTAGTATCAAACTTTCCTTTGGCAACTGAGAAAATATAATCTGGTGCATACTGCGCTTCTTTAACTGCTGCCTGCCAGGCCTCGGGGTCTTTTCGTATTAGCTCATCTGGGTCTTTGGCGCCAGTATAACTTACAACCATTAACTTAACATCCAAGCCTGATGCTGCAGATAGTGCCCTCAAGGTAGCACTTAGGCCGGCTTCATCTTGGTCAAAACATAATTTAATGTTTTTCGTGAGCCTTGAGAGAATTTTTAGTTGATCATAAGTTAGAGCCGTACCACTGGAAGCTATCACATTTTTAGTACCATTATTGGCTAGTGCTAAAACATCCATATTACCCTCAACAATTATTACTTCATCTTGACTTCGAATGGCTTGTTTAGCCTGCATCAAGCCGTAAAGAGCTGTACTTTTATGGTAGACAGCTGATTCTGGTGTATTGATATACTTTGCTCCAGTATCGTTATCGTTTAGAATTCTAGCCGAGAACCCAACCGTCCTCGCTTGGGTGTCAAATACGGGAAACATAATGCGACCTCTAAACATGTCATAAACACTATCCCGACCTGACTTTTGACGCACCAGACCACTATCTATTAGTTCTTGCCTGGTAAAGCCTTTTTGTATTAAATATTTACTCAAGGAATCCCAGGACTCTAGGCTGTAGCCTAGGCGGTACTCTTTTATAGTCTCAGACTTAAGACCCCTGATCTTTTTAAAGTAGTCTAGGGCCTGTTGGTCCTTAGATAAATTTAAGTGGTAGAACTTCATAGCCTGTTCGATAGCGTCATAGACTCTTGATTTTGACTTTCCGCTTTTGCCGTCTGAAGATCTAGCCTTTAGCTCTACACCGGCTTTCTTGGCTAGGAGCTCTAAGGCCTCTCTAAACTCCACCCCCTCCATAGCCATAACAAATGAAAAGATATCTCCACCCTGTCCACTACTAAAATCATGCCAAATACCCTTATCGCTACTAACCATAAAGCTAGGAGTTTTTTCGGTCTTAAAAGGACTTAGTCCCTTCCAGTTACTACCCGACTGTTTTAGTGGCACGTAACCTGAAACAACCTCGACTATGTCTAATCGATTCTTTATTTCTTCTACTTCATTCATAGATATAGTATAACCCGTTTTAAAAAAATAATAAGCAAATAAAAAAGGTCCCGTATTACGGAACCTAAAAGTGAACTATCGAGGTCGCTGGTGTTCCAAGAGATTAGTTCGGATTCTTGACTCTGGTTGGAGAAAGTTAGGCCTCTTTTGAAGGAAATCCCTGACAGCTTGAGTACCAACTCTGATATAAAGGGCCTCGTTTGCGTGTGGCTTCATTTCTAGCATAGCATTTAGGGCAATGCTATCCAGGATACTAATGCAGCCATACTTGTATATACCTAAGTCTGGACCGAGCTCTTGGCGGATTGCTCTTGCAGAAAAACTAATTAGGTCTCTTCTTGAGCAGGTGATTTCAAATTTTTCAACACTAGGGTTTGATACCAACTTATCTCCTTAGGTTCGCCTAGTAAATAGGTAGAAATAATTTTACAGAAAAAAAATATATTTACAATGTTTTTATTACGGTTTAACTGTTATGGTTTTGATTATATGCATATGTATATATAGTATAAATATGTATTCACACCTAAGACTCGAGAGAAAGATTGCCAGACTCAAACCTAACGTAATTACCGTAGATATATTCGATACGGTACTGTTAAGGAAGTGGCGCCCTGAGTCCTGGAGATTTTACTGCCTTGCCACCTTAATGACTACTGAGCTCGCTAAATATGATATCAAAACTAGCCCCCTGTTCTTATATTCACAAAGGTTAGAATCCAGCAGTATTTTAAAGTCATATAATGCCATAAGTGGTAAAGACTATGAGGCAAGGCATGCATCAATTATTGAAAACATGGTGTCAGAGCTCGAAAGAAGAAAAAATACTAAACTATCCAAATCTAGAAAGAGTCGGCTATTGAATTCATTGCTAAAAATAGAACTTAGCTATGAGTTAAGTCAGCTGCAAGTGAACAAAAAACTGATTAGGATACTCCGAGATAATAAGTCTAGTGGTCAAAAGATATACTTTATCTCGGATATGTATTTCGAATATAAAGAACTATCAACCCTATTACGTGCCAAGGGTATAGATATTTTTAATGGAGGGATTAGTTCTTCTGATAAGCTGGTGGGTAAATACAGCGGCCGTTCATTTCTAGAGCTTCAAAAAAAACATACTAATATATCCTTAATTGATAGCCTTCATATTGGCGATAATAAACAATCAGACCTTATCATACCGTCTAAACACGGAATGTCTGCGCATCACCTTTATATGACAAGGCACCGCGCAAAACTATTTATTGGTAAGCTAATTTTTGGGCTACTGCTAAAAGTAAGGTTAAAGATTACACGATTAAAGCAACGAAGTGAGTTTATTAAAGTTTTAAATGAAAAAGATAATGAGGATTTTGTAGCCTGGCTACTGGGTCCAGCCATAATTCATTACCTAGGTACATTGCGCGATAAATCATTATCAAAAAACAAGACAGTAGTTTTTATATCGGGCGAAAGCAACGCACTTATGGGCATATATAGATTTATGGGGTATGAAAACGCTAAGAAATTACCCTATATCAATAGGGCATCTCTACTACGATCATATGCTGCCATACTAAATAAAAAGGGTATTAAACTGAGTAATATTCTGCCATTAGCTGATAAGGCCTTTCGTAGAAAGAGTGTCTCTTATGCACTTAAGGTGCTAGGGGTTGTGGACATAAATAGCAATCAAACAGAATTACTTAGCGATAGTTACGATAGTAGATATCAAATAGACAAACAAGACTATGAAAAAGCCAAGCGACTTTGGTCAATCGAACTTAAAAAGACACTGGCTCAATGGAAATCACTGAGGCTGAACAATAAACCCGTAATACTTGCTGATGTGGGGTGGAGCTGTTCTCTGCAAATACTGCTAGAAGAAATACTGCTTCAATCTGGTTTAAATAATAAGCTTGAATCAATATTTATAGGTAGGACTTCACATAATGCCTTTAGTGATGATATCAGTCCGGAGTCTGAGGGTATAATATTCAATTCACTCAAGCAAAAGGGTGCAAAATATCTATTTCAGCCAGAAGTCTGGGAGAGTTTTTTGAATACCGATAACCTAGGCAGCCCAATTAGAGAAAGCATACTAAAACATATTGAGGAGCTAGTAAAATATACCCATGTAAATGATATTCACTATAAAGACATATTTACTTATAGCAACAAAAGACTTAATAAATTCATGAAGCGGCCACCCAGAAAGATAATCCGACTACTGTCAGGGCTAAATTTTTATTACGCAACGCATGACGAAAAAATCCATCCAATGGTAGATATGTCCTACCGGACAAGGTCGGTCTGGAAATGGCTACTAGTTGATCGTGACCGGTTTAGAGAGATTTATACTAATCAGGCCTGGAAGTGGGGTGTGGCTACAAATTATCATTTCCGGATAATTTACAGATTCTGGAGACTCAAGAGCAAAAAACATAGCTTCTAAAGATCTTTGATGTTAAAGCCTAGCTGCCTGTAAAGATCGATTAACGAGGGTGTTTCAAGGATAATTTTCATATACTTCGCATGCATTATTTTAGCTTTTGAAGTATTGATAATCTTACTAGTTAGTCTTATGGGGTTAACATCAAAATATTTCTGGCCGAGTTTTTTATTACGGATAGATATTCTGTCTATGTCGAAGGTGCCTATGTATGCTCCTGGGTTTCCGCCTATCGCGTGGAGGGGCTGCTTCTTGCTATTAACCATTCTTTTTTCATACTTTAGGTTCAGGAAGTTTGTTATTTTTCTTAAAATTTTTTCTGGATTAGCAACAAAGTCCTCGTGTCTTATAACTAAAGTTGGTAGGCCATACAAATTAACTAGTGAAAAGATATTAAAATAAGTATCCCTCCAAACAGTAGCCTCGTGCTCCATATTACCAATACCCCTGTCTGAGCAGCTACTTAAGTAACTGGTGGGATTTTTAGCCAGTATTATAGCTCTAATTCCTGAGATGTCTTCTCTTTGTTTTAATACATGCTCCAACCATCTGGCATGCTTACTACCGTCTATAAGCACGGGCTTATTATAGGCTTTCCTAAGTCTAAGGTAGCTTTCGGCTGGACTATAGTTGTTGGTACCTTTTAAAAAATTATCTGTAAATATAGAGCACGATTTGCCATCGATATGGCAGTACATGCAGCCGTCTGGCGAATTATAAAATCTATGCAAATCATAGTACCCCTGGGCTCGAGATAACTCTCCGACATAGGCTATTTTACTATGCATATTTAGCGCTTCGCCCAATATAGTGGAGCCTGTATAGGCGGTGCCTAATATGTAACACTCTATTTTTTGATTCATTACATAAGTCTAGTCAGACTTAACTTTCAAATCAACCCTATTTATATTTATTTCCAAGTCCAGGTAGAAGCAAGAGTGTCGCTAGCCTTTTTTGAGGCATCATCGCTATAGGTTGTCGATATCAAAAATCCATTCACAGCCGTACCGCTGGATTGGTAATTTTTACCTGGTGTTAGGACTGCTATGACTTGCTGATCTACACCAGCTACATTCATGACGACTTTTTTGGCATCTAGTCCGTTAAGCTTTATATCGCTTTGGGTCGATATTGTGCCGTTATAAGTTGTCTTTGCCTTATCAACCAAGGCTTGAAGGTCTGTAGTGGCATCGGTTACGGGATCCACGAGTAAGCTATATTGAGAGGTTGCGCCGAATTTTGCACCCATCTTACAGATAGTTTTTTGGAAATCTACTGTTGTTGGCAGTAGTACGCCGAATGAAAAACAATCTCTAGTCACTTGCTGGTAGCCATCAGGTATGACCGCAGGCGCTGTGGTGGTACTAGTGGAAGCCTGTTGATTCTGGTCGACGGTTTGGTTATTAAGATTAACAGATGTTTTATTAGCGTTTCGACTGTAAAATAGTGCAACCAGGCTAGCAATAACTACAATTGCTATAACAACCACTGCGATGATAATAAATTTCAAAGGTCCACTTTTCTTCTTGCTCTGCTGAAGGGCTAGGTTGTTGGCCATGGCATTATTGCTGACACCAAAGTCGACTGGAATCGAGCCAAGCGAGTTATCTTGGTAGGGTGCAGCGCTAGTAGCTTGTGGCTCTGGCTGAACGGGAATACCAGGTTGCATATCACCGGGCTGAGTGTAGGGTAAGGGCTGATCGGTGGGGCTTGCTTGAGGATTAGTCTGCTGATAATTAGGCTGGTTACTAAGGTCTAGTGTATTTGAAGTAATTGGAGCTGGTTGTGAAGCCGGTTGGGGCTGAATTGGAGCAGGGGTAGTAGGCGGAGTGTAGACATCTTGTGGCGGGGCGGCGGAGGGTGGGGACATACTCTCTAGGGGATTACCTGTTAGGACCGGTGATGCAGTCGGCTGAGGTGCAGGAGTTGTTGGGTAAGCATTAGGCAGCTCGGGTGTTTGCATCTCTGCAGCAGGCGTAAACGTCGAACCTGCCAGTGGCGCTGTCTGGGCGGGCTGAATTGGCGGCTGCCCTGTAGTAGGTGCCGGCTGAGCAACAGACCCCCCTGCTATGTTGTTGTCAGTACCTGGTATTGGAAATGTATTGTCTTGTGGATCTTGCATATTTATAAAGTTTAATTAAATTATATCAACCATTTAATAATATGGCTATGCTTATTTATAAATGTGTTTTGGCTGCAGCAGTGGTAAAATGTAAAAATGAAAAGAATTAAAAAATTAGTTCCAAAAACCTTAATAGACAGCTACCACTATCCCGAGGCCCTACTCTCCTCTAGGAAATATGGTAATCCATCAGCAGGTATGATTATTATTGGTGTCGTCGGAAGCAAAGGTAAAACCACAACGGCCAATATGTTGTGGTCAATACTAGATGCAGCTGGATACAAAACAGGCCAGATAGGCACTGCAAACATCAGGATTGGCCAATTCGAAGAGCTAAATAAATGGCACATGACCATGCCGGGTACAAAAATATTACAAAACATACTGAGCAAGATGAATAAGGCTGGTTGTAGATATGTCGTAATGGAAGTGCCGTCCGAGGGGCAGACTCAATGGCGACACATTGGCATAAACTTCGACATGCTTATATTTACAAATGTTGAGCGCGAAATCCTAGCGGCCCATGGTGGTAGTATGGACATCTTACACAGGCACAATAGGAGAGTTTTTGACTATTTATCCAAGGGAGCCATCAAAACTGTCGGCGGCAAGACAGTTCACAAGCAGATAGTATATAACTCTGACCGACCTGAGAGCAAAAGATATATTGATTATAAAAACGTTGAGCTAACAAACTTTGGCTACCAAGCAAATGACTTTAAACTAGTATCTTCCTCTGCCGACGAGGATGGAACCAACCTTACTGTAAACAATATGAAATTTCATATTAATTTAGTGGGCAAGATTAACGCCTTAAATGCTACCGGAGCTATAGCTGCCGCCCAATCACTGGGTGTGGATATAGACAAGATTAAGGTTGGCTTAGATAAACTTAAGACCATTCCGGGCAGGATGGAAAAAATTGACATGGGCCAGAACTTTACGGTGTTTGTGGATTACGCCCACGATCCTGCCGGCATGACCGAACTCATGGAGACCGGAAAAGAACTACAAAAAAACAAGGGTCGACTAATAGTCTTATTTGGAGGTCAGGGTGGCGGAAGAGATATCGAAAAAAGACAGGTCCTAGGAAATATTACTGGCAAAGCCGCTGATATCGTTATTATTAGCGATGACGATCCATACGATGACGATCCTCTGGCGATAATTGAGGATATCGCTAAGGGCGCAAGGGCAGCAGGCAAAAAAGAAGATAAAGACCTTTACCTAATTGCAGATAGACGTGATGGAATAAGAAAGGCTCTAGAGATAGCCCGTAAGGGAGACATAGTCTTCATTGCCTGCAAGGGGGCTGATCAACTAATGATGCTAGCTGATGGAAGATCTATACCTTGGGATGATAGAAAAGTTACTAGCGAAGAGCTAAGGAAAATATTGGGCTAATTTTTAGCTAGTTCTTTTACTGCAACAGGACAAAGGCCAGCGTACTTAGAGTCACAGCCCTTGCAACAAATAAAGAGTTGGTGGCAGTCTGGCTTAGCGCAGTCGATATACCTATCGCTTGACTCACTACAGTGAGCGCATTTACCTAGTACTTTTTTACCGCTTTCAGTATCAGTATTTGTAACCATACGATCATCGAAAACGAAATTCTTACCCACGAAATGTCCATCCGGGTACTTTTCTAGATATTTTACAATTCCACCCTCTAGCTGGTAGACGTCACTAAATCCTTCTTCTGCAAGTAGGGCTGTAGCTTTTTCACAGCGGATACCACCCGTACAGTAAGTTACTACCTTTTTATCTTTATCTATTTTGAGATTCTTTATTTTTTCCGGTAGCTCATAAAATTTGACGGTATCTGGTTGAATTGCACCTCTAAATCTACCTACCTCGAATTCATAATTATTACGCATATCTACCACAACCATGTCTTCACCTTTTTCAAAAAGTTCATGCATCTGTTCTGGCTTGAGGTATTTGCCAGTTTTTTTAAGATCTACCTTTTTACCCAAAGTAACAATCTCGTCTCGGTATTTAACTATCATCTTCGGGAATGGCATCCTTGCAGCTGATGATCTCTTGAAAATGATGTTTCCAAAAATTGGGTGTGAATCCATATAGTCTGTGTACTGTTTTAACTGGGCTCTAGTTCCGGCCACCGTACCGTTTATACCCTCTTCTCCAATTAGAATACGACCCTTAAGGCCGATACCATTACAAACTAGCTTATGCTGAATAGCTTCGAACTTAGAATTAGGAACTTCGGTAAATTTATAATAAAGTAATACGAAAATGTTTGAACTCATAATAAGTGGATTATACCTGATAAATAGCTATTTTCCAACATCTTAAACCACAATTATCTACTAGCTTATGCTTGAGATAACACAAGATAGATGATATAAAGATGAGCGACGTCCACAACTCAGGAAGAGGTTATGACGAGTACATCAAAGTACAAGAGAGTGTTATTAAAACTGTCTGGCGAAGCACAGGGTAATACCTATCGCCTAGAAGATGGCACTTCGCTAGTAGCCGGCTTTAATATCGAAAAAATGCGTTCCGAAGCTAGAGAAATTAAAGAAGTTATCTCCGAGCTAAAGGTTGAAATGGCTATCGTAATCGGTGGTGGCAATATCTTTCGCGGTAAAGATGCCCGGGGTATTGATAAAAACACTGCAGATTACATGGGCATGCTCGCAACAGTCCAAAATGCGATGGCTTTCGAAGATATTCTTGTCCAAGAAGGCATTCCTGCAGCAATGAATTCTTCTATTAGGATCGAAGAGGTTGCAGAGCCCTACCTCTACAAGAAAGCTAAGCATCGCCTCGAAAGAGGCCAAGTAGTGATCTGTGCTGGAGGACTTGGTGAACCTGGCTTTACCACCGATACAGCCTCAGCGCAAAGAGCAATGAACTTGGATTGCCAAGCTATTTTAATGGCCAAACAAGGTACCGACGGTATTTATACTGGTGACCCCAACAAAAACCCTGATGCTACTAAGTTCGATGAGATGACACATCTCGACATTATCGAGCGAGGCCTAAAGGTTATTGATGCAACAGCGGCTACCCATGCGAAAGAACATTCTATCGATATTGTTGTTTATGATGGAAATCAGCCGGGTATGCTAGCCAAGGTGCTGTGCGAGCCAGACGTCTATGGCACCCTAGTCCGAACTAAGACTTAATATAGTACCCATTTCTAAAATAGAAATGGGTTTTTTATTTTGCTAAAGCCACAATCTCAGACATATCCTCTGACCCAGACCATCTATTAACCATATCACCACTGGGGTCTACCTGAACAAAAGTATCTTCAAACGGAACGCTGTATTTTTTTTTCAGGGCGTAATTCTTATCATAATCAACACTCATTATTGTGAAGTTGCTAGGCAGCTTAGAAACATTCGATTTAAGGGCCTGGTCAAGTTGCTTACAAGTACTGCTCCACTTAGCATTGAAAAATAACACAACCTTACCATCACTGGCCTGGGCAAGCACGGCTGGGTCATATGCTACGTAACTACCGGGTCTCTTGCTTACTTCTTTCTGTGGGGATGCAACTGTCTGAGAACCCTGCGCCGCAGCTGGGGTTACTGCTTTAGACCTGTGCAACTTCTTATATAAAAGTAGGCCGCCAGCTGATGCAATGATAAATAAAATAATTAATACTATTACTACTTTCTTTTTCAACTAAGAAGTTACTTTCTGCCGAGTCGGGCGGTTAGTAGTACTTTTAAAAGCACTATAAAAATCAATATAGCCACTAGCCAGACGTCTAGTGTTTTTGTAAGAAACTGAATTACTACTGCTAGCGCCAATACACTTACAACAGATAGATAGACAAATCTTTCCATAAGCGGCATCGCTGGATGGTCTTTTTGCTTTTTTAACCTACGCCAGTGCGTGACTACAAAAGCCAATATCGATAGCACAAATATCGCGAGCAGTACGGACTGGAATGAGACTGTTGCTGAGGAATATATCGGCACCATAAAAAATAGCCCCATTGCAAAAATTATTAAAGCAATAAGAACTTCACTTCCAAGTCTATGTTCTGTAAAAACATCTTCCTCAGAAATATCAGATGGTGCTGCATTAGTGTGTCTTTTTATTGACTCATGTTTTTTGTGACTAGTTTTGCTCATAACTAAATTGTATCACAATCTATAAAGAATCATTTTATATAAAATTACCCACCTAGTGGTGGGTATATTAGTTGGCCAAACTCAAGCCATGGTGGGCTAACTTAGACTTTATTTCTTCAACTGCTTTAATGCCAATCCCAGCATACTTCTTTAGATCATCTTCAGATTTACTGCAAAGATCATAGATCGTACTGATACGCATATCTGGATCGACTTTAAGAACTCCGTTTTGAGTCCTTCTTGGCAACATCAAGCAATTAACTATCTTGTTATTTATACCAATAGACATAATATCTGATGTGATATTAATCTGTGTGGCGTGAGCTTCTTGTTCAGGGATCGGTTGGAAATCTGCACTAATTAAACTTAGAAAGCCGTTCCGGCTCTCCTGCAAATCATTAATCTTGTTAATGGCTCCAAGCACACCTTCATCTACGACTAAGATAATTTTCGTATACATTTCAACCTTTCGGTAGGTACAATTTCAGAATGATATACTACTGCTTCTAGACTATATTGTCAATCATTTTAATTAGATCGACATGGCTCTTTGCGGCAAATAATTTAGCCCGGATTTCCGATGAGCCAGCAAATCCAGAAATATACATTTTTATAAATTTCTTTAATGGCTCAAACTTTTCACCGCCCCAAGTTTTTTGGTGCAACTCAATATGTTGCTTCAAATACTTCAGCATCAATTTTAAGTCAGCCTTCTTAGCAGTTTTAGAAAATATAAAAGGGTCATGGAATATGCCCCGGCCTACCATAACTCCGTCAACCCCGCTCATCTTAGCAAGTGATTCCCCTTGGGCTCGGGACATGACGTCACCATTACCAACGATAACAGTTTGGGGCGACAATTTATCGCGCAACTTAACAGCTCTAGCTATCTCCTGCCAATCGGCAGGGACCTTGCTCATTTGTTTTCGGGTACGGCCATGGACAGTAATAGCATCTAAATTCTGCTTTAGTAAAAATCCAATCCAACTCGTAACGTCTGGCTCATTGTAGCCTATCCTAGTCTTAACGCTTAGTGGTATATCGCCACCCGCGTCTAATATTCCGGCTCTCGTTTCAGAGATTACCAGTGCTGCTAACTCATGATTTAAAATCATAGCTGAACAGGCACCTTTTTTTACAACGTCTTTTACAGGGCATCCCATATTAATATCGATGCCAGCAAAACCCATTCCGACTAAATCTTTGGCCATCTGGCGATAGTTAACGGGATTTAGGCCCCATATTTGGGCAATTAAGGGCTGTTCTTTTTTAGTATACCTAAGTCTTCGGCCTACCGCTTCTCTACCCGGCGAACAGTACCCATCAGCATTCACAAACTCTGTAACCATTAGATCGGGTGGGGATAATTTAATAACCATTTGGCGAAAAACTGTGTCGGTAACGTCCTCCATTGGTGCTAGCACAAAAAAAGGTTCATTCTCTTTTTTTAATTTCTGCCAAATGTTGTTCATAGTCGAAAATTATAACATATTCTTGCTGTAATTTCTAGTCTCAAAATTGCCAAATATACGATATAATACATTAACAATATGAAAAAATCCCATAAACCAGAATTTATATACGACCCTAGTAAGAAAGAGCTAGAAGCTGTTCCTGAAGCTACTGACAAGGTTGCGGGCACAGCCGACGAAGACTTTCTATTTGATCTAAAAAATTCAGAAAAAAAAGACATGCCAAAATCACACAAAACAAACGACTTTTCTGATTTACAAAAAAAGCCCAAGCCGCTCTGGAAGAAAATCATGAAGTGGTTTGGAATTATAATGTTAATACTCGGCGTAATTGCGGCAATAGCATTCACCTACATTTATCTACATGCCAGTAAAATATCTTCTAACCCGTTTGATTTAAGTAGCCGACTCAAAGGCGAGGGCGACGGTCGAGTAAATATTCTGCTACTCGGTATTGGTGACCCAGGACATGCCGGTGAAACACTATCTGACACTAATATGGTAGTAAGTATTGATACCAAATCCCAACCTAATAAAGTCACCATGATAAGCATACCAAGAGATACTAGAGTCTATATTCCCGGACATGGCTACAATAAAATAAATGAAGCTAATGCTCTAGGTGGATCAAAGCTAGCAGAACAAACTGTTGCACAAACGCTAGGAATACCAATCCAATACTACATAACTGCCGACTTCACTGGTCTTAAGCAAGCTGTAGATGCAGTGGGCGGTATAGACATTAATGTCAAAGACACCCTAATAGACACTGAATACCCCTGTGAGAATAATGAGGGTAAGAGCTGTGGGCTAAAAATACTTGCCGGTCAACAGCACATGAATGGATCGACTGCTCTCAAGTATGCTAGATGCAGAAAAGGTACTTGTGGTGATGACTTCGGTAGGGCAGCGCGACAACAGGAAGTATTACAGGCAATTAGAGAAAAGGCTATTTCTACGCAGACGCTGTCTAATCCATCCAAAGTTAATAATCTAATCAATGCTGCCAGTAACAATATAAAAACTGATTTAAGTTTAAAAAATATCCAGAGATTAATAGACATAACTAAAGGTACTGGTGCTTCAGACATTATTAATGTAGTCTTTTCTATTAAACCGAATGGTTTTCTTGTTGGTGATAACTCTAGTAGTGATCTATTGCCGGCCGGAGGTAACTTTGATGCCATTCAAAAGTTTATTGGCAATGTATTCGAGCTGGCTCCAATATGGAAGGAGGACAGTAGCATTATCGTTCTTAATGGCACGACAACGGTTGGACTCGGAGGTAAATTCAAAAATACCCTGATAGGCGACGGAATACCAATTACGATAGATTCGCTTGGTAACGCAAAAACTCCTACCTTTACTACGTCACAAATAATAGATTATACTGGCGGCAAAGACCCCAATACTGCAAACTATCTATCCAAACTTTTGGGTGTGCAGGTCACTCAACCCACAACCCCAGTAAAATACCCTGTCACTGATTTTGAAGTAACATTGGGCAGTGATTACGCCGCAAAAATTTCTCCAAAGAATTAGTACTTTCTGCCCCAGCCAATCCTGTCCCATATCCGTTCATGAAGATAATAAAGTATTGTCCCTGTAATAGTGGTAATGCCAGTTATTGACAGTGCATCATTTAACCTATGGGTGGTAAGATAACTGATCGTAAAAATAGATACAATAATTACCAGCCGGTAAGTTACGGCCTTCACTATGCTGCGGGTATGGGTATCTAGAGGGGGACAGAACTTAATATTATTATTATTTTTTTTCATCATTACTTACTATTCTATATAAAATGGCCACCTATTTCTAGGTGGCCGGGTGCTCAGAGAGACGTAAGGGTTTTGACTATTCGTTCTTCTTCTCTGTGCAACTCCATAAGACGCTTCTCTAGACAATGTCGCCTGAAGGCGAGCTGGTCTGGATCAATCTGACCTGGAGTTGTTTCATTGTTATCTTCTACGATTGCCATGCTCTCACCTCCTATGGCGCTTTGTGTAGATATGATATCAGGTAAATATTACTACCTGAAAAGGTGCATCACTAAAGATGAGGAGATTATACCGCTTTTTAATATTTATTGCAATACTTTAATAGGTTTAGGGGTAATTTATTGGTATAATTAAATGATGAAAAACAGTAAAACATCCATAATTATTGGAATAACATTAATTGTATTTAGTTTTTACCTACTAGTTAAACTTCTACATATGTTAGATAACACAACTGACCTTACTCAGTATTGGCCGGTGTTCTTAATTTTTATAGGTGTGTTAAGTATGAGTCCAAAGAATCCAGATACTAATGCAGTCTCACTTAGTCTTATCGCATTAGGTACATTTGGTGGCTTATACAGAGTCGGTTTTTTCAAGACACCAAACGGTGAAGCCGCACTAGCTGTTCTGGTCGGACTATTTGGACTAGTAATACTGGCCATGGTAGCCTCTAAACCTTCTAAGCCCTCGCTTGATTCCGACAAATCTAGGAGATAATCTCTCCCTGCTGGATTATTTTGAAACTTTATTTAAGTATGACTGGTAGTAAAGTATAGGTAGACTGAGTAGTAGAGTTCCAATAGCGTAAGAGCTTAATGAGCTATTACCTAAACTAAATGATTTAATATCAGTATTGGTTAAGACAAACATTACAGCAACCACTAAGCCAATTACTATAGGTGCGAAAAATGCTGTCCATTTATTTAGCTCACCTTTAGTTACGTAGCTCATCGCCTTACAAAACCTATACAGCCACCAGATATTAATTGGGCTAATAAAGAACCATAGAAAGAAAGGCACTTTTTTATCCCTGGGGTTTAGTACGTTCATCTCAGTTTTAGTAATAAAATACCAATATACTTGATACAAGTTCAGTGTAATGCAGTTTAGGACAAATATTGAAACTAGTGATCTATGTTTTAGACGCATAATTAAATAAATTTACTATTAGCATACCCCAAGATTACGCTTATGCAAATACTGCTGGTGGTACTCCTCTGCCTTCCAGAAAGTCTGAGCTGGTACTACCTGGGTAACTATAGGGTTCTTGTATTTTTTACTCGACTCTAGCTGTTTTATTCTTTCAGTAGCGGCGTCTCGCTGCGCATCATTGTGATAGAATATTACGCTTCGGTAATTTTCCCCTACGTCAGCTCCCTGCATGTTGAGTTGAGTTGGGTCGTGGTGTTCGAAAAAAATATCTAGTAGTTTTTCATAACTAATCTTATCTGCATCGAATTCAATCTGAACTGTCTCAGCGTGCCCAGTGTTGTGTGCGCATACTTGCTCATAGGTGGGGTGATCTACATGCCCGCCCTCATAGCCAACTGTAGTTTTACTGCCCTTAGCCTCGGTCCGAAAAGCCTCTTCTACGCCCCAGAAGCAACCTCCACCAAAATCCGCTAATGATAATTTTTTATTTTTCATGAACCTCCTATGCTGATTTATGCTTAATTTTTACTTTAGCTGCTGCCCTTCTGCCAAAACAGTATAAAAGTAATTCTCCAGCTGTACCAGACAGAGTAACTACTTTATCACTATTTCGATTTTCTACTGTAATTCTATCATCGTTTAAATCATTGGTAATAATGACACTGCCCAGGTCTGCTAGCATGGGCTTATTTATTTTAACCAAACCTTTAAGTGCACCCCATAGTAGATTTTCAACATCTTTTGAGGGTTTTGGCCTAGACATCTTTAGGGAACCCCTAAGGAAATCTTCATTGTGCACCCAAAATTCAGCAACATTAAGACTAGCGGGCATCCACCATGGATAATGGGATAGCTTTTCTATAATGTATTTATGTCCATTACTTTCTAAGGACTTAATTTTATTATTGTGAGAATTCATGAATCTTGGTGCGATTAAGCCTAGGTCATTGAGTGGATGACGCTCTCTTACGACAAGGTGTGTTGCCAAATCTTCAACTGTCCAGCCTTTACAGAGTGTTGTAGCTTGCCACTTAGGCCCTGGTAGCTTTTTTAGTAGATCAATTGTGAATTTTCTCTCAGATTCTACAAATATTTTTTTGTTCATAGAAATATTGTACCATGCAACATTAGCGCAACTATGTCATAAAGTAGTAAAATAGAACTATGAATAAAGAAGAAATCAAAAAAAGAGTTGAGGCCTTGGATTCAAAAACCAGAGATATTACACAAAATAAAGTAACTGAGGCTCCATTCACGGGCAAGTACCTAGATGAACATAGCGATGGTAGCTACCACTGTATTGTATGTGGGCAGAAGCTTTTTGAGTCAGATGCAAAATTTGATAGTGGTTCTGGCTGGCCAAGTTTTGACCAAGCAGTGCCCGGTTCTGTCAAGATGATTCCAGATAACTCAGGTGGTATGAATCGCACCGAGGTTGTTTGTAGTCAATGTGGTTCACACCTAGGGCATCTTTTTGAAGACGGCCCTAAGGAAACTACCGGCCAAAGATTTTGTATTAATTCAGCCTCACTGGATTTAAAGAAATAAAAAAGCGCCCTAAAATATAGAGCGCTGATGATCAATTACCTGGTACCAATTATTAACTTCTATAATATTACCAGGCAGTGAGCCGAGATTTCTATTCCACGGATGAATAAACATGTATACATAGTCGACAACATATGACGCATCTAGTGCATACTCGATAACATCCTCAGCGAAAAAATTTGCGCCAATTTCTTCAAGCACTTCAGCCTTAGTCTTGCCACTTGCTCTAGGGGTATGAATATTGCTACTAAAGTAGTTACCAGTAAATATTCTAGGGAAATATTTGCTCAGCCACTGATTGGTTTGTTGGCGAATTTCATCGTGTCGAGAGGTGAGGGTATACAGCTCACTACCCATACCCTTAAGCGTGTATATTGACTCCAGCGCATCGACTCTAGGGAGGATGCTCAAGAAATCTTTTGAGCTGAAATATTTATCAATAATTTCTGTACACCTATCATCACTCACTTCCCAGACCAAAGAAGCATCTGAGGAAAAATGATTACTATAGCTGGAGGAAATATTATACTCTCGCTCGGCAAAAGTCGATAGAGAGCCAACAAAATCAATTAAAACATCATCGATGTCAGTTACAAAAATACTCACAATGGTCCTCTCTAAAAAGGTACAAATACTCATCCAGTATGAACTGAAGGCGACCCGAAATCAAACTTAAGTGTTATACTAAAAATATGAAACTAAAAATTATACTCGCATCTATAAGAAAGAACCGTCTTGGAGGACGTGTAGCTAAATGGGCAACAACCGAGCTAGACAAAAATGATATAGTCTACGAGCTAATAGATTTAAAAGATTACAATCTGCCCTTTTTAGATAGTGATACTGTTCCTTTTGATTTAAACAAAAAATACCCTTACGACATAGTTCAATACTGGTCAAACAAAATAGATGAGGGTGACGCTTACATAATTATCACCTGCGAGTACAATCGTGGATACCCTGCTACCTTAAAAAATGCTATTGATTGGCTAGGCATGGAGTTATGGGGTAAGCCAGTAGCATTTATAAGCTACTCCGACGGTCCGTTTGGAGGAGTGAGATGCATAGAACAGCTGAGATCAGTCATTAGTAACTTTGATATGTATGGAATCCGGAATGCCATATCCATAGGCAAAGCCAATGATATTATATCAACTGAAGGCAAAAACAGCGTTAAGGCTTTTGATGTCCAACTTAAAAAAATGGTTGATGAACTTGCTTTATTATCCTCTAAATTGAAATAAAAAAAGCCAGATAAAATATCTGGCCAAATCGTAATTTACCAGCCAAGATTCCTTAGCCAGAGAGCAACTTTATCACCGCCCACCAAGTCAGCAAGCATAGCTAGTGCATCTTGAAAGTCCTGCGAACCAACTTTAACAAACTTACTTTTGCCATCAAGCATGATCCTAGCGTACCGACCATCGCCCGAGGGAATAATACGGATGTAGCTGGTGTTGATAACTAGTGGGCCTGCATCTTTCTTTTGTGTCTTGTGCTTTGCCATAATTACCTCTTTTTTTAGAAAGGTACGTTTCTGATTAATATTATGTGCTATTTAAATCAGTTTGCAAGTGCCTAATGCTTTGACCCCAGTCGACCATGCAGTGCTAACTGACATCGACGATGCTTACAATCGAGTAAATGAATATGTACTACCATTGGAAAGCAAAAGAGCCCAAGCTGCCTATGGCGCAAAAGAAAGCCGCACAGATAAGTGGTTGGTGATTGAAAAAGAACTCAATCCAGCCAGGATTACAGTAGTAATAGTTGGCGAAAAAATAGGATACTAGAGATTTTTTATTTGTTCTTCAATCGACCGAAACTGAGTATAGCGCAACGTTAATAACCCAGCTTGTTTTGCAGCTGATAGATTCTCAGCAGAATCATCTACTAGCAAGACTTCGCTGGGTTTTAGCTTATAGCTTGCCAGTACCATCTGGTAAAGTCCGGGGTCTGACTTAGGCAGACCTAACTCCCCTGTCGTCTTGATGAATTTAAAGTTCTTTTGGGCATTCTTTTCCTTTAGCCAGCCGGCTAGATCTGACTGAATAGCCGAGATAACACCAAAATTATATTTCTTATTGTTATTGTCCATAAATTTTAAGATATCTGGATTGAGCTCATCCTTGTTTGTAAAGTACAGCACTCCATAGAAATCAAAAATTATAAACTTTATCATAACTGCTCTAACTGATTCACCCAGCTTTCGATTATAGTGAAGCTACTCTGCCAAAAATCAGCGCTAGTCATATCTACACCTACCATGGCTAGTATTTTGGCCGGTTCTTCTGACCCGCCCGCAGAAAGGATCTGCTGTAGCTTAGGTATGAACACCTCA
>CAILAD010000013.1 GCA_903832035.1 uncultured bacterium
ACGCACTAGACTTCGAGCTTCGGCAGCTATTCTACCTTGCGGAGTATTCGGATTTGCTTGAGCTTGCCAAATACCACCACCGCTCTCGTAGAAACCGTTCTGCTGAACACGCTTGGCTAAAGCTTCTAGGTTAGCTGGCTCGGTCGGAACATCTTTAGAGAGCTTGATTTTGTTCTGGCTGCATAACTTATATCTTTATTGTTTATTCTCAAGCTTATAGTATAGCTAAAGGAGGTTATTTCAATAAATAATATAAAAAGCTGAACGTTGTTGTTCAGCTTGTGGTTTAGAGATAAATCCCTAAATTATAGAGATTGTTTCGAATAATACCCCAATAGTAGCCCCTGGTTTCGATATCTTGCTTGGATACATCAAGAGACATCAAGGCGTCAAATATGGTGTTTATATTGGGGTTTTTACCGCTGTCGTAGAGATTGGTGAAGTAATCGGATGTACAAACCGATAGCATTAGGTAAACGACATCTTTCTCTCGCATTCTACTAAATTCTGCAATGCAATCCTGCCAAAAGCGGGCGACCTGCTCCAGGCTACTAATTCTGGATACTATATTTCTCAATTCATATCTCCATTACGGTCTAGAAGGTACTAATTCAGAAAGTTATAATAGTATACTTATCTACATATCGTCAAGAACTAATTTTATAACAAAACTTAATTGCTGTGATTTTATATTATTGGCAGTGCATTAATGCCTGTAGCCGATAACTACACAAAAAAATATAACAATGGTTATGAATAAATATACTTGTAAAAATATGCTTAATATGTTACAATATAGCAGCTAAATAAGCGAGAAGTACCTTAAATCTAAGGAGCTCTAATGAGCGATTCTGTTAATAGGACTGTTGCACGGGCCGCCGGCTGGCGGACTGCAGATGGCAAGACTGGTGGAGATACAGCCCTTCGGGACATCGGCACCAACCTTGCGTCAATCAATCCAAGTCCTGCGGCGCTAACACCGCTGATATCCAGTCGCGAAGCTGAAGCAATCCTTGCCAGAAAGCAGCGAGTAATAGAACAAATCAACGATCTCAAGCGAGAGGATGAAAAAATCAAGCAAGAAATCTCTGATCTCACTCGTGAGAGGAAGGTCTTCACCCGCTTGTTGTTGGGTGCCCCACTGGAGAACGCTGGAAACAGTGCGACGGAACAGCTAATAGTAGCTGAGATCGAGAAGTTCCGCAGTAGTGGCATCGAGCCGTATGTGAGCTACTCATTTATGGAGAACTACGCTCGGCTGATTGGTAGTAAGGGTGGCACAATCGAGTCCACCTTAAAGACCTTCTACGATGCGGCTGACGAGCTTGGCGTCAGGTTCTTCCGTCAGACAGACACCGACATCCAGCCGGCCCGTCAGAGTCAGTACGGCTGGTTCGCTGGTCTATGTGTAAGCGTTGAGGACTTGCGAAAGATCTCACCTGACTTATACGTCAACAGGAGGGGCATGACCCGTTATGGCCACACTGGCATGCGAATCATCGCCACCTTCATCCAGCAGTGGGATCAGATTTCCCAAAAGTACTAGCTCCAAGCAATACCCCAGCACGAAAGTGCTGGGGCTTTTTTATTGTAAAAATATTATTATCTGTACTTTTTTAAATTATAGTCTTATTTTAAAAAATAACCCTGTCCCTAATGTTATTATCTTGCTGGGTAGAATCATTTGATTCTATGGCTCATTACATCTAAACTACCTATATAGGGAGGTGAAATGCTCAGCGCAAAAGATATTAGTTTTGATTACGATAACTCAACAGTACTTAAAGGTACTACGCTATCTGTTAACTCCGGCGACCGAATCGCCCTGGTTGGTGGTAATGGCGTAGGAAAGTCAACGCTACTTAAGATTTTGGCTGGTATTATCACCCCACATTCGGGTAGTGTGTCTAAGCCAAATAATCTAGCCGTTGGGTACATGCCACAAGAAATTGATGAGTACAGCAATCTTTCTAGTAAAGATTTTCTGTCTCACATTACTGGCACAGATGCTGCCCTAAAGAGCCTGGAAGTAGCCACTGCAAACTATGCCAAGGCTCAAACTCCAGATACTTTAGCACGCTACCAGGATTGTTATGACAAGGTTGAGAACTTTGAAGCGTACACCTTCGAGGAGAGGTTGCCCAAATACCTGTCTAAGGTGGGGCTTCAAAGTTCAATCCTTGAAGTTAAGGTTGGACAGTTGTCTGGTGGTCAAAAGACTAAACTAGCACTTGTAGCAATTTTGATGTCGCATTTTGATGTCTTCTTGCTCGATGAACCAACCAACAACCTAGACCTTGAGGGGCTTAAAATCCTTGAGGACTTCATGCATTCCACCCAGTCAGCCTTCGTGGTAATCTCACATGATAGACGCTTCATTCGTGGAGCTAGTACTAAGATCATGGAAGTTTTACCCGGTGGTAAAATTAAGACTTACACCCTTGGCTATGACGAGTACCTTGGAGCCAGGCGGCGAGAGAATGAGGCAATCAAACAGACGCATGATAACTTCTCCGATGAGAAGAAGCGTCTAATGGCTGCTGCTCGCGACCGGGAATACAGTGCTCGCTCCGGCGGCGGACGTGCATCAGACAATGATAAGCTGTCTGCCAATGCCCGAAGCGAAAAGGCTCAGTCCTCACACGCCAAGGCAGCTGGAGCGCTCAAAACAAGGCTCGGTCAACTGGAAGAACCAACTCGTCCTGATAAGCACATCGATCTAAATTTCAGATTCGATGCTGGCACAGAGAAGCTGCCGAGTGTGGCAGTCACTCTGATTGGAGCTGGAATAGAGTTTGCCAATACCAAGCTTGGTCCGTATGACCTGCAAGTTAACACTGGCGATAAGGTCGTAATTGTTGGTCCAAACGGTGGAGGCAAGTCCACTCTAATTCGGCTTATCGCGGGTGAAATTAAGCCCACGAGCGGCACACTTAGTCTGACACGTGGTATTAAGGTTGGTTACATCAACCAAGGGTATAGCTTTAAAGATAACACCAAGTCGGTGATAGCTAATATCCAATCCGACTGTAATGTGGATATCTCCGAACTATATAACACCTTGGCTAGATTCAACATCAAGAAAGATAAGGCTGATTCACTACCTGGCGAACTAAGTCCCGGTCAGCGCTCCAGGGCACTACTGGCCAGCATGGTCGCTCAGGGAATTAATCTACTTATTTTAGATGAACCGACTAACCACTTGGATATTCCAGCTAGTGATGAACTGACCGAGGCCTTAAAAGATTACCAAGGTACCCTAATTGTGGTAACTCACGACCGTGAACTACTTGATGCGATAGAAGGCAAAAAGTTGCGAGCGGTAATTGATGGCAGGGTACTATCTGAGGCGCAATCGGACCGGTATATTCATAAGTCATTAGGCAATCAATAGCTACAGTTTTTAACTAACTGTAGCTTTTTTAATTGTCAGTTTTTGTTTATTTAGCACTTATATTTAAATACTCATATGTTGCTAGGTTTAGATGAATGTCGTAATATTAAACTATGAACCCAGAAGAAGAGAATGATGAACAGTTAGTTAGCCCGCCAGACGATAACTTAACCGATGAGCTTAAAGAAATTGCCGATGATGCCACTCAGCTTCATAAGAGTTATGTTGGGGCAATTGAAGAAAAGAAAGAAGCCTACGATAAGCTAGGTAGTCGTGAAGCCCAGCTGCGTGCAGAGTATGCTGCTAGCTCAAAGCCCGACAAACAAAGAAAAAAAGATTTCGACATAGCCTATGGTGCCCTACGAGACGAGATAGTCGCCACCACAGACCACAAAAAAGATATCCTAAACGAATCTAATGCTCACTACAAGGGGCATGAGACGCAATACCAAGATATGGCCTTAACTGAGGCTGCCCAAAAAGGAACGTACGTACATATAGGTGGTCGTAGTAACCTAGAAGAGCTAATAAATAATGGAGTCAGTCTTATACCTGGCTTATCTAGCGATCAGTTACGTGAACTTGAAGATGCTAGCAAAATATCTGGCTCTAACTACGTTGGGGCTTTAATAGATAAGTTAAAATCTTCAGCTGGTACCCCCGAAGATACTAATGCTTTGGTGAGAGACAGCTTTAGATCGGCCATCTTGCATAGCCAGTGCCAAGAAGCACTTTCCAAACTTGGTGAAAATTACTTGAGTCGGGGATTGAGCCTGGATAGTCTGACAATAGATAACCTACCTAAGATGAGGGAGCTAGCTGATTCCCTTGGTATTAGTCCAGAAAAACAAGATCTGCTTTTTAGGTCCTGGAATACATACAACAGGGCCCGGAAAGATGAAAAAACAATTGAAGGTGAGGCGAGAAGTAAATATCTTAAAGATAAATCAGACAAATTAGTACGTGATATGCTGTCAGTTACTCAATATATTGAGTCGTATGGGATGGAAGAATTTAATAAGATTATCGACACTTTTGGAGTGACTAACTTCTCGCGCTACCCAGATGGTCTATTACATGATCAGCTAGTGCGCTGGGGAGATGGTAAGGATCTGCCAAATAATGTAGTTATTGCTGGAAGAACTGACTGGAACGGGGCCTTCAATGGTTTCACCGAAGAGGTTATAGGTGCGGTTGATCCTTTAGGCACTTACTTTTTTGAAGCCAATGATGAGTTGCAAATTGCCAGACACGTTGTATCAGTTGGTAACCGGGAACGTAGAAACGGTCGAAACCCTGAAGAAACAAACAGTATTAAAAGTCTAATACTGGTTGCTCATGGCGCTCCGTTCGGCATGGGATTTGGCACCAATGGGGAGGTTCTTTCTGTGGGAGATTATGTAAAAGATAAGAGTTTACTCAAAACCTCAATCAATAATTATCGTAGGCATTTAGGTTCAGGCTTTCAGCTCATACTATGTTCTTGCTCTACTGCAGACACTAATGGCTGGACTCGAAATATTGCTGAAACTATTAGTGATGAGCACGACGTTAAAGTGAGTGCCAGTACAGCCGTATCACAAGGAATAAAAGAAATTAGATCAAATGGGGAAGTTATTTTTCTTACTTCAGATAACGGTGATTTTATACCAGCTTCAACATTAGATGGCAGTGGCGGTAGTGGGGTAGAGGTAGACTATACTTACTCCTCAAAACTTGCTAGGTGGAAGAGTGTATTTAGTCGTCTTAAAAAGGGTCGTCTTAATTAGCGCACTAATTCAGTAATACCCTAGTTAATGGGTTAAACAATAAGCGTCCCGATTCAGAGTAATGTGTTAACATAAATACTATGAATAAAGTTTTTGCCATCACACTACTTGCCCTGTCTACTGGACTAGATAACTTTGCAGTTTCAATTGCTATTGGCATTGCTGGAGTGAAAAAATCTAACAAGATACGGATTGCACTAATTATTGGGCTCTTTGAGACCGGAATGACGATTGCCGGTCTCCTATTGGGGCATCGGGCTAGTCAGTATCTGGGAGATTCTACTCATATTATAGGTGGGGGGCTGCTAATCCTTACTGGCGCATATACCATCTTCGATGGTTGGAAAGAAGGAAAAAATGATAATAAAAAACTGGGTAAACAAAGTAAAATTGCTCAGCAGTTAATTACTGGCCTTTCTCTTAGTATAGACAACTTAATAGTTGGCTTTGGTTTGGGGGCACAGACCGTACCTCTGACTGAAGCTATACTTATTATTGCCGCTGTTAGCACCTCACTAGCCCTAGCTGGCATTACGATTGGTAGCCGAATTAGTTTCAAACTTGAAGAGTACTCTGAGCTTATTAGTGGTGGAATACTCATACTGGTTGGTCTTAGTATCGCGTTTAAGCTACTCTAAAGACTGACTGCTGGAGTTAGACTAACAGTTGTTAAAATATTACTAAACTACTTGGAGTTAAGTCATAAAAGATAATTTATCATTAAAGCATATGCTCCAAACGACTGTTTGGCTAGGGATAGCAGTTGTAGTATTAGCTTACTCAGCAGATTACTCATCGCCGATGTGGTGGAGAGAGCTATTCCTATACACATCAGCTGCGATTTCCATAGGCGGCATTTTCCTATTTAGGCAATATGAAGATTGGCCCATGGTGCTTCGGGTACTGGGCATTATGTCGCTCGCAATAATTGTGTTGGGCCTGGTGCGAGGAAACCCTGCACAGTCGCTACTTGGTTATCCTACTGGTCACCCTGGAGCCCTAGCAATCGCTGCCAGTATCATGATTGCACTGTTTCTCGTCGACTCAACTAACTGGAAGCTAGGAAATATATTTGTATTTACTGCGGGCTACACCCTACTGTCTATGTTTACTTTTTCTGGCGGCCGACTGATGGGGTTAGTCACCCAAGCGAATGTCTCAGCTCTAATATCTGCCATCGGTTATATAGTTGGACTTAGACTTTTTATCTTATGGCCAAAGTACCGCTGGCAAATACTAGTATTGGAAATCGTACTTTTAGCTGGAGTAATACTAACTCAAAGTCGCTTAGTGATACTGGCAATCATTAGTGCAACAGCTATCAGTGTTTTTTTGTCTGCTAGAGAAGAGAAGTCAGCAAAAGCTAAAACTAATATCCTACTACTCGTTATAGGTGTATTAGTGCTTATTGTAATTATGGTATTTTTTGTTCCACGATTTGTAAACTTTCAATACCTAATTGAAAGCATTCACTACCGGCTCGATTTATGGCTGTACAGTCTAAGAATGTTAGTACATGCCCAGCCGCTGGGACTGGGGAGTGGAAGTATTGCGCTTCACCTGATAGATTTTGGACAGCCGCCCCCAAGAATGATGTCTACGATAGCTAATAACTACTATTTTGAAAGTAGCCATAACATTTTAATTGACAGGGGCATAGAATGGGGATTATTAGGTCTAGCTACATATTTGACTATAATTATAGCTAGCCTACGCTCAGTTTTAGCTAATTGGAGTAAGAACTTAATTGAAATTAATATTATTGTTCTAATGATAATAGTATTTGTACTAATAAATAACTCGGTAATTGAACTGGAAATGATATTTTGGCTATTTTTAATTCGTTTGATATATCCAAAGCCTTTTTATTAAAAAAGCTTGTGCTTTAGATACTTTTAATATATTATAAAAAAAATTACGTAATTAGGAGACCATGACATGGCACAACAAAAAGTAATGAATAAAAAAAGTTCTTTTGAATTTAAATGGTGGATGGCCGTTGTGTTAATTGCGATAATCGCAGTCGTCGGAATAGTAATAAGACTATTTAGTCACGCTGGGGGCTACTACAACGATACTAATAGAGCATACATATTAGATACAACCGGAATTTATGGCAGCTTATCTGTAGTTCAATTGAAAACATACAACTATGCCAGTCCTTGGTTGCCTGAATCTTCCGAGTATGTAAAGTCTAACTGGCTATACTTCGGTACATTCCCAAATGCTGTAAGTACACTCAAGGCAAATACTGTAAGTCGATGGGTTGACCCTAAAACCATAAATAAGTCTGGGCAAATTGTTTCTTCGTCTGTATGTGCTACTATTCAAAAACTAAATACGGTAAAAAACGGATCCAAGAATTTCGGTTCAGTCACTGAGCCTCCTTCTAAGTTTGCCGTTGGTGACAATGTAGAAATTATACCTACTACTAACTGCCAAACTCCTTCACCGCTTCCAGCAGGCTAGTAAAAACTCAGTGTAGATTAAGCCATAGTTTGACTATAGATTGTTATAGGATTAGTATTTAGTTAAGTCTAGTACTGGCTAGGCGTGCATCACGACATTCTTCATGTCGTTACATACTCCAAAGGGGGTGAAATGGGGGAGAAGTCATGGTATCGTTCGGGTCAAAAGCCTGCTCAAAACAGCAAACCGTCCAGCTCGAACAAGACCAGCTCATCGAGTGGGTCGAAAAAGCAGGATAACCGGAGTCACGGCACCGAGCGCAAGTCAAGTCGTGGCGGCAACTTCGGTCGTCGCTAAACAACAAACCTGGCCATGTTTTAAAACTGGCCACATTTTATGAAACACACTATTCACATTTCTAAAACTAAAGATAATGCCGAGATAACCCCCCATTAGTTGTAGTATAGGTAATTAGTTGGTATAACTCATTAAGACTGTATATATCGATACTACCTCATACTTGTATTTCAAATCTTCTCAAAACAATGAACTACCCATACTAGTATCTGCTTGAACGTGGTGGTCCGAGCGAAGTTTTATCCTTTCCTCCTGACTTAGAGAATCAAGCCAAACCTTATTGTGCGTGTCCTCTAGCCTCGAGAAATCTACACCCTCTGCAGTTAATAGATTTTTAAGATTTAAAATTCCATTCACTTTAGGTAAAGTAAGTCCCTCTGCAGAAGATAAGGATTCAAGATTCAAGCTTCCTGTTTCTTCTGGGAGTATTAGTCCTTCTGTAGACTGGAGGCTGGGTAGATCGATACTGCCACTAGTTTCTTTTGGTAATTTAAGTCCTTCAGCAGACTGGAGTGATAGTAGACGTAAAGTATTAAATTCTAGTGGGAGCTCCAACCCTTGTGCAGATGTAAGCGAACTAAGGTAAAGATCTCTAGTTTTTTCTGGTAGGACAAGGCCATCAGCAGATGTAAGTGAACTAAGGTAAAGATTGCCAGTTTCTTTTGGTAACTTAAGTCCTTCAGCAGAGCTAATAGAGCTTAGTATTAGCTGATCAGTTTTTTCTGGTAGCTCTAGTCCTTCTGCAGATCTCAAGCTACGAAGATCAAGACTTTGTAATTCATCTGGTAAATATAGTCCTTCTGCAGATGTGATAGAACTGAGGTATAGGTCTCTAGTTTTTTCTGGCAGGACAAGGCCCTCAGCAGATTGGAGGCTAGATAGATTAAGATTTCCTGTCTCCCTAGGAAGCTCCAGTCCTTCTACAGAAGTCAAGGATTGCAAGTCAAGCCATGATGATGACATGTTCTCGGGCAATTTAAGTCCTTTGGCAGATTCGAGCCGACCAAGCCTCAGTACAGATACGCGTCCGTCTGGAAATTCAAGCATATTCTTAGGTAGGGTTAAGTCCTCAGCGTCTTCCAGATTTTTTGTATTTATATCACCACGAAAATTCTCAGGTAGCTTCATCCCTTTTAAAGACTTGAAGCCAGATAAATCAAGTTCGCCACTAGTAATTACCATATCTAAATCTGAATCATACTCAGAACTAACTTTAATATGAGAATCCACATATCCCTCGTGGTAACCTTCATCCAATAACCATTGCCGTAAATCCTGGATAGTTTTTTCAGCTTCTGCTAATTGTTCTTCGGGTGATTTGTTTAGCTCTTTTTGCTTATCTATACTCGACTGGTCTTTATCAGTTCTATTTTGGTCGGCAATTGCCTGTAGCTCAGGTTTCAAATCATTGGTTTGTTCGTTATTACCTAATTGTTCTGGATGGTGAGTTTCAGCTGACATATTTTTTTATTCTAATAACATCTACTATACACATTACATTACGTAATTTCTATCAAATGTTGTTATTAGTTAAATTTAAGTTATCTATATAACCAAGTAATTTTAACTATTTATATTATGTTCTTGTTATAATAAAGTTATCCACAAAAGTATAATTACTGTGTAGGAAAATAAATATAAATTGATAACCTAAAAGTCATAGAACTGGTTACGTATTATGAAACATTCTATCCATATCAATAAAACTAAAGATAATGCCGAGGTACTATTCGTAAACGTGCCGGGTAGTTCTTCGTATTATTTTAATACTATTTGCAATGCAGGCTATAATTATGCAGATAAAGAACGCTACGAATTACCACATCTTTTAGAGCACTTGGCCTTTGAGGGGAGTAAGAACTACCCCAAGCCTGGAGATATGTCCTATGAGCTAGAAAAGCTCGGTGGGTGGTATAACGCCATGACAAGTGAACAAAATATCCGTTACTTTCTAGTGGGCAGTATTAAAGATTACCTTAAGATTACTGAGCTAGGGCTGGAGCAATACACCTCACCATTATTTAACGAGGACAATATTGTTGAACAAAAAGAGGTCGTGGAGCGAGAATTCAAGCGACAAATAGACAACGATGGTGAGAAGGTCCGGGCTTTAACCTATACAAAGCTCTTCCCTGATAAACTAAGCTTTGCCAAAGATCGGATAGCAACTCTAAAAAACATCACTCGAGCAGATATTGAAAGTTATTATAAGAAGACACACACTAGGGCGAATACCATCTTTGTAATAGCCGGGGATTTACCTGAAAAAAAACGCTCTGAGATACTAAGTCTAATAGAAGCTAAGATTACTGCGCTACCGATTGGCACAAGGTTTAACAAGATTAACGACCTGGGTGCGGATTACGGAAAAATTGTACAATCTTTGCCATCAAAATTAGAAGGTCAATTACATTTTAGTATAACCTTCATTAAACCAGATTACGAAACAGATATTAACTACCGGGCAGCCTGCAACGTCGCTAAGGCAATCTATAACCGTGGTGATAGTTCACGCATCTTTCGTAAGTCGCGCGCGAAAGGCCTAGCCTATACAGTAAATAGTGGCATATATAATGGTCACGACTATAGTGAAATGTATGTAATAGATAAAACTGATCCACATTTGGCTTCGGACCTATTCAAACTTTGCCTAGATGAACTGTTGGATTTGCGAGCTGGCAACATAACAGACGAGGAGCTAGTCAGAGCAAAGGGCTTTATGGCTGGTGGCTATGATACAGATATAGAAACCTCGCGTGATCTAGCTGACTGGTACGGATCAATTTTCGTAGATAAGGAGCCGCTCGATGCGCCCGAGGAATTTGCCAGAGCAATACGAAAAGTTACGAAGGCTGATGTTATATCGGTAATGAATAAGTTTGTTAAAAAAGATAACTGGCTTATTTCCTTAGTCGGCCATGGCGCGAAAAGTTACGAAAAAGACTTTGGTAAAATTATAAATAGTTCTATTTCAAAAATATAATTGCATTTATCTATAATATTTGTATCAGATATACTTAGAAATATCTGGGTACGATTTACCAGCAATTTTACCGGCAGCTAACTCTTTAGTTTGGGTAATCTCTCGGCTTATCTTAAAATGTTTAATCTCATCTTCTGTGGGTGGAGTGAGGTTGATTTACGTTACTTTGATGACTACGGGCATGAGTTAACTTTAGTATTGTATAAATAAAAATTATTTTCAAATAAGATTAGGATATTTATTCCTGCAATTCACTTTTAAGACTAGCTAGCTTGGCCTTAATTTCATCGAGGAGCCTATCTTGATGCATGGGGCTAGTCTCCACCTCGAGATCAGACCCTAGTTCGGCAATTTCTCCCACTAGAGGATATTTAGCATATAGCTTTTCCATACCTTCAACAGCTATCGTCTCACCAACGATATAGCTACCTATTTGATCCTGGCTCAGGCCAGACTTGTTTGCAACTATACCGTCTAGTCTATTTATTAAGCCACTTATTCGATCACTCATAATACCCCTATACTACCACTTGATGGCGTGGAGAGCTATAATTAACTTAAATGAAATATGACAGTAAAAATAATGAGATGAATTTCGAAAGAGTATCGCGTGGCACAGCAGTTATTCGGAGTCGTTATGGGCTAGATACTTTAAACAGCGATGTTAAATCCGTATTAAATTATTGCCGAGAAATTATTAACCTCGAAGAGGAGGGCTATCTTAACCAAAAAGAAGCCGCCTACATAATAGTAGACACCATGAATTACGACAGCGTAGACGCAAATATAGATATATTGTCACTAATCTTAGAAGCTGGAACTCTGGAACTTCCAGATAATATTATTGGTGGTGATGTAGCTAAGATGTGGGCTAATTTTAAACACGATCTAGTTGAAGAGTCAGAAAAATTTAACAGCAAATAATTATCTTTTAGCTAACTATTCGTAATAGGGCTCTTCTGGAGAT
>CAILAD010000014.1 GCA_903832035.1 uncultured bacterium
CATTATTGTTAAATGGATCTTTCCAATTAATATCAATGTCTGACTCGATTTCATCACACGTACGTATATTATCTGTATTAGTGCAATTCGCTAATGGCCCCTTTTTAAAATTTATATTTACCACGTAATTTTCATTTGCCTTGCTTAGTAATGGTACTAACGAGTCACAGTTAGCGGCATTTGAATTCTGTACAAGCTGAAGTCTATCAGGATTAGGCTTCACGCAGAATGAATTTCCCGAATCTATTCTCGGCATGGTGCCAGAATCATATTCACCTCCAGACACAAAATTAGGATAACCTGAATCGTTGTATGTATTGTTATTGTCCCAGGGCAGGCTGTTTCTGTAGGCTACTAGCATATTGGCCTGGTATTGAGCAATAAGACTAGCTTGGGTCCTCTCCTGGGCGGCAACAGCACTCCGGCGGGCCTGAATAGATCCAGTATAGGCTGTAGTTATTATTGTCCCCAAAATAGCGAAGGCAAATATAACTTCAATTAGGGTGTCGCCACGCCTCTTCATAATCTTTTAACCCCTATGGCATTAACGCCCGTTAAGCTAACTGAAATATTATACTTTACACTAGCTCCCGTCCAACTATTTGAATTGTTGACATCACCACTCGGCAGGCCTGTTTGAAGGTTATAAACTACATCCCCGCTTATGGGGTTAGGTACAACAGTTGGGTCTGTAGTGAAATATGCACTTCCTGTTCCCGTTTTAAATACCAGTGTATCATTTGTGTTGTCTACTAGGTTAAAACTGAAGAGCTGTGGGCTAGAAGTATAATAGTCCTCATAGTATGCAACTGAACCGTCGTTATTAAGTTTCAATTTATAAATATGCATACATGGCTTCCCGCTACAGTTATTACTAAACTTTATAGCTTCTCCATATAAAGTGGTGCCTGCCGAGAACCCATTTTTTGCTCTACTGCTTGATGGCCCTAGTCCCTGCACCGCATCATTACGAACGGTCTGAATAATACTCGCAATCTGCTGAGCAGCGTCATCATTTGCAACATTTCGCCTTTGCACATACATGCCACTTATCACACCCATCATCGTCAATGAAAGTGCTAAAACTATTGTGAGCTCTATTAAACTAAACCCAGTACGTCTAAACATATACAAGTAATTATACCACTTATGGTATAAGATACTAAAACCTAATAAAACCCATGTACCAGTTGGCTATCTGGGATCCAAGGAAAAGCCCGAAAAATATGCCAAATATTAGAAAGGGACCCATTGGTACAGCACTATCTCGTTTCTTACCCTTTTTAGATATTAAATAAATCCCCACCAACGCTCCCGCTATGTAAGCAGTAAATACCCCTACAATTAATTGAGGCACAGCCAATAGTAGTCCCATTACCGCCGCCATCCGAATATCTCCGTCACCCAGGAATCTGCCCCTGCTAAAAAACCACATTGAAAAATATATTGCTACAAATATTGAAGTGGCTATAAGTTGTGGCTCAATACTTGCAGGACCGTTCTCAACTGAATTAAGTATAACCAAAATTGCACCGATACCAATTACTGGCAAAGTAAACCTGTCTGGCAATAGCATGTTTTTTAAATCGTAGATAAATGCTGCTAGTAAAAAAACTGTTGCCGCACACCATAAAGCAAACTCTAACCATGTGTTATTTTGGGTAGGATTGAAGTGTAGATACAAGCCTATAAAGAGTGAGCCGGAAAGCAATTCTACCAACGGGTATTGAATAGATATCGGCTTCTTGCAGTTCCTGCACTTCCCTCTAAGCAGAATATAACTAACCAGAGGGATATTATCATACCAGTCAAGCTGTTTTTTACAGTTTGGGCACATCGATCGTCCTGTAGCTACGCTCTTGCCAGCCTTAACTCGCCATACCCAAGCATTAACGAAACTACCAAATGTAAGTCCAAGTAGGAATAGTAATATAATATCTAACAACATAACTATATTATGAATGCAAAATAGTTTTAACACAAATAGAGACCTGCCGGGTCTCTATTTGTGTCCTTTATAATAGACGCTACTTAGTTTCTACACGTACATTATGCTTTAATTATTAGCTATACAGTAACTACCACCATTCTCTTGATAAATCATTACAGCAATATTATTAGCACCAGCGTTTGTAGCCATCACAGCACCATTACATCTAGAGTTACTAGAAACATAAATTACATCATTACCGGTTGGTGCTGTGGTTCTTGCAGTGGCAGCTGCGGTAACTTGACCTGTGGCATAAGCCGTACCGTCAGCCCATTTGTTATTATAGAAGGTTGTTGCTAAAGCTGCAGTTGGATATGTGCCTGCGTTATTGGATGCATACTGCTCAGTGGCAGCCAAATACGCATTGGCATTTGCCTTATTGGTAGTATCTCTTCTACTTCTTTGAGCACCAGCAACGGCTACGAACACGATTACCATTATTAGGGAAGCAATAGCTAATACAATCACTATTTCTATCAGTGTGAATCCTGATTTTTTTGCGGGGGTTTTCATTAATATAATATTACCATAACCGTATTATGAATGCAAAATAGCTTTAACACAAATAGAGACCCGTAAGGGTCTCTATTTAATTACAAGATTATTTATTTATTCAGATGCCTGACAAACTGCGCTACCACTGACTTCTGAGTAATATGCTGCTGCAAATGTGCTGACGCCGGTGTTATATGTAATACCACCAGCATTACAAACTCCAGGTCCAATAAATATAGTTCCTGCGGTAGTTGGTGCTGTTGTAGTTGACACAATCTGGGTCACCGCTTGTCCTGCGGGAAGATTCTTTAGAACGGGAAGATTGGCGGTAATCCAACCTGTACTACTTCCACCATTATTTGCATACCATTGTAC
>CAILAD010000015.1 GCA_903832035.1 uncultured bacterium
ATACTTAAGAAGTATGAAATCAAAAATATTAAAGCTGATGTCATATCTGATGAAGCAGCAAAAGAATTAGCAGAACTAGATGCTAATTGGTCTGCAGCTAAGACAGATCTAACAAACCTAGCTAAATACCAGCTCCTACCAGAAGGTAGATACCGCGACCTTAACATGAAGTTTGGACAGGTATTTAGAGCCGGTATTGGTGCAGAAGCACTTCTACAGCTACTAGAAGAAATTGACCTAAAGAAATTGGTTTCTAAATTAAGAAAAGAGTCCGAAGAAACTTCAGGTCAGAAAATGAAAAAAGCCCTAAAGAGACTCAAATTGGTTGAAGGCATGGAGCAGTCTGGCATACGACCAGAATGGATGATTACAACTAATCTTCCTGTAATCCCACCAGACCTAAGACCTATGGTTCAGCTCGATGGAGGTAGATTTGCAGCATCTGATCTTAACGATCTCTATAGAAGGGTTATTAACCGTAATAACCGTCTTAAGAAACTATTCAAGCTAGAAGCCCCCGAAGTGATATGCAGAAACGAAAAGCGTATGCTTCAGGAAGCTGTCGATGCTTTAATTGATAATAACGCTCGTCGTGATAGGGCTGTTAGCGCCGCAGGTAGTAGAAAAAAACTCAAGAGCCTAACGGACCTGTTGAAAGGCAAACAAGGTAGATTTAGACAAAACTTACTCGGTAAGCGAGTAGATTACTCTGGTCGATCAGTTATTGTAGTAGGTCCACACCTCAAGCTTGATCAATGCGGTCTGCCAAAGATGATGGCGCTTGAACTATTTAAGCCATTCGTTATTGGCCAACTTATAGAGAAAGGGATTGCACACAATGTAAAATCAGCATCTAGAATGATTGAACGTGCTAGAACTGAAGTTTGGGACACGCTCGATGAAGTAATCGCTGATAAATACGTACTTTTAAATAGAGCACCCACCCTTCACAGACTAGGTATCCAAGCATTTAAACCAATCCTGATTGAAGGTAAGGCTATACAGCTACACCCTATGGCCTGTGCTGCGTTTAATGCAGACTTTGATGGTGACCAAATGGCTGTTCATGTACCTCTTTCTGCAGCATCACAAGCTGAAGCAAAAGATATTATGCTTTCAAAGCACAATCTACTTAAGCCATCAAGTGGTGAGCCAGTAGTGAAACCAAGCCAAGATATTGTATTGGGATGTTTCTTCCTAACAAGTAGCAAGGATGGTTTGAGCGGCGAAGGTAAGGCTTTTAGTAATATTGATGAAGCAGTTATGGCGCACCAAGAAGGCTATGCAGACCTAAGAGCTAAAGTTAAAGTTATGATTGAGGGTGAGTTAACTGATACTACCGTAGGAAGATTGTTATTCAATGAAATACTACCAGAAGGAATTGAATTCGTTAACGAAACTCTTAATAAATCAGCCCTACAGAAGATAATGGCCCAAGTTTTTACAGAGTATGGCAAGGAAGTAACAGCTACTTTAGTAGATGATGTAAAGAACCTAGGATTTAAATACGCAACTTACTCTGGAATATCTATTGGTATGGACGATCTAGTTATACCAGAAGAAAGAGATGCACTTGTATCTGAGGGTGAAGCAAGGGCTGTAGAATATATTACCCAGTATCAGCAGGGTCTTATTACAAATGATGAACGTTACACTAAGACTGTAGAAGTTTGGAAAAAAGTTGGTGAAGAAGTTGAGTCTAAGCTTGATGAAACCTTAGCTAGATCCGACTCTACTTTTAAGGATGATCTCCAGTCTGGAGCTCGTGCGAGTTTAGGTCAAATTAACAAGATGAGCGGTATGCTAGGATTGATGCTTAGCCCTTCAGGAAGGATTATTGAACTTCCTGTTAGATCAAACTATAAAGACGGACTAGGGGTGCTCGAGTACTTTATAAGTACCCACGGTGCACGTAAGGGTCTAACTGATACTGCCCTTAGAACCTCTGAATCTGGATACCTAACCAGGCGACTTGTAGATGTAGCTCAAGACATTGTTATATCCGAAAAGGATTGTGGCGAAAAAGAAGGATATGTAATGAACCGCGCAGAAGCAGAAGCGGTTGGGGAAGATGGCCTAGCTTCATGGATAGTTGGTAGGTACTCCTTAGAAAAGATTGATGACCCTAAATCCTCAGAAGTGCTTGTGAAGAAAGGTGAGCTAATTACAGATTCAATGGCCAAAAAGATCGATAAATTAGGCATTGAGAATGTTAAGATAAGATCCGTATTCAAATGTAAGAGCTCATGGGGGCTATGTCAGAAGTGTTACGGTGTAGATTTAGCCACAGGCAATACTGTTAACTTGGGCGAAGCCATAGGAATTATGGCTGCACAAAGTATTGGCGAGCCAGGAACTCAGTTAACCATGAATACTAAGCATGCTACCGGTATTGGCGGAGATATTACCCAAGGATTGCCACGGGTAGAAGAAATATTTGAAGCCAGAGCACCTAAGGGCCAAGCAATACTTTCCGAAATAGACGGCACTGTATTAGTAGCCAAGAAAGATAATAAGCAGGTTGTTACTGTAGTTCCAGCAGACCAAAAAGTTACTAAATATGAACTAAAAGGTATGAAGGCTAAGATAAGAAGTGGAGCTTCAGTAACTAGATCACAAGTACTAGCAGAATCCGCTGACGGCAAGAAGACAATAAAGGCTGGTGGAATCGGTACGGTCAAGGTTGATAAAGACAGAATTGTCCTAACTCACGATAGTGGAAACTCTAGAGAGTACACTATATCCGAATACACTACTATAGAAGTAAATAATGGAGATTTAGTCACGGTGGGCCAGAGATTAACAGAAGGTTCAGTTAATCTTCAGGATATGTTACGGCTTCAAGGTGAAGAGTCAGTACAGAGGTACATAATTGACGAAGTACAGTCTATTTATCTAAGCCAGGGTCAAACCATAGCTGCCAAGCACATAGAAGTGATTATTCGTCAGATGTTCTCTCGGGTGCGTATTGAAGATCCAAATAGCACAGAGTTTATTTCTGGAGATATTATCTCTAGGGCTTCGCTTGAAGAACAGAACGGAATAGCTAAGGAAAAGAAGACCAAGCCTGCAACGTATGAAGATCTACTAATGCCTATCACTAAAATATCTACAAGCTCTGATAGCTGGTTATCGGCAGCGAGTTTCCAAGAAACTACTAAGGTGTTGATTGCAGCTGCTATGCGTGGTAAGCAAGATAAACTAAGAGGATTAAAAGAAAACGTTATCATAGGAAGGCTAATTCCTGTAGGAACTGGGTTCCGTGATGACATGGAAGCTTGACCAGAAGGGCTCTATCTGATAGAATGTTTAAGTTATGCCAACAATAAACCAATTAATCCGCAAACCACGTACTGTAAAGGGTAAAAAAAGCAAAGCCCCTGCATTAGGGCGTAGTTTTAACGCACTAAAGGTACAAACTAAAAGTATGAACTCCCCCCTAAAAAGGGGTGTTTGTACTAAGGTTTTTACCCAAACTCCTAAGAAGCCAAACTCGGCCCTCCGTAAGGTGGCTCGTGTTCGACTAACTAACGGTATGGAAGTTACTGCGTATATTGGAGGCGAAGGCCACAATCTACAAGAACACTCAGTTGTTTTAATTAGAGGTGGTCGTGTAAAGGATTTACCTGGTGTAAGGTATCACGTAGTTAGAGGTGCTCTCGATACTGCGGGTGTTTCTGGACGTAAACAGTCTAGGAGTAAATATGGCACTAAGCGAGAAAGTGGAAAGAAAGACTAGATCATGCCAAGAAAAGTAACTAAATCTTTAAAAAGAATAATTAGTCCAGACAGAGTATATAATAATGTCTTGGTTTCTAAGACTATCAATAAAGTAATGCAAGATGGAAAAAAGCAAATAGCTGAAAAGCTAGTTTATTCTGCTATTGAAAAAGCTGCTATTAAAACTAAGGTAGAACCAGCTGAAGTACTTGAAACGGCCGTTAAGAATGTCAGTCCAACTGTTATGGTTAAGTCTAAAAGAATTGGTGGTGCTAACTACCAAGTACCAATGGAAGTAAAAGGTGATCGTAAGGTTCACTATGCCTTAGTTTGGATTTTAGACAGCGCTAGAAATAAATCAGGCCAGAGCTTTGATAAAAAGCTAGCTACGGAACTAGTAAATGCATTCAATAACGAAGGTGATGCTATTAAGAAAAAGCAAGATGCTCACCAGATGGCAGAAGCTAATAAAGCCTTTGCCCACTTTGCTCGATACTAATACTGAACTATAATAGTGTTTTAGCTTTAAAGCACTATCTGTAAAAAAACATATTAAGAAAGGAAAATCATGGCCCGCGATTATAGCTTAGAAGACACAAGAAACATAGGTATCATTGCTCATATTGACGCCGGTAAGACTACCGTAACAGAGGGTGTGCTATATCGTACGGGTAAGGTTCATAAAATTGGAGAAGTTCACGAAGGTGAAGCTACAATGGACTGGATGGAGCAGGAAAGAGAACGTGGTATTACTATCACCTCTGCCGCTACTACATGTTTCTGGAACGAAAAACGCATTAATATTATTGATACTCCTGGTCATATCGATTTTACAGTAGAAGTTGAACGAAGCCTTAGAGTGCTTGATGGCGCAGTAACAGTATTCGATGGAAAGATGGGTGTAGAGCCTCAGTCTGAAACAGTATGGCGTCAAGCGGATAAATATGGGGTGCCTAGAATATGCTTCATAAATAAAATTAATCAGACAGGTGGAGATTTCTACAAAAGCTTGGAATCTATCCACGAAAGACTTACTAAGCACGCCTATCCTATCCATTTACCTATTGGTTTCGAACAGGAAATTAACGGTGTAATAGATCTGATCTCACTTAAGTCTTACACCTACAAAGATTACACAGACAAAGAACTTATTGAGGGTGAAATCCCTGAAGACATGGTAGAAAAAGCTAATAACTACCGCCGGCACCTAATCGAGGCAGCCGTAGAGGCTGATGATGAAGTAATGGAAAAATATCTAGATGGTAAAGAGCTTACGACCGAAGAGATAATGAACTGTATTAGAAAGAGCGTGCTTAGGGGTGATTTTTTCATCGTTTCAGGTGGTGATGGACGAGGTGTGATTGTAGAAAAACTATTAGACATCGTTACTGAATACCTACCTAGCCCATTAGATATAACTCCTCCACTAGCAACAGATGCTAAAACAGGTGAAGAAAAAGTTATTCAAGTTACTGATGAAGCACCATTCTCTGCTCTAGCATTTAAGATTGCTACAGACCCATTTGTTGGTAAATTAGTTTTCTTTAGAGTGTACTCCGGGGTTATAAAATCTGGTAGCTATGTTCTTAATGCTAGTACTGGTGAAAAAGAAAGAATTGGTAGAATCGTACGTATGCACGCCAATCAAAGGGAAGAAGTTGACCAGGTATATGCAGGTGAAATTGCTGCAGCAGTAGGTCTAAAAGCCACAATTACAGGCCATACACTTAGTGATGTTACGGATCCAATGATACTTGAAAGTATAACCTTCCCCGAGCCAGTTATAAGTATTGCGATTGAGCCCAAGACTAAGGCCGACCAAGAGAAAATGGGTATTGCTCTTTCAAGGCTCGGTGAAGAAGACCCAACCTTTAGGGTACATACTGACGAAGACTCAGGCCAAACCATCATTGATGGTATGGGTGAACTACACCTAGATGTCATCGTTGACAGAATGAAGCGTGAATTCAAAGTTGAAGCAAATGTTGGACGCCCACAGGTTGCCTTTAGAGAAACTATAAAAGGTAGCACTCAGATTGAAGGAAAATTCGTACGCCAGAGTGGTGGTCGTGGTCAGTACGGACATGTCTGGCTTGAACTTAGTCCATTAGTACATACCGACGATGAAGATAAGGGCAAGATATTTGAATTTGAGAATGCTATTGTTGGTGGCTCAGTTCCTAGGGAATATATAAAGCCAGTAGAAGAAGGTGTTATTGAAGCAATGGGCAACGGCGTATTAGCCGGTTATCCAGTAGTGGATGTTCACTGTAAACTCTATGATGGTAGTTACCACGAAGTAGACTCAAGTGAAATGGCCTTTAAGATAGCTGGCTCGATGGCGCTTCAGGAAGGTGTTCGAAAAGCCAATCCTGTAATCCTAGAACCAGTTATGAAGGTAGAGATAACTACGCCTGAGGATTTTATGGGTGATGTCATTGGTGATGTTAATGCAAAGCGAGGTCGCGTGGACGAAATGGAAGACCGGACCGGTGTTAAGGTTATTCGCTCATTCATCCCACTAGCTGAAATGTTTGGATACGCAACTAGCTTAAGGTCTATGACCCAGGGTAGAGCTAGTTATGCTATGGAATTTGATCACTATGCTGATGTTCCAAGTAACGTAGCCGAAGAACTAAAAGGCAAATACACAGCAGCAAGAGAAGCTGGCGAGTCAACTAAATAGCTTTTAACCTAAAAAACTATTTACAAATCAAGTATTATTACCTATAATTGAGTAGTCTAAACAGGGCAATTATCTTGTTGTCTTTAAGTTTGATACTAAATTCTAAATTTCTAATAAGGAGAAAAAATGGCAGAATCATTTAAAAGAGATAAACCACATGTAAATGTAGGAACTATGGGTCACGTAGACCATGGTAAGACTACCCTAACAGCAGCTATCACTACAGTCCTTTCAAAAAGACTTCCTAGTGATACTAATAAAGCTATAGATTACGCAACAATCGACAATGCTCCAGAAGAAAGAGAGCGTGGTATAACTATTGCTACTTCTCACGAAGAGTATGAATCAGAAAAACGACACTACGCTCATGTAGATATGCCAGGTCACGCTGACTACATCAAGAATATGATTACTGGTGCAGCTCAGATTGATGGAGCTATTCTAGTAGTAAGTGCTGCTGATGGTCCTATGCCTCAAACTCGTGAACACGTATTACTTGCTCGACAAGTTGGTGTTCCAAAAATTCTAGTATTCATGAATAAGATGGACATGGCAGACCCAGAACTAGCTGAGCTAGTAGAAGTAGAAATCCGTGAACTACTTGAGAGTAATGATTATGATAAGGATGCTCCAATTATCAAGGGCTCAGCCCTAAAAGCTCTAGAAGGTGATAAGGATGCCGAAGATGCAATTATGGAACTTGTTGCTGCTATGGATGAGTACATACCAGAGCCAAAAAGAGAACTAGACAAGCCATTCCTTATGCCAATCGAAGATGTATTCTCAATTAAAGGTCGTGGCACTGTCGCAACCGGTAGAATTGAACAAGGTAAAATTAATGTTAACGATGAAGTAGAGATCGTTGGTATAAAGGATACTTCTAAAACAGTCGTAACTGGCGTAGAAATGTTCAAGAAAATGCTAGATGAAGGTCAAGCAGGAGATAATGTAGGAATATTGCTACGTGGTGTAGAGCGTGATGACATAGAACGTGGTCAAGTTCTAGCCAAGCCGGGTTCAGTAAACCCTCACACCGAGTTTGATGCTGAAATCTACGTATTAAAGAAAGAAGAAGGCGGACGACACACTCCATTCTTTAAAGGCTACAAGCCACAATTTTACTTCAGAACTACCGATGTTACTGGTGAAGTAGAACTTCCAGAAGGAACTGAAATGGTAATGCCTGGTGATAATATCAGTATTAAAGTTAAACTACTTGCCCCTATCGCTATGGAAGATGGTCTACGCTTCGCTATTCGTGAAGGTGGAAAGACTGTTGGTGCAGGTGTAGTTACTAAGATTAACAAGTAGACACATAAAATATGTCAGCAACAGAAGTACCTACCAAGCAAAGAATCAGAATTAAGCTAAAAGCCTATGATAATAAGGTTATTGATCAGTCTGCAAAGCAGATAATTGATACCGCTATACGAACAGGTGCAAATGTTGCTGGACCAATTCCGTTGCCAACTGATAAGCGTAAGTATACTGTAGTTAAGAGTCCTCACGTATACAAAGATGCTAGGGAGCAGTTTGAAATGAGAACGCATAAACGTCTCATTGATATAACTGAACCTACTCCTAAGACAATTGATAACTTGATGAACCTTAGTCTACCAGCAGGAGTAGATATAGAAATAAAAATGTAAAGCAACACCAAATAAAAAATGAGCCGAGAGGCTCATTTTTTATTGTTAGTTATTCAAAAAAAATACACCCCATATATTATATGGGGTGGTTATATTTCAACCTAGTAGAGCCTAGGATTGGTGTGTGAGGCTGGGGGCCTTAAGAATCAGTAGCTTTTCAAGCTTACTTTTTACTTTTGCGTTGTTTTTCTTCACGAACCTAATTGTCATGTTGCAAGCTTGGCACAGCAGTCTTTCAATTGGTTCATTTTGCTCGTGGTCTAGCTCTGTCTTTGCGAGACATACTACAGTCTTGCTATCTAGACGTACAAAACGGTCTACGGTAACGAGTTGATCATTTAGATACCAGCAGATATCTAGGCTAAATGACAGCGGACCCTCGATACGGTAGAAAGTCACGTTATTAGAAATATTCGTGACTCCTATGGTCATTTCATCAATGAGCTTTAAACTCATTTACCCCCCAATATGTTCAATGTGCGCCACTCGAATTAGTGGTAAGAATAATAATATACGAATTGCGATATCATTACAATATCTATTTACATACTTGTATAATAATTATCCTTAAAAAATACTAGCTATATAAAAACATAAGTTAAATCGTTGACTCCCAGCCCTAGCCTACCGCCCCTACATGCATCGTTACTGTTCTTTCTTTTGCACTATTGATATTAGTTAACATAGGAATTGTTTACCTTGCAAGGGTTAGCTAGAGTAAGTACTTATTATTGGGAGCGTTGAAATAATAAATTAATATATCACTTCTTGAATAGCCTAAATCTTACTTTATATAATCTGGCATTGGGACGCCATATGCCGCATCATAAAGGGCTCCAGCGCCTATATACTAGTATTATAAAGGACATTTAGACTATTGCGGTGACAAGCCACTGCTCAGGATTAGATTCTAACTCAATCTCGAGCAATATGTTGTTAACTTCTTAACTATCTTATGGATAGTTTTTGTGCTTTAATATTATTAAATGACAAAAAAGCTAAAGAACACAAGTAAAAGGTACGAGACAGATCTAGCTTTTTTGATAAAAGCAGCCCTTTACCTATTATTAGGTACTGTGTGGGTTGGTTGGGGCGGTCACAGATGGATACCGGCTGGTGTAGTATTGGGCTTTTTTATATCTAAGGTCGAGGCTCTTAGGATAGATCGCAAAATAGAGTATGGCTTACTTGTTGTAGGCGCGTTACTAGGTCTGTACAGTCTTGGAATTACGATATTTTTATAGAAAATATTACCAAATAATAAACCTGTTGACAGTACCTGTTGTAATCTGATACAATATTGAACGACTTACAATTTTATTACGTGCACGTAGGTTAAACTTATTAACAACTGGTAGATACTTAGGTCTAACGATATTCATCATTAGAAACCGAGCATTTAACCAGATATTATTTTATCTTTAAACTGAAAAAAACAATGAAAGCATTACTTGCAACAAAACTAGGTATGACACAATTATTCGACGAAAATGGTCGTGTTAATTCTGTTACTCTACTACAAGCCGGTCCATGCACAGTAACCCAGGTGAAAGAATTTGCCACAGACGGTTACGATGCCATACAGGTTGGTTTTGGTGAATCTAAACACATAGCTAAGCCGCAAGAAGGCCACCTAAAGAAATCTAAGGCTAAAAGTAAGCATATTGCTGAGTTCAGAATTACTACATTAGATAGTGACCAAACAGAAGAAAATAGCGCTTTCAATATTGGCGACATTATTAAGGCAGATGTTTTTTCAGTTGGAGATATGGTAGAAGTATCCGGAATAAGCAAAGGTAAAGGCTTTGCAGGCACAATAAAAAGACATAATTTTGCTAGAGGGCCTAAAACTCATGGTAGTCACAACTACAGAGAGCCAGGTTCAATAGGTGCAGGTTATCCACAGCACGTTTTCAAGGGACAGAAAATGGCTGGTAGAATGGGTACCGATAAAGTAACAGTAAAAAATCTTAAGATCGTTCTAGTAGATGCAGATAAGAATATAATCGCAATCAAAGGCGCTATTCCAGGTCCAAACAAGGGGCTAGTACGCGTGCAGGGGATAGTAAAATGAAAGCAATCACCTATACACGTACTGGCAGCAAGGCTGCAGAAACCACTCTAGCAAAATCAGTTTTTGAAGTAGAGATTAGTAATGACTTATTAAAACAGTCAGTAGTTCGGGCTAATGCAAATCTTAGACAGGGTAATGCCAAAACACTTACAAGAGGTGAAGTCAGTGGTGGTGGTCGTAAGCCATGGAGGCAAAAAGGTACTGGTCGCGCTAGATTCGGCTCAACAAGAGTGAATATATGGAGACACGGTGGTGTTGCTCATGGACCAACAGGCCTACAGAACTACGAAAAAGATATGCCAACAAGCATGGTAAGAGCAAGTATCAAGATGGCATTAGCCTCAAAAACTGCTGTTATTAAGGTTATAGATAAGTTTATCGTTGCCGAGCCTAAGACAAAGCTAGCAGATGCTCTTTTAGGTAAGCTTGAAGCAACTGGAAGAGTTATGTTGATAACTTCAGAAGTAGACGGTAAATTTGTGCTTGCTGCATCAAACCTCCCAGGTGTGATGGTTGTAGACTATAAGCTTATTCGAACTTACGACATACTGAATGCGGATGTAATTATAATTGAGAAGCCTGCCCTAGAAGGATTAGAAAAATGGCTAGGAGGTAAGAAGTAATGAAGCAATTAATCTTAAAGCCAATTATCTCAGAGAAAAGTATTTCTCTAGCAGGAACTGGGACCTACATGTTTGAAGTCCCATTGAGTGCTAACAAACTAATGGTTACTGATGCTGTCAGTAAGAGTTTCAAAGTTGATGTTATTAATGTACGTACTAGCGTACTAAAAGGTAAAGTTAAGAAATTTAAGGGTCAGTCAGGTACGCGAAAAAATGTTAAGCGAGCTTTCGTTACAGTTAAAGATGGACAAAAGATTAGTATTTTCGAGGAAAGTAAATAATGGCAACAAGACTACTCAAACAAAATACCGGAGCTAGACGTAACATGAGTGTTGCAGACTTTTCTTCACTTACCAAGAAACGTCCAGAAAAATCACTCATTATATCTAAAAAGCAAAAGTCAGGAAGAAATAATCAAGGAAAGATTACTATAAGACACCGTGGTGGTGGTGTGAAACGTCACATTAGACTTATAGATTTTAAGCTCGATCAGATAGAGTCAGCCGAAATAATTGCCCTAGAGTATGATCCTAATAGATCTGCACATTTAGCGCTATTAAGACTAGAAGACGGCTCTAAAGCATATATACCAGCAACAACTACTATGCGAGTTGGCAAGAAGATAAGCGCTGGTGAAGATGCAGAGGTGAAAGCTGGTAACAGAATGCCACTAAAAAATATTCCACTAGGTTCTGTAATTTGTAATATCGAATTGAAACTAGGTGGTGGCGCACAACTTGTTCGTTCAGCTGGCGCTAAAGCTCAGCTGGCAGCTAAAGAAGGTGAATTTGTTCAGATTAAATTACCCTCTGGAGAAGTTAGACTAATTCACCAAGACTGCCACGCAACACTTGGTCAGGTAGGCAATATTGATCATCAGAATATTAAGATTGGTAGTGCTGGTAGAAAAAGAAAAATGGGTAGAAGACCGCAGGTTCGAGGTAAAGCCATGAACCCAGTTGATCACCCACATGGTGGTGGTGAAGGCGGTAACTCAATCGGCCTGAAGCACCCTAAGACTCCTTGGGGTAAACCAGCTCTTGGATTAAAAACAAGACGTCGTAAATATACCGATTCAATGATAGTAAGAGGCAGAAAGCGAGGAAAGAGATGAGTCGTTCAGCTAAAAAAGGACCCTTTATAGACCCGAAACTACTTAAAAAAGTTTTGGCGCTTAGCCCAACAGACAAGACCATAATTAAAACTTGGTCAAGATCTTCAACTATTTCTCCTGAAATGGTTGGTAGGACTATAGCAGTACACAACGGTAAGACACACGTACCGGTATTAGTTAACGAAAATATGGTTGGTCACAAACTCGGAGAATTTTCACTTACACGTAAATTCAGAGGTCATGGTGGTAAGTTAGCTAAGGCCGAGGGAGGTAAGTAATGAAGGTACTAGCTAAATCTAGAAATCTAAGTATTTCTGCACAGAAATTAAGACTTTCTATCAACGGACTTAGGGGTGTGGATGTTCGAAGTGCTATGCAGTCTCTTGCAGCACAACCTAAGAAGGGATCCGGGATGGTTTTTGATACCATTCATAGTGCAGTAGCTAATGCAGAGCACAATTATAATCTTAAATCTAACCAGCTTATAATTGATGAAATTAAAGTTGATCAAGGTGGAAAACTAAAAAGATGGAGACCACGCTCAAAAGGTATGACAAGTCCGATAATACACCCCCAGGCTCATTTGACAGTAGTCTTGAGTGAAAAAAATGAGACTAAATCAAGTAAGGAGTCAAAGTAATGGGTCAAAAAGTTAATCCAATTAGTTTACGTCTATCTGTGACCAAAAATTGGTCCAGTAAGTGGTTTGGCGGAAAAGATTTTCGTAGTAATTTGATATCTGATATTAAAATTAGAGAACTTATTTCTAAAAAACTTGCTTTTAGATCAGGACTTGCTTCTATAGAAATTGAACGATCTACTGGTCAAATAATCGTCACCATATTCACTAGTAAGCCCGGTGTTGTAATCGGCAGGGGTGGAGCAGGAGTAGAAGCCCTAAAAACAGACCTTAAGAAGCTTATAGGCCAAGACATGAAGCTAAATATTGAGGAAGTTAAGAGCCCCGAGACTAATGCCCAGTTGATAGCAGAAAATGTAGCCTCACAGCTTGAACGTCGTATGGCATTCAGAAGAGTTATAAAGGGTGCAGTCGATAATTCAATGAAGTCTGGAATGCTAGGTACAAAAATAACAGTTGCTGGTCGTTTGAACGGTGCTGAGATGGCGCGAACTGAATCAGCATCACAAGGAAGTATTCCACTCCACACTATAAAAGCTAATATCGAATACGGTACCGCTAGAGCCCAGACTACCTACGGAATTATTGGTGTTAAAGTATGGGTATATAAAGGATAAGACATGTTACTACCAAGAAAAACCAAATTTAGGAAAGCTATGAAGGGCCGTAACGACGGCGTAGCAACTCGTGGTACCGAAATAAACTTCGGAAAATATGGACTTAAGAGTCTAAGCAATGAGAGAATTACATCTCGTCAGATTGAGGCTGCCCGTAGAGCTATGACTAGATATATTAAGCGTGGTGGTAAAATATGGATAAGAATATTTCCCCACACACCTGTTACCAGGAAGCCCGCTGAAGTAAGAATGGGATCTGGTAAGGGTGCATTGGATCATTACGTTGCTAAGGTCCAGGCAGGAAAGATATTATTCGAGTTAGATGGCGTTGATGAAGCAACTGCTAAAGAGGCTATGCGTCTCGCGGCTATGAAACTACCTGTTAAAACTAAATTCTTAGTTAAAGCACAGGCTGGAGAAAACAATGAAAAATAAAGAATTAAGAAATACATCAGCTAAAGAACTAAATAACAAGCTACAAGATCTTCACAAAAAACTTGCAGAGCTAGCTATCGAATACAGAACAAAAGAAGTAAAGAACGTTAAGCAAATATCTGCGGTAAAGAAAGACATAGCTAGAATTCTTACAATCCAGAGAGAAGTAGAAATCAAAGGAGAAGCCAAATGAAACGTATAATCACAGGTAAAGTGGTTTCTGATAAGATGGATAAAACAGTAGTTGTTGCTGTGGAAACTCTTAAGAAACACCCAATTTATAAAAAGAACTACAAACAGACCAACACCTTTAAAGCGCATGATGAAAATAACAAGTGTAAAAAAGGTGACGTAGTCGAGATTACAGAAACTAGACCAATCAGTAAGGATAAACATTTTAGTGTATCTAAGATTGTTAGCACCAATGAGGTGAAGAAATGATACAGGCAGAAACAAGATTGCATGTTGCCGATAACACAGGCGCTAAAGAAATCTACTGCATAAAGGTTCTTGGTGGTAGTAAGAGACGCTACGCTAGTATTGGAGATATTATTGTAGCTTCCGTAAAGACCGCAACACCTAACGGCACTGTTAAGAAAAAAGAAGTAGTCCAAGCCGTAATAGTTAGGACTAAGCGTAATATCACTAGAGCAGATGGCTCAGCAATTAAGTTTGACGAAAATGCTGCTGTAATAATAGATAAGGCCAAATTACCTAGAGGAACGCGAATTTTTGGCCCAGTATGCAGAGAATTACGTGAACATGGTTATATGAAAATTATCTCTTTAGCTCCGGAGGTACTCTAATGAAACTTATAAAAAAAGATAAAGTACTAGTAATAAGTGGTAAGTACAAAGGCAAAAAGGGCGAGATAGTAGCTGTTTTGCCAAAGACTAATCAAGTTGTTATTGAAGGAGTTAATGTTGCTAAAAAACACCTCAAACCCTCACAAATTAACCCTAAGGGCGGAATTGTAGAGGTTACTAAGCCAATCAGCTCTAGCAAGGTCATGGTACTGGATCCTAAAACTGGAAAGCCAGCAAGAGTAGGTTATAAAATAAGCGCATCAGGTAAAAAAGAGAGAATATTCAAAGTTTCTTCTTTCAAGAATAAGCCAGCCACAAAGCCAGCTAAAAAGACTACAACAAAGAAGACTACAACAAAGAAGACTGAGGTTAAGAAATGAATCGATTACAAGAAAAATACCAGAAACAGCTTAAGGACGAACTCATGAAAGAGTTGTCTTTGGATAACGTAAACAACATTCCAAAAATTGAAAAGATAGTTATCAATGCCGGTGTGGGTAGAGCTGTTCAGGACAGTAAACATCTTGACGCTGTAGTCGCAACAATTACAAAAATTAGCGGACAAAAACCCGTCATTACTAAGGCCAAAAACAGTATAGCCTCTTTCAAGTTACGTGAAGAAAATCCAATAGGTGTTAAGGTAACGCTAAGGGGTGACCACATGTGGAATTTCCTAGACCGGCTCATCTCAGTTGTAATTCCAAGAATGCGCGACTTTAGGGGTCTATCTAGGAAGAGTTTTGACCCACAGGGTAATTACAGCATTGGGATAGTTGATCAGACAGTTTTTCCAGAAATCAGTTTCGAAGACGCAAGTGCTACACATGGACTACAGATAAATATTGTAAGTAATACTAAAGATAAAGGGCATGCTGAGCTACTTCTTAAGAAGCTAGGACTGCCGTTAGAGAAAGGAGAATAGCTATGGCCAGAAAAGCATTAATACAAAGAGAATTAAAAAGACAAAAACTATCAGCTAAATATGCTGCTAAAAGAGCAGAGCTTAAAGCAGCTGGCGATATCGAAGGCCTAGCTAAGCTACCTAGAAATGCTAACCCAACTAGGCTGCATAATAGATGTGAAATTACAGGAAGACCACACGCTTACATACGTGACTTTGGACTATCTAGAATTACATTTAGAGAGCAAGCCAGTAATGGTCGCATACCTGGCATAACTAAGTCGAGCTGGTAAGGAGATAATGAAATGATGACTACAGATCCAATTGCAGATATGCTAACAAGATTAAGGAATGGCTTAAGCTCAAATAAGTCAGCCGTTGTTATACCTCACTCTAAGGTTAAGTTTGAAATAGCTAAGATCTTAAAGGCCAGAGGCTATATAGCAGGGGTTAAAGAAACTAAGACTGGAGCATTCCCCGCCCTAGAGGTCCAGCTTTCTGGTGCTGAAAAGAAAATTACCACTATTGCTAGAATTAGCAAGCCAGGCCGAAGGATGTATACACCCAAATCAGAAATTCCTAGCGTCCTTGGTGGTAGAGGTATAGTTATAATATCAACTCCTGCTGGCATTATGACTGGTAGCGAAGCCAAGAAAAAAGGCGTCGGTGGTGAATTAATATGTACGGTGTACTAGGAGTTTTATATGAGTAGAATCGGAAAATTACCAATAGAAATACCAGCCGGAGTAACAGTAAAAATTACTGACAACTCTATTTCGGCAAGCGGTCCCAAGGGAGAGTTAAGTCTTAATGTGCTACCTAACTTTAAGATTGAACAAAAAGAAAACAGAATTGAAGTAACTCCCCATGAAGAGAGCCAGGAAAGCTTAAAGCTATGGGGTATGCAAAGAACCTTGATTGCAAATAACCTAGAGGGAGTATCAAAAGGCTTTTCTAAAGTACTTGAAGTGAATGGCGTAGGCTTCAGAGTAGCCTTGCAAGGAAGTAAACTAGTAATGAATCTAGGCTTTTCACACCCCGTAGAGTATGATGCACCCCAGGACATCCAGCTGAGCGTTGAGCAGACTACTATAACTGTTAGTGGTGCTGATAAGCAACGAGTAGGTTCAGTTGCAGCAGCCATTAGGGAGCTTAAAAAACCAGAGCCGTATAAAGGCAAGGGTATAAAATACAAAGGTGAAGTAATAAGACGCAAGGCTGGTAAAACAGCAGCAAAGGCGGCAGGATAGTATTATGAATAAAAGAATAACAATTCGAAGAAAATTAACAAAAGCCAGAGTAAGGGCTAAGATATCAGGTAGCTCAGTGCGACCAAGGCTTAGTGTGCGCATATCTAATTTAAACGTAACGGCTCAGCTAATTGATGACACTAAGGGTAACACTCTAGTATATAAGTCAACTATCGGTAATAAAGAAGTTGCTAAGAAGACAATGACACAAAAAGCTGAATGGGTAGGTCAGGAAATAGCAAAGTCAGCTAAAGATGCTAAGATAAAAAAAGTAGTTTTTGATAGAGGTTTCCGAATATATCATGGTCGAGTTAAGGCATTAGCAGATGCAGCCAGAGCTAATGGATTGGATTTTTAAAGGAAATAATTATGAGAGACATGAATAATACACCAAGTGAATTTGAAGAAAAAATAATTGCACTAGATAGAGTTACTAGAGTGGTGAAAGGTGGACGACGATTCCGCTTCAGAGCTACAGTAGTTATAGGTGATGGTGCTGGTAAAGTTGGCGTAGGTGTTGGTAAGGGTGGAGACGCCCCTAGCTCAATCGTAAAAGCTGTAGCTACAGCTAAGAAGTCTATGATAACTTTCCCACTAAAGAATAGTACTATCCCTCATGAAGTTAAGGTTAGTTCAGATGGAGCTATTGTATTCATGAAACCAGCTGCTCCTGGTACAGGAGTTATCGCGGGAGGAACAGTTCGTGCAATACTAGAAGTTTCTGGAGTTAAGGATATACTTACTAAATCATTAGGATCAAGTAATAAAATCAATAATGCATATGCAACAATTGCAGCCCTAAAGTCACTCCAAAAGGACGAACCTGTAAAGGAGACTAAGAAGTGAAACTACACGAAATCAAAGCAGCTAAACATAAAGATACAAAAAGACTAGGTCGTGGTATTGGAAGTGGTTCTGGTAAAACCTCAGGACGAGGAACTAAGGGTCAAAATTCAAGGACTGGCGGCGGAGTTAAATTAGGTTTTGAAGGTGGACAGACTAAGCTAAGTCGAAGATTACCTAAGGTCCGGGGTTTCAAGGCCTTGTCTCATAAGCAATATCAAGTAATTTCTTTAGATCAAATATCTAAGATTGGAAAAGCTATAGTAGATAAGAAGGTTCTTGCTGAAGCTGGTATGGCTAGTGAAAAAAAACTTGTAAAATTACTAAGTAACGGAAGTATTACAACTAAAGTCACAATTAGCGTAGATGCAGCAAGTAAGAGCGCAATAAAAGCAGTCGAAAAAGCCGGTGGAAAAGTAGTTCTGCCAGAAATAAAAAAAGCTGAAAAGGGATCCAAAAAGGCTACTAAAGCCGAAGCTACACCAAATAAAACTAAGTAGAGGAGGGTAAATGAATAAAGCGCTATTAACGCAAATGTACAAAAACAAGGATTTGCGTAATAGATTAATAGTAGTATTTTCTATACTCGCTGTTTACAGCCTGCTATCTCATGTTCCGGTCCCGGTTCCTGATACAGCAAAGCTACACAGCTTCCTACTAAGGCTTTTTCAGAGTAACCCCTTATTGGGTTTTGCTAACTTATTCACAGGTGGTGCTTTAAGTAATTTTTCTATCCTACTAATGGGTTTGGGCCCATATATTAATGCCTCAATAATCATCCAGCTACTTACTCAAGTAGTGCCTCAGCTTGAAGCCCTTAAAAAAGAAGGGGAAGCAGGTCAGCAAAAGATTAATTATTATACAAGACTACTGACTCTGCCATTGGCAATTATTCAGTCGATAGCCATGGTAGTGTTAGCTAGGACACTATCTCAACAGATAGCGGGTGTTGATTTAATAGGTAACCCAAATATCTATCAATGGGTATTAATGTGTACGGCTATTACGGGTGGTTCAATGCTTTTAATGTGGCTAGGAGAGATAGTCACAGATAGAGGAATTGGCAATGGTATATCAATACTAATATTGGCGGGGATTGTCTCGAACCTACCAACTCAGTTAGCTCAGCAATTTAGCTTGGCGCAAGCCGATAGTACTAAAATATTTTCTCTCGCATTCTTTGCGATAGTCGCAGCTGCAGTAGTTCTTTTTGTTGTACTACTCAACGAAGGCCAGAGAAACATACCCATTTCTTACGCACGCAGAATTGCCGGTGATTCTAGGTATGGAGGGGTTGATACCCATCTGCCAATACGGTTAATAACCGCCGGAGTTATACCAATAATTTTTGCCCTAGCATTTTTATCTCTGCCAGGTTTCCTCGGGCAAATATTCGCTAACGCTAAAACTGTCTGGTTAGCTCAAGGTGCTACGTGGCTCAAGACTGTATTCCAACCGAACCACACTGTCTATACGGTTACATATTTCCTGCTGGTAGTGGGTTTTACATATTTTTACACCGCAGTGGTATTTAAACCCGACGAAATAGCAGAAGATCTTCAAAAACAAGGTGGTTTTATACCAGGCATTAGGCCAGGAAAAGAGACAAGTAGATATCTGAAAAAAATAATTACTAGATTAACACTCTTTGGGTCGGTAGCCCTGGGTCTGTTAGCTATCTTCCCATTTATACTTCAGGGTGTACTCAAATCCTCTAGCGTACTAAGTATTGGCGGGACTGGCTTATTGATTATTGTGGCTGTTATTATCGAGACTTTAAAGAAAATAGAATCTAAGGCTTTAATGGCCACTTATGAGCAATACTAGTGGCAAAAAGTAGAAAAAAAGTCTTTACAATCATATCAAGAACATATATAATACTAACCTGATACGCAATCTAATGACAAACACAAAGGAAGTAATCGAAGTAGAAGGCACTGTAGTTGAGGCGTTACCAAATGCCAACTTTAAAGTGCAGCTAGAAAACGGCCATGAAATACTGGCCCATATTTCTGGTAAGATGCGGATGCATTATATAAAAATACTACCAGGTGATAAAGTGACAGTAGAAATGACACCATATGACCTCAATAAAGGTAGAATAACATTTAGGCATAAATAATTATGAAAGTACGAGCTGGAGTCAAAAAAATGTGCGTTAAGTGCAAAATAGTCCGCCGCCGCGGTAGAGTAGCGGTTATTTGTGAAAATCCTAAACATAAGCAGAGGCAAGGATAATTATGGCACGTGTTGCAGGTACAAACATTCCTAATGAAAAGAGAGTAGAGATAGGCCTAACCTATGTCTACGGCATTGGCTTAGAAACAAGCAAAAAAATACTAGAAGAGGTTAAAATAAACCCCAATACTAGAGTTAAAGATTTAACTGAAGACGACCTACTAAAGCTACGTGAGTACATAGACAAGAACCTAAAGGTAGAAGCTGACCTGGCTCGTGAAGTAACTGGTAATATCAAGCGACTAAAGGATATAAAGGCATACCGAGGTCTTCGTCATGCAGCACAATTACCTTCGAGGGGTCAGAGAACAAAAACAAATGCTAGAACTAAGCGTGGTAAAAGAGTTACTGTAGGTTCTGGTAAGAAAAAAGCAGCAGCTAAAACTTAAAAAATAACTGAGTAAATAAAATATGGCAACACCAACTAAAACTAGACGCAAAAAGACAAAGAGAAGCTTACCAAAAGGTACTGTTCACGTTCAGGCTACATTTAATAATACCATCGTTAGTATTACTGACGACAACGGTAACGTAGTGGCTTGGAAGTCATCTGGATCAGCAGGATTCAAGGGAAGCAGAAAAAGCACTCCCTATGCCGCTCAAATCGCAGCAGAGAAAGCTATCGAACAAGTTAAAGACATGGGATTAACTAAGGTAGACGTTATTATAAAAGGTATAGGTTCAGGTCGTGAAGCAGCAGTCCGTGCATTAATGGCTTCAGGCGTAGGAATTAACCGTATCAAAGATATTACTGGCATTCCACATAACGGATGTAGACCAAGAAAGGCTAGGAGAATTTAGCTATGGCAAGAAATCTAACCCCTATTGTTAAACTTTCTAGACGCGAAGGCGTAGAACTTCACCCTAAGGCTATTAAAGCTATGGCAAGGCGACCATACGGACCTGGACAGCACGGGCAAAGTAGACGAAGTAAGCCAAGTGATTACTCGCTACAGCTAAGGGAAAAACAAAAAGTTAAAAGAACTTATGGAATACTAGAACGTCAGTTTAGAAATTATGTTAGGGAAGCTGAAAGACAGAATGGTGTAAGTGGTGAGAACCTACTAAGGTTGCTAGAAACTAGACTTGATAATGCCGTATATAGACTAGGTCTAGCACCATCAAGACAATCAGCAAGACAGCTTGTAACACATGCCCACATTACGCTTAATGGTAAAAAGGTAGATATCCCATCTATTAGGGTCAAGCCAAAAGATGTCATTGCTGTTAAAGATGGAAGTAAGAACAATGAGTATTTCAAACAGGCAGCTGAAACTATTCAGTCCAATACTATCTCAGCTAGTTGGTTAAGTTTTGATCCTAAGAAAATGACCGCCAAAGTTACGGGAGAGCCAGTAAGAGAAGAGATCACTGAAGAGATAGCAGAACAATTAATTATTGAATACTATTCACGCTAATAAATAACAAAGGAGTTAAAAAGTGTTATACGACATAAACCTACCAGAAATAAAAGAAGTTAATAGCCAAGGCAACAGTTCTACTTTTGAAGTCGAGCCACTTTATCCCGGATATGGTATGACCTTAGGAAATGCCATGCGTCGAGTCTTGCTATCTAGCTTAGCCGGTAGCGCTATTACTGGTGTAAAAATTGAAGGCGTAAGTCACGAATTCTCTGCTGTACCTGGTGTGCGTGAAGATGTTATAGAAATAATCCTAAACCTTAAACAGGTACGATTTGCTAATAACCACCAAGAACCTATCACTATCAGCCTTAAAAAGTCTGGAAAAGGCGAGGTTACCGCAGCTGATATTAAGACAGTCTCAGGAATCGAAGTAGCCAATCCAGAGTTGGTAATCGCTAACTTAGATGGTTCAAAAAGTAAACTAGAAATGGATCTTCACATTGAACAAGGTAGAGGTTATGTTGCCGTTGAAAGCCGAGCCAGTGAGAAGCTACCAGTCGGTATGATTGCCATAGATGCAATTTACACCCCAATCAAGAGAGTTCGTTATAACGTTGAAAACACTCGTGTAGGTCAGATGACCAACCTAGATAAACTTATACTAGAAGTTGAAACCGACGGTACAGTTTCAGCTAGCGATGCAGTAAAGCAATCAGCCGAGATACTCGTAGGTCACCTTCAGGTTTTAGCTGGTCATGATGTTGTGAGTGTAGGTTCTGACGGAATAATTACCGCCGCAGAAAAGCAAGAATCTGATATGGCTCAAATATCAATCGATGAAGTAAACTTTAGTCCTAGAACTACGAATGCTTTAATGAATAATGATATCAAGACAATTAAAGAAATAATGGAATTAAAACCAACTGAGCTAAAAGAGCTAAAGGGCTTTGGTCAAAAAGCATACGAAGAAGTCTTGGAAAAACTAGACGAACTAGGTGTTAACAAGTCTGATGCAGAGGGAGATAAGGAGTAGTTACTCATGCACCGTCACGCATACTCCAGTCGTAAATTATCACGCCAGGCCGGCCCTCGCCGAGCCCTACTTCGTGGGCTTCTAGATAGTCTAATATTGTACGAAAAGCTAGAAACTACTGAGGCAAAAGCTAAAGAACTAGCCCCTTACTTCGAGAAGCAAGTTACAAGAGCTAAGAAGCAAACCCTTTCAGCCTACAGAGCTATTATGGCTGAGACAATTAACCCTGTAGCAGCACAAAAATTAAACTTTGACCTAGTCAATGGCTTTAAAAGTAGAAATGGTGGATACACTAGAATTATCAAGACCGGTACTAGGCTAGGTGATGGTGCTCCGATGGCAGTAGTGGAAATAGTATTAGATGACGATTACACTGCCAAGGCCGACGCCACTGCTAAGGATACTAAAAAAGTACCTGCAAAAGTAACTAAAGCCAAGAGTAAGGATGTAGTAACTACGAAGATATCTGGCACCAAGACCAAGAAAGAGAGTAAAAAATGAAAACTTTTAGTCTAAAATCGGCAGACGTAAAGCAAGACTGGTATTTAGTAGATGCAGAAGGCAAGACACTTGGCAGACTAGCCACCCAGATCGCCAGACTACTTAGCGGTAAAGACAAGCCAAGCTATAGCCCAAATGTAGTATGTGGCGATATCGTAGTTGTTATAAACTCTTCAAAAGTTAGTGTGACTGGTCAAAAAATGACTGACAAGTTTTATTATCACCACACTGGTTACCCTGGTGGGATAAGAGATATTAGCTTAAAAGATCAGCTTATAAAAGATCCCAATAAGGTTATAGAACATGCTGTTTCTGGAATGTTACCTAAGAATAAATTGCAGCCTCTAATGCTAAAAAACCTTAAGGTTTACCCTGGTACTGATCACCCGCATGATCCACAAAAGCCCAAATTAATTACTATGGAGTCTAAATAATGGCAGAAACTACAACAAAAGTATCCAAACAACAGTATTACACTGGAGTTGGAAGAAGAAAGAGATCAGTTGCAACAATTAGACTTACAAATGGTAAGGGTGTAATTATGGTTAATGACAAGACTCCTAAAGATTACTTTGGTAGTGATGTTTTTGAACAAAAACTATCGGCTCCACTTGTATTGCTAGCAAAGGATAAGACTATGGATGTAAATGCTCGTGTAGAGGGTGGTGGTTTATCTGGACAGGCAGAAGCTATCAGACTTGGCATAGCTAGAGCACTACTAGACATGAATGATGAATTCAGGATTACCCTTAGGGGTGGTGGTTTCTTGACTCGCGACTCAAGAGTTAAAGAACGTAAAAAACCAGGACTTAAGAAGGCTAGAAAAGCACCACAGTTCTCAAAACGTTAGTAAAAAAACTCCCCACTGGGGAGTTTTTTACGCATTGTGAAAAAAAACTAATAAATGATATATAATAGTACTTATGTCACCGTCTAGGAAACAGTTTATAAAGATTATGCTAGCTGGTTTAGCAGCCGTAATTTTATCTACTTTAATTTTTAGCTACACCGAAAAAATCAGTACTGGTGAGAGTTTATACAGGACTGTGTATATTATATTGGCCCACCATGATAATGACCACATGCAGCACCTCCTATCCAGGATTACAGTGTTGTTTCTGATAGTAACTAGTCTGCTAATAATAGCTTATTTGCTCAAAACGCTTGTAGACTATATGATTAATTTAGGTGACGGATTAAAGAGGAATAAAGTGAAAGCAAAATTAGTAAATATAAAAGATCATTATGTAGTATGCGGACTCGGTAACGTCGGTATTAATATTGCAAAAGAACTCGAGACTGAGGGCGTTAAATTTGTTGGTGTAGATGATAATGAGGATAGGGTAAGAGATGCTATTTCCAGGGGCTATACGGCGTTTGTGGGGGACAGTACTAGGGAAGATGTGCTAATGAAGGTAAAACTCGATAAAGCTAAAGGAGTTGTCGCTGCGTTAGAGAGTGATGCAAGTAATTTATTTATTACCTTAGCTGCGCGTCAGATAAATCCATCACTTTATATAGTGGCAAGAGCCGACCATCACGAAAATGTACCTAGACTAGAGAAAGCTGGCGCAGACAAAGTTGCGATGCCCAGTCAAATTGGCGGCTTCCACATGGCAACTATGTTAATTAGACCAAATGTTTTAGATTTTATAGATGTACTCTCTAATAAGGCGTCGTCAGAATTGCAAGTCGAGGAGCTGGAAGTTGTTAAGGGCTCTAAGTTAGTTGGTTCCAAGATAGGCCATTTTATTGAATCTGTAGCTTCCGGTAGTACTGTTCTAGCCATAAATAGCCTTGATGGTGCTAGTAAAGTTAATCCTTCGGGACAAGAGATTATTTATTCAGGTGATAAGCTCATAATGATGGGCACACGTGAGCAACTGGACTCATTAGGAAGACACATATAAAATTATATTATGAAAAAGTTTGAATTTACTGTCGATGATAGGCAGTCTAAGGGGCGTATTGATTCAATACTAGCAAATAAATTTCCGGACTTTAGCCGTGCGATGTGGTCTGAAATTATCAAAGCTAATAATGTCACTATAGATGGTAAAAACACTAAGCCATCAGAAAAAGTTTCTGAGGGAAGTGTAATTAGCGGACTATTTCCCGAGATCCATAATGTTAGTCTTATAAAGCCTAATTCTGATAT
>CAILAD010000016.1 GCA_903832035.1 uncultured bacterium
ACTATTTCCTTGCTTTCTATTATCTTTATAGGTGTAAGTCTAACATTATTTATGGTTAGCTATAACTATACCCCTAAAGAGCTCGGTCCTGCAGCCATCACTTTCTGGTTTATTGGTTTTTTAGTCGCAGTATCTAGTCTTATAGTGCTATTAGAGTTTCTCTGGAAGTTAAGAAGGAGTGACCATAGAGATCAACCTAGAAAAGCCCTACTGTCATCGTTAAATTCGGGCTTATTGTTAGGTTTTTGTGCAGCTCTTCTATTGGCTTTGTCTAGTCTAAGAAGCTTAACTTCACGCGATGTAATACTTCTAGGAATTACTGTAGTTATAGTAGAGCTATTTTTTAGGACAAGAAGGAAATGATGATAGAAGATATATTCTCAGACAGTTTTTTGGCCAAAGCCAAAGCTGATTTTAATAATGTTAAGTCTAAGCCTGATCTGGATAAGACTAAGTCTATGTACCTGGGTTCAGACAGTGGTGTGATGAAGGGATTTTCATCTATACCTAAGTTATCCGCCGACCACAGAGCTGAATACGGAAAAAATCTCAATAGCCTCAAGTCTAAACTCGAAGTGTATTATAAGGCTGCCCGCGAATCGCTTGATAAAGGCACGGATCTGCCAGGATTAGACCTGAGTCTACCTGGATTGAGTGAAAGATCTTTTGCTCATGGCCATAAGCACCCGACGAGTCAGGTATTGTCCCAAACTTATGATGTTTTTAGAGGGTTGGGCTTTTCAATAGTGGACAGTGATGAAATAGAGACGGACTGGTACAATTTCGAGGCACTTAACATGCCAAAGGATCACCCAGCTAGAGAGATGCAGGATACATTCTATGTGAATAATGGTAAGAGTAACCTGGTTCCAAGAACACATACTTCAGGAACTCAAATTAGATTTATGGAAAATAATAAGCCACCATTTAAAATTATTGTGCCAGGAAGGGTATTTCGAAATGAAGATGAGGACGCTACTCATATTTGGTCCTTTTACCAGATAGAGGGCCTGGTTGTAGGAGAGGGTATATCAATGTCTGATCTAAAGGGGACGTTACTTACGGTGGTGCAGAGCCTTCTTGGACCTGAGGTAGATATTAGATTTAGAGCCAGTTATTTTCCATACACCGAGCCGTCAGTTGAGTTAGACTGCAAATATAAGGGTAAATGGTTAGAATTGGGTGGGGCAGGTATGATTCATCCACAAGTTTTAATAAATGGTGGTATCGATCCCGAGAAATACACTGGTTTTGCCTTTGGATGGGGCGCAGAGCGCATTGCCAATATTAAATACGGACTTACTGATCTTAGGGAGTTATGGCGCCCTAGATTCGTATTCTTGGAGCAATTTTGATATGAAACTACCAGTAAATTTAGTTAATAATTACTTAAAAAATAAACTGTCTACAGATGGTATTGTAGTTGCCCTTGAGCGCACTGAAGTCGAAGTAGAAGAAATAATTAGCTCAATAGAGCTGGATAAGAAAATTGTTACTGCCAAAGTTTTGAAAGTCTTACCACACCCTAATGCGGACAAACTTAGGATTGCTGAATTGGTGATTGGTAAAGATAAATTTACCGTTGTCTGCGGCGCACCTAATTTGAAAGAAAATATGATCGTAGCTTATGCTCAGCCCGGGTCAGTTTTGCCTGACGGTAATAAAATAAAAGTAGCAAGCTTACGTGGTCAGAAATCCCAAGGCATGCTTTGCTCAGCCAAGGAATTAGGCATAAACGATGATCATAGTGGGCTTCTTGAGCTAGACCCCAGTCTACCCCTTGGTATATCATTGTGCGACATAGAAAATACTGGAGACATCATAGACATTAAGACACCTGCGAATCGTTGGGATATGCTTTCAGTCCTTGGCTTAGCCCGTGAAATTGCCGCTAATTCGCCCGGCAACGATATAAGATACCCTAAAAGTGAAGTAGTTGAGTATAGTGACAGCGAGCTAGTTAAGAATGCAGAAATAGGCGAGTGCAGTAGATTTATTTCCGTGAAACTCTCCGTGAAACATAATTCTAAATCACCCGCATGGCTTGTGGATAACTTGCTAGCTTCAGGTATGAGGTCTATTAATCCAATAGTAGATATAACAAACTTTGTGATGATTGAGACTGGCCAACCCTCTCACGCCTATGACTACTCTAAGCTTGAGGGTTCACCACGGGTGAGGTTTGCGAAATCAAATGAAATAATTACAACATTAGATAAAGAGGCTAGAAACCTAACCAAACATGACTTGGTGATAGCAGACAAGAAGGGTCCAGTCGCAATCGCCGGCGTTATGGGTGGATTAAAAACAGAAGTAGACGAAGATACTAAAGAAATACTTATAGAAGTAGCAAACTTTAATAAAACTACAGTGCGCCGCTCTGCTTTACGCCACGGCATAAGAACCGAATCCAGTGGTCGGTTTGAAAAGGGACTACCTCTCCCCCTCCAAGATTTTGCTATGCAACGACTTCTCTATTTATTCAAGGATATTTGTGGAGCAAGTATAATCCAGGTACCGAATGACCAGCTCTACGCCTGGCCATGGGTTCAGCACCTTGGTTTAAGGGTTCGAAGGGCCGATAAATTTATCGGTGTAAAGCTAGATGAGAAGCAACTAATTGACGGCTTAAGAAGTAGAGGTTTTGATGCAGAGCATTTCTCTCTAGCCAAAGAATCGGCAAAACATTTGGGTAAACCTTATCTGTTAGGGGCAAGTTATAAGACTCATAAGACGGATGCCTTCGACTGCTCATATTTAACGGAATATCTCTACTCCCTCATAGGGGTCAGTATTGGGCATACCGCAAAACAGCAGTTTGATAGTGGAAATGGAGTCGAGATAGCCGATATTAAGCCCGGCGATTTAATCTTTCTAGAGAGGGATTTTGAAGATCAGAAACTCAAAAAAGAAAGAGATGGTATCCGTCATGTGGGTATGTATGTGGGCAATAAAGGAGTTCTGGAAGCTTCTTATGATGCTGGAAAAGTCGTGATAACGGGACTGAAAGCATTTGAAAAATCAGGTACAGTTCGAGGTATTAGACGATACGTTTCAAGTTTTAACCATATAATTTCTGTAACCTGTCCATGGTGGCGAACTGATGTTCGTATCGAACAAGATCTTTACGAGGAGGCTGCGAAGATATTGGGATACGATAAACTACCCGCTACCCTACCCCAATTGCCACCAATGAACAATAATGATAATACTTTAGTCAATAAAATAGATGACCTAAGGAATACACTAGTCGGTAAGGGTCTTTTTGAAATAATGACCTATTCATTTATTAGTAAAAAGCAACTGGCAGAAAATGACTTAAGGTTAGCCGAACATTTGAGTGTCATAAATCCATTATCTATAGAGCAAGAATATCTAAGAAGCAATATTTTACCTAGCCATCTTAAGATATTATCCAATAATAGAGATTATTGGGAAAATAATTACGGCTTTTTTGAACTATCACGAGTTTATAGAAAAGACACAACAAAGCTTAATGGTAAGCATGAAGCTTGGCACTTGGCAGTTAGTCTAGTCGGTGATGGCAGCGTCACTGCTCTAAAAAATGTCTTAGACCTAATTTCTGAAAAATATGATTGGAAAATAAAAGTAATAAATTCAGAGAGTAGTAATTTCGTAAAAGGAAGGTACGCCGAAATATATGTTGCCAATATTAATATTGGATCATTTGGACAGATCAAGCCTTCTAAACTCAAGCTAGACAGAATAAGCAGCGAGGTAAGTATTTTAGAAATTGAAATAACCGAAAAATTAATTACCGAAGCTGATAAAATACTAAAACCAGTTCCTTTATACCAGTTTATTGATAGAGATTTCACAATTGAAGTTGATACTGCTGTGTATTGGCAGGATATTATAGAAGCTCTAGAAAATTCGAGTGCTGTTAAAATAATGTTTATAAGTGAATTCACAGATGTGGATTTGGCTGTTGCAGCTAAAAAAAGAATAAGCTTTAGGGTGTGGTTTGATTGTGGCCCACAGCCGGAACAAAAACAGATCGATGTTAGTGCGTCCCTGGTAGTAACTTGTTTAAAAAAATCAAAAACCATAGTTAATTTCAAAGTTTGCTAGCTTTCGTCTAAGCATAAGTTGTATAATTGATAGTATGTATCCATCTGAAAATAATGATAGTAGTTTCTCTCACCGACTACATATTCCAAGCCCCTTGTCTAAGTCGGGTCAAAAACCTAGTTTTAAATCACGAATTAATTTTCTAATAATATCCTTTCTACTCATATTTTTTGTGGCAGACTTGACTGTATCGGCCCTAACCATGGGCAAGATGTATCCAGGAGTATCAATTGCTGGTCATGATGTCAGCTATAAGACTCGCGCTCAAGTCTATAGCTTCTTAAGGAGTCAGAAACTAGAGAGAAACTTTACTATTAAGGTCGGAGATAAGGTATTTAATGCCCGTAGTACCCAGCTGGGGGCTCAGTATGATATCCCAACTACAATCGATACTGCTTATTCCGTTGGGCACTCTGAATCCCCGGCACTAGTTGGCTTGTTTGACTCTATAGGAAAAGGAAATATAGGCTATGCCTATGATATAGATCAAATTAAGCTCAAAGACTTTACAACATCGATTATTAGTTCGGCCGGTCATGATGCCAAAAATGCCACACTAAGTATAGCTGACGGCGTAGTCACAGTCCTACCAGATGAAGATGGTCTTAGGATTGATCAGAAGTATCTAAACAAAATTATATCTAGCTCGCTCAGTACTGCTACTGACCAAAACCTTAGCATGCAGCCTAAACTCGTAAAGGCATCGATACTCGCATCGGATACAGCTCAAGCTAAACAAGAAGCAGAAACTTACCTTTCAAATTCAATTAGTATGAGCTACAACGGCAGAACTTTTGTAGCCGACAAGAACGCCATTGGACATATGATTGTTTTTACTGAAAGCACCGATGCGAATGGTAGGGCAGTATTAAGGGCTGGTATATCCAAAGAGCAGGTCGCTGGCTATGTACAGTCTGTAGCTAACCAGATAAATATCCAGCCAGTTAATAAGAAAATAGTGGTAGCTAACGGAACCAGTACTGTTGAACGCGAAGGAAAAGACGGCCTGGCTCTAAACCAGCAAGTTGTAATTGATGCAATTACATTATCACTGCAAAATAATCAAAATCTGAATCTGGCGCTTAGCACTTCCCCACTAGCCTTTAGAACGGAAACTTCTCAGCTTGGTGCCCAAGGTGGGTTGGCGTACGGTCAGTACATAGAGGTTTCGCTTAGTCGCCAGCAATTATGGGCTTGGCAAAATGGCCAGGTGGTATTTTCGACACCCGTTACGAGTGGTGCTACGGGCTGGGGATTTGGTACTCCGACGGGCCAGTTTGCCATTTATGCAAAAGAACGTAGTCGCTATCTTAATGGTGGACAGTACGGCTGGAGCTATAATGTTTACGTTGATTACTGGATGCCATTTGATGGTGGGGTTGGTCTCCACGATGCCGATTGGCGATCTAGCTTCGGGGGTCAAGATTACTATAATGGCGGCAGTCATGGCTGTGTCAATATGCCTAAGAGCTCAGCAGCTTTCTTGTTCGGCTGGTCAAGCATTGGAACTCCTGTCTGGGTTCACGGATAGTAGCCAGCAAGGTTACAATAACAAAGCATAACTGGTATAATTTTATTATGGATAATGCTATGATCCCAACCCCACCCGCCCAGGAGCTCAGACCGATTGCGCCTGTAGAATTAAAGCCAAGTCTGCCCGAGACCGCTGGGTTGCCTAGTGGAATGGCAACTCCGTCTGTAGAAATGCCAAATCAAGAAATAGAGACGCCATTAGAACCAACCCCAGCTCCGCCAATTAGCTCGGATACTGTACATACTGACGGGCCCTCATCTAGGTTGCTTCAAGCAGATGACAGCGATCTAATTGAGAAAGAATGGGATGATCATGCCTTAAAGGTCATTGACCAATTTGGCGACGACCCTAGTCGAGAAGATACAGAGCAGCATAGTATTAGTAAAGACTATTTGAAAAAAAGATTTAACCTAGACGTTAGTTAATATGGACTCAAATAGCATTCAAATTATCGTATCTATAGTAATAATTTTTATTGTTGCGATAGCTGTAGGCATATTCTTTTTTTACAGATTTAAATTACGCCGCCGTAAGGATGTGGAGCGGTCTCTTAAAATGGTGCCCTTACTAGTTAAGTTGCCCCCTAAAGAGGTTGAAGAGGGTAACAAGGACCTGCGCGAGATGATAAAAGAAAATACGGCTCGGGCTGAAAGTATCTTCAATTTATTGTCCGGTATAAGTACCGACAAATCCTGGCTGTATGGCCAAAAAGCAGTTTGTTTTGAGATAGTTGCAGTCGGTAAGCTTATAAATTTTTATGTTGCTGTTCCAGTAAGTTTGTTATCCTCAGTCCAAAAAGCCCTATCTTCTGCCTATCCAGACATACAGATTGAAAAAGCCGAAGATGTAAATATATTTTCAGAAGTAAGTAAACTAAATGGTGTAGATGGTGGGGAGATAAAATTAGATAAAATTAGCTACCTACCAATTAACTCGTATAAAGAAAGTGATACCGACGCACTACCCGGAATATTGTCCGGTCTTTCTAATCTTACAGACAAGGAAGGCGCAGCAATCCAAATAATGGTAAGACCGGCTAAGGCCAGTTGGGCTAAGAAGTCAATTAAGTATGCCAAATCGATACTAGATCCCAAGGGTAAGCCCGTAGACAGTACTAGCAAGGTATTGAAGGCGGTGTCAGATGCCGCCAGTACTGTTAGCTCAGGTTCAAAGGGTGAAGATAAGGACCTTCGATCAATCGACGATATTGACCGTAAGAAAGCTGAATCAATTGAGCAGAAAGCTAAGTCACCTGTTTTTGAGACTCAAATACGGCTTATAGCTAGTTCTGAGGATACCACTAGGGCTAGAATGATAATCCAGGATTTAGCCATGGGCTTTTCACAGCTTAGTCAGGGTGGAGCAAATAAATTCAATTATGTACCAGCTGGCGGTCGAAGGGATTTGGCAACGGACTTTATATTTAGATTTTTTCCAGCCAGTAAAGACAAGACAATCTTAAGCTCAGTTGAACTTGCGACCATATTTCACCTACCAAGTGAAGTCATGAGTTTATCTGTTAATATTGAAAGAAAGGCCTCTAAGGAGGTTGCCGCTCCAGCTGGTTTACCGGCTGAAGGAATTAGACTGGGTACTAACTTCTACCAAGGCAATGAGACACCAATATTTTTAACCCAAGAAGACAAGAGGCGTCATATATATATTATTGGTCAGACTGGAACCGGTAAATCAACCATGCTAACTAACCTAATGCTGCAAGATGCCAAAAATGGTGCAGGCTTCTGTTTTATAGATCCGAATGGCGATGAAGCCGAAAAGCTACTTGGTAGGATTCCTGCCGAAAGAGCTGATGACGTTATTTATTTCTCACCGGGTGACACTGAATTTCCACTTGGTCTAAATATTATGGAATATGATAAAGCCCACCCCGAGCAGAAAGACTTTTTAGTGCAAGAAGCTATCGCTATGCTTTATAAGTTATACGACCCGCTGCACCAAGGGATGATAGGCCCAATGTTTGAAAATTGGTTTAGGAATGCTGCATTAACTGTCATGGCTGACCCCGAAGGCGGAACATTTATCGAGATCCCAAAAGTATTCACGGATGATGAGTATCTTAAGAAGAAATTTAAACACGTAACAGACCCAACTATTCAGGATTTCTGGATAGGACAAATGTCCCAGACAGATGCTCATAGTAAGTCAGAAATGCTAGGTTACTTTGCCTCCAAATTCGGCGCTATAGCCAACAATGAAATGCTTCGTAATATTGTGGGCCAGAAAAAATCAGCCCTGAATTTTCGTGACATTATGGATAATAGAAAGATACTAATAGTAAATCTAAGTAAGGGATTAATGGGTGAAATTAACTCTAAGCTACTTGGAATAACATTTGTCGTTAAACTCCAGATGGCAGCAATGAGTCGAGCCGATATACCAGAAAATGATCGCGTCGACTTTAGTCTGTATGTGGATGAGTTTCAGAATATCGCAACAGACACTTTTGCTACGATACTATCTGAAGCACGAAAGTACCACTTCAACCTTACGGTTGCTAACCAGTATATAGAACAAATCGATGAACAGATAAGAGACGCAGTTTTTGGTAACGTTGGCTCGATGGTTTCTTACCGGGTGGGCAATGAAGATGCCGAATACTTGACCAAGCAGTTTGCCCCGCAATTTGATATGTCGACAATTGCCAATATTCCGAACTACTTTGCGGTTGCTAAAATAATTGCCAATGGTACTCCGACCACACCCTTCTCGATTAAGGGGGATCCACCGATTGATAATAATGTAATCAATACCGAGCTCCAAGCAAATATGCGTGAACTGTCACGAAGGAAGTATGGTCGGCCTAAGGCTGAAGTGGACCAGGAAATAATTAGTAGTTTGAGCACCACATTGCCAGAAGAGAATCAAGAAAGTGTTGTTCCAACCTAGTTTAAAAAGTGCTCAGGTGTTAAAATATTAGCATAAGAGTAATTAATAAATTTGATGTTTGAGATAGTAAATTTGAAGTTAAAATTTAGACCAGCCATAGTTGTTTTGGCTCTTTTTGCAGTTGCTGCACTTTTACTAATATCACACCAAGTTAAAGCTGATACTGTCAGTCAGGCTTTTAACTCAGGTGATAATTTGGTAGAGGGCAGTGTTGTTTCTTTAAATTCTAATTCGGCCAAAAATATCCAGCTCGCTAACACCTCTAATTCTGACTCCCTGCTGGGGGTAGTTGTGGTGCCACAGAATGCACTCGTAAACCTCAATAGTAATGTTGGTAATACCCAAGTAGTTACAAATGGCCAGGCTAAGGTTATGGTCTCAGATATTAACGGTGTAGTAAAAAACGGCGACCTTCTTACGGCTTCACCTATTAGCGGCATAGCTATGAAGGCTACGCTCCAAGGCAGAACCGTAGGAACTTCTATAGAAGATTTTGATAAGTCTGCTCAAAAGCGAACTGAGACTGTAAAAGACAAGGCCGGAAAAGAAAATACTGTTAGTATTGCTCTAATTAATGCTAATGTTGTTGTGTCAAATTACTCACCTCAAAATAATTTCGATGCTAACTCGGTAGTAAACGGCATTAAGTCTTTTGCATTCAGTGCCTCCGGAAAGCCGATTTCGACAGTTAGGGCTGTAGTTGCCCTACTCGTTTTATTAGTAGCCGTGGTGGTATCTATTATTATTTTATACACCACAGTACTTAGTAGTATACGATCAATTGGCCGAAATCCACTCTCAAAGCACGCTATTTTACAAAGTCTAGTACAGGTTATAGCCGCTATAGTCGTAATAATGGCTAGTGGATTTTTAATATCATATTTAATAATTACAAGATGAAAAAAGACGAAACCAAACCCAGGACAACGAAACAAGCAGCTGCTAAGACAACTAAGGTAGCATCGGTTTATAGATTTGTTGCCAAGCTCCATACTCTGGATGGTGCAAAAAATAATGCGATTGTAGAATTCGAAAACAAGGAAGTTGGTCTAATTTGGCAGGTTAGTGAGACCGAGATGACAGTCCTGCTGTTTAAACTAGACTCAGCTATTAGTGTGGGTATGACAGCTAGAATTATAGCCAACGACTTTTCAATATACGTTTGTGATGAATTGCTTGGTAGAATTGTCGATCCACTACTCGTACCAAAAGACGGTAAGAAGTTAAAAAAGAGTGGCCAACCCCAGCCTATCTTTGGTTCTGCCCCGGGTTTCTTTGAGCGAGCAATAGTCGACGAGCAGATGGTTACCGGTGTTACGATAGTCGACACCTTGCTACCTATCGTTAAGGGTCAAAGGATTGCAATTATTGGTGATAGTAAGTCAGGAAAGACTTCTTTTCTAAATCAAATTGCTCGCTACCAGACCCAAGAAGATACAGTAATGGTATATGTCTTAATTGCTAAACATAAACATGACATCAATTCATTAATTAAAAGATTAAAGTCTGCTAACGCCCTAGAAAAAACAATTATAGTCGTAGCCGATATTTTCGATTCGTTACCGTTAAGTTTTTTGGCCCCTTATGTAGGCTGTGCTATTGCAGAGAAATTCTGGCGCGAAGGAAAAAATACCGTAGTATTTTATGACGATCTCTCCACGCACGCAAAACTTTATCGCGAGATGTCACTGCTACTTAACGTACCACCGGGGCGAGAAGGTTACCCAGGAGATATGTTTTGGCAGCATTCATCCCTACTTGAAAGAGCTGGAAAGCTAAAGAGAAATGGAGCTAGCCAGACTGTCTTGGCTGTTGGTACTACTCCAACTGGTGATATGACTGGCTATTTACCAACTAGTTTAATATCTATGACTGATGGGCAGATAGTCTTTGATTTAAATACAATGTATAAGGATATTAAGCCAGCGGTAGATGCAGTCGTTTCAGTAAGTCGTGTTGGCGGTAGATCACAGTCGGCTCAGTATTCAGAGTTATCAACTAAGGTGAGATCAGAGCTGGCTAAATTTAGAACGGCTAGTGATTTTGCTAGATTTGGTTCACAGTTGTCAGATTCTGCCCAAAGGAGTATCACTGTAGGTGATAAGATCTATGAGATATTTAAGCAATCATATAATGATACCTATACCCTCAAAGAGCAGTATATTATGCTAGAGGCTCTTATGCAGTCCAAGACACCAGAAGATGTTAGCGTACTATGGCTTAAGAGTGTTATAGCCGATGTTGCCACCCCAAGTCTTAAAGAGAAAGATTACGCAAAAATAGCAAGAGAGCTCATTAAAAGTAACCCAATGGTGAAAGTAAATGAATAAAATTACTGAACTTTATAGGGAGTACCAGGATGTATCCACTATCGAAGAGGTGGCAAGAATATTCGAAAATTCAGCCTCTATCCAGGTTCGCCAGATAAAGAATCGAGTACTAGCGAGTCGTGATTTCTTGCACGAACTCTGGAGTATGTATGTGCAGCTAAGATTGGACTCAGGTGGAGATTTGGATATTCCAGTTAATGTCCCAACCAATGATAAGACTGCAGTAATCCTAATTAGCTCAGACGAGTCACTCGGCGGAACTATAGATGAGAGGCTGATAGAAGAAGCAATCTCAGTCATGAACCCAGGCCGAGCCGACTATTTTGTAATTGGCAAAAAAGGAGCTCGCCTTATGAAGGCCCAAGGAATCGAACCCACTGCGGCATTCAAATTACCTGACATTACTAAGCCAGTAAATGTGATTCCAATTATATATAAAACCCAAGAGTATAAAAGCTCAGTTGTGTATTTTGAACAATTTATTAATATCGACACCCAGCAGATTCAGGTGTTCGAGCTTATCTCGGGGATAAAAAGGGTAGGCCAGATGGAAAGTTCACGCCGCGATGCTAGTTTAATTTTTACTAGTGACTATATATTCGAGCCATCGCTAAAAAAAGTTATTAGCTACTTAGAGAGTATGATGCGTGCCACAGTACTGACTGAATTAATATTAGAATCTAGACTTGCTCAACTAGCTAATCGATTTAATACTATGAACCAGGCGGGTGCCAATGCCGATAAGATTAAAAATCAGTTATATATAGAGTATAAGCGGGCTAGACGTCAGAAGGAATACTCGGAAATGCAGATATTTCATCAAAAGAATTTAGGAATAATGAAATGAAACTAAAAGGTAAAATAACATCAATTAATGGGCTCGTGGTAACAATTCTATACAAAGAAAGTATGCCAAGTGTTAATGCCATTTTGCAGAGTGAACAGTCCACCTCAGTTAGGCTGCTAGTTTTGGCCAACAAGAATGAGCATGAGGCCCTGGCCTTAAACCTAGCCGAAAGCAATGCTTTAGAGGTCGGTAGCTACGTTATGCAAATCGAGCAAGGACTTACTATTCCAGTCGGAGAAAAGACATTAGGCCGAGTATTTAATGCCCTAGGTGAGACTATCGACACCGGTGAATCGTTAGCTACAGCTGAAAAAATTTCAGCTGGTGCCTATGTTAGAAATGAAACTGATTTGGGTGAGGGTGGCCAAAAAATAATCGAAACTGGTATTAAGGTTATAGACTTCTTCACTCCATTCGTGGAAGGAAGAAAAATTGGCATTATTGGCGGGGCCGGCGTAGGTAAGACAGTGTTAGTGACCGAGCTTATGCATAACGTTTGTAAAAACGATAGCGGAATATCTCTGTTTGTCGGTATTGGTGAACGTATTCGTGAAGCTCACGAGCTGTATGAGACTTTGCAAGAACGAGACCTATTAAGAAATACTGTGATGTACTTAGGTCAAATGAGTGAGTCGGCTGCGATGAGGAGCTTATCAGGAACCACTGCCGCCGCCGCGGCTAGATGGTGGCGGGATAAAAAAAATAAGGATGTACTATTTTTTGTAGATAATATCTATAGATACATTCAGGCAGGCAACGAATTATCTACAATGCTTGGTGAAACAGCATCCGAAGGTGGGTACCAGCCTACAATGTTTACAGACCTCTCTAAATTCCAAGAAGGCTTAGACAGCAATAGTAAGGGTACTATCACTTCTGTCCAGTCTATATATGTACCAGCTGATGATATATCTGACCCTGCAGTAGTTGAAATCTATCAACAACTAGATTCTGTGATCGTACTATCTAGAGATATTATGGAAAGCGGTATACTACCAGCGGTCGACTTAATTTCGACCACGTCATCACTTACCACTCAAGAGATGGTCGGTGATAGGCACTATGTATTAGTTACCGAGGTACGCAAAATTATGCAGAAATACAATGACCTTAGGGGGGTTATAGCAATTATTGGAGAAAGCGAACTAAGCCTGCAAGATAGATCCGACTACCAGAAAGCAAAACAGCTGATAGAGTACTTCGCTCAGCCATTATTTGTTGCAGAGAGTATGACTGGCAAGAAGGGTGAATATGTCACACGCGAAGAGATGCTAGACGGTGTAGAAGAAATTATAGCGGGGAGATAGATGGAAGAGTCAACAATTAAAATCAAGATATTTTCACCATTCGAAACCTACTACGAAGGTTTGGCTTATAGTCTTTCCGGGGTAAATGAAACGGGCCCATTTGATGTGTTATACGATCACGCTAACTTTATTAGCTTACTTCCCCAAGGGCCAGTCGTTGTTAATACGCCTTTTGGCAAGAGAACGTACAGTCTTAACCGTGGGATATTGAGAGCCCACAATAACCTGGTTACTGTATTTGCTAATGTCTAGTATTTTGCTTGTGTGAATAGACCATAACCAGTATAATAATAACCAGTATCAATCCAGCTATTTTTAAAGTTAATAGCTGTAAGAGTGAGGTACGAAGGTGGACCCAATTCAACCAAATCAAATAACCCAAACACAATCACAGTCAAGCCAAACTGCTGACTCTACTTTTTCTGCTGACTTAGCAAAGGAAGACGTATTAGGAGATGAGGCTTTTGATAATAATTCTCGAGTAGCTACTGCGCACCGTAGAGTAAATATGTACCGGTCACTCTGGGCTGTTTTTGCTATTGGCCTACTTTTGCTTTTGGGTTCAGCTCTGTACTTTAGTTTGAGAGCCACTAAGCCATCACTTGTTGGATCTAACGCCAGTAATTTTGCTAATACCAGTATCAGTCTAGGTGGTTTTACCTCAAGTAATATTCAAAATGCGGGCGAGCTAACTATCAATGGTTCAGCAAATATTGTCTCAGACATAAATGTCGGCGGAAATGCCAATATTGGAGGCACGCTCTCAGCTACCAACCTTCAGGGTAATGGAACGGGCATAACAAATATTCAGCCTACCAATATTGCAGGAATTATCGGTTCAGCTCAACTTGATCCTTTTATCGCTTATACCAATAAGAATTTTCAGGCATTTACTGGAATTGCCCAAACATTCAGAAATAGCTCTGACACAACAGATGCTCTACAGGTGGAAAATGCAGTTGCTTCACCTGTTTTAAGTATCGATACTGTAAACATGGCTGTGGCCATAAACGAACCCGCTGTAACTCAATTGCCAAGTGGTATTTTCCCAGGATTAAATTTCGAGGTTAATGGTAACGGTCGTTTTAGCGACACCCTGCAGGTTGGCTTAACAACTCCAGGAGCCTTAGTTTTTAATTCCGGCCCACTTTTCAATATAAAAGACGTTAGTAGGGGGCTTCAAGTAACTCTCGATGCTAACACTAATCCATCACCAACGGGGATATATGCTGGGACGGCCAACGAAGTCTTCGTCGATCCAAATCAGGATGCAGTGAATTTAGTATGTCAGTATGGGATGAGCATAACTCCATACGTGAAGGGTTGCCCAGGCGGTGGATTTATACGCCCATTACCGAAGCCCATCGGTGTAGACTGTAGAGAAAATCCGGTTGATCCATATTGTAGGACTAATATATACGCAGGTTATTATGCTGCAACTCAAACAGCGAGTGATAGTGCTAAGAACATCTTTGTTCTTACTGGTAATGTTAATGCCGTGACTCATGCTGGTACGGGGACTGTTGTGCTTCAAGCGGGTCAAATTAATACAATTGCTAACTTGGGTACAGGCGTCATAGCTAATGCTTTCGGAACACTTACGATACCCGTTACAGTCCCAGTGGGGTATATTCCTGACGTCACACCTCTAGGAACGATTGTGAATTACTCAGGCAACACCATAGTTGATCCTCAAAATGAGACCCTGTCTCTATTTGGCTACACAGATCCAATATGGGCCCCGGGAACTATAGCTAATCAAGTTGGGATGGATATAGAGTGGCAGCATAGCGGATCTGTCGGCAGTGCTAATATCGTATCAGAGGGATATAACAGTAAGAATTATTTTGAAGGGGCTTTATCTATCGGATCATGTGCCAATAATCTCACTGGTAGTTCAATTATCGAAACTCTCGGCTGCTCAACTTACACCGCCCCATATGGCGTTCCAATACCAGCTGGTAATAAGCTATCTATTAATACATCTACACCATCAAGTGCCTCGGCCCATATAAACACTGCAGTTGCTAGCGACATTGGCCTAGTGGTCAGAGGTGTAACAGCACAGACCAGTGATCTTACTCAATGGCAAGACTCAAATGGCCTGGTCTTAAGTAGAGTTGACGCAAGTGGTAACTTCGGCATGCCGACAAATGGCGCAATTAATTCTAATGGCAATTCTCTAACCATTAATGCCGGAGGTGCATCTAATACAACTGATATGGTTGCTACCATCTCAATTGTTAATCCCGGAAACAACTATAATGTAGGAGACATAATAACACTTGCAGCGCCGCCTGGAGGAGTTGAGGCTCGAGCCTATGTTGCCGCAGTTGCAGCAGCCCCTGGATCTCCTGGGCCCGTAGCCTTCGCATTACTAATAGCTCCAGGTGCTGGTTACACGACTGGGACTAAAACTACCACGGTTCAAACCATTTACAATACGGGTACTGTTAGTCAGTCAGGTAATGTTGTTACTGGGTCCGGTACCACCTTCACTAATTCGATGGTAGGATCAAATCTAGTTTATAGTGATGGTACATATGGTGGACAGATTGTGGGTTATTACGGACCAAATACAATTGCTGTTACGACATCCAGAACTGTAGCTAGCCAAGGCTATACAATCGCTGGTACTAGTCAAGGTGCGGGGCTGACCTTGAGCGTAGATTCCTTAACGGCTTCTTCTAATAAGGATGGAGGGGCATTGGTATTGAAGTCTGGTGTTTCGACCGGAACAGGCACTTCAGGTATTCAATTTTGGAGTACACCAGCTGGCGTCTCTGGCTCATCAAATAATTCCCCAGTTCAACAAGCTACAATAACTGGCAATGGTGATATGGGAATTGGTACCGCATCGCCAGCCTTCAAGCTAGATGTATTATCGTCAGGGGCTGATAGCACGACTGTCGCACAGTTTAAAAATGCCGGATTAGAAAGCTGCACAGTTCAGCCTGGCGGCTCTGGTTTTGCTTGTAGCTCAGACTCGAGATTAAAGACAAATATATTATCTATAGACGGAGCCAACGCTAGCGATGTGGTGTCTAAGCTGCAGGGTGTAAGCTTCAATTGGAAGACCGATCCGAGCGGCCAGGCCCAGGCTGGATTTGTCGCCCAAGACTTACAAAAACTAATTCCTAGTGCTGTAAGCCAAGACAGTAATGGCTACCTAGTTGCTAACTACTCAGCCGTAATTCCATATCTTGTTGAAGCATTCAAGCAACAGCAAACACAAATCGATGGCTTAAAGTCTAGCTCTGTGATTGGCGTGGATGTGCTTAAGACTCTAGCTAGTGCTAAGGCTGTAGCCTTTGGCGGCGACATTACCGTAAATGGTTCGATTGTAATAAAGGGAAATATCTCAGGTGGTGTTAACTCCCGTGGTAAGCTAACCGTATCTGCTGGCAACACGCAGACAAGCCAGAATTTCACCAGCGCATTCGACAGCCAGCCCTATGTTCAGGTCACACCCCTAAGTCAAATTGATGGATCCTACTGGGTTAGCGGTAGTACCACTACGGGCTTTAGTGTTCAACTCGAAAAGCCTCAAGCGCAGCAGGTTGATTTCAATTGGTTCGTACTCAATTAAACCTGTTTTATTAAGGTACTTTAGTGTAAATAGACTTGTTTATTATCTTGTTTATACCTATAATAGTTGTAGATATAAGCTAATTTCAGCTTTTTATTTTTGAATTATTTGACTGAGTAAGAGGGGGTTATTAATACCAATTATGGCAGACACAAAACCAACAAAATCCGCATATTCTGCAGAGCAAATTCAAGTACTTGAAGGTCTTGAGCCTGTTCGTAAACGACCAGGAATGTATATCGGTGGTACTGGTCCAGAAGGCCTGCACCACTTAATTTGGGAGCTTGTAAATAACTCCATTGATGAAGCTATCGCTGGTGAGGCCGATAACGTTCTTGTAACCATGCAAGAAGATGGTTGGGTTACCGTTGAAGACAATGGTCGTGGTATCCCTGTAGATAAGCATAAAACCACCGGTAAGTCCGCATTAGAAACTGTTTTAACTGTATTGCACGCCGGCGGTAAATTTGGTGGCGGTGGCTATAAGGTTTCAGGAGGATTGCATGGTGTCGGTGTGAGTGTAGTTAATGCTCTTTCTACAAACCTAAAGGCCACCGTCTACAAAGAGGGTAATGAGTACTACCAGGAATACAAAAACGGCGTACCAACTTCAGACATTAAAAAAATTGGTAAAACTGACAAAAAAGGAACGGTTATTAGCTTTTTAGCTGATGATAGTATTTTTGAAACAACCAAGTTTAGTTACAAAACTGTACTGGATTATCTAAGGCACCAGGCTTATCTAACTAAAGGAGTACGAATAAGCTTAGTTGATGAAGCTGATAAACGTAGCTACGCCTTTTACTTCGAGGGAGGCATTAATAGTTACGTAGGACACTTAAACAAAGGTAAGGAATCTCTAAACCAGCCAGCATTCTACGTTGATAAAACCGTTGGTGAAGTTAATGTTGAAATTGCTTTGCAATATTGCGATAGCTTCAATGAACAGCTAAAGGCCTTTGCCAATAACATTGCAAACTCCGAAGGAGGAACGCACGTCGTAGGTTTTCGTTCGGCCCTGACCCGTGTAATTAATGAGTACGCTCGCAAAAACGGCCTAGTTAAGGAAAAGGAAGAAAATCTAACCGGGGATGACG
>CAILAD010000017.1 GCA_903832035.1 uncultured bacterium
CTATCTGTTGCTTATGCTTGGTAGCTACCAGTTGTCGTTATATAGTACAAGTGAATTAATTATCTATTAGACAGGCTCTTCAAAATGAAAAATATAGCAAATCTTAGTAGGGGTAAAAAAGCACTCGCTATTGTGGCTGTAGTCTTACTGTCTTTTATTGCATTAATAATAGCTTTACGTATCGCCTACTTCGGTAGAGTTTACCCAGGAGTCACCGCCAACAGCCTTCAAGCCGGCTAGATGCACTACAGAATCAATCTTATTTTCCTTAAAGACTTCGTCTAGCTTTCGAGCGTTCTGTACATCAAAAATATAAAGCTTTGGTTTTTTACCGGTTATTTTGGGTATCCTATTAACTGACTCTTTATTGCTGTTTGATAAATTATCTACTATGACAACATCGTATTTTTTATTGATTAGCTCTATCGCTATGTGAGTACCGATATAGCCTGCACCGCCTGTAAGTAATATTTTTTTATTCATATCTCATTAATAGTGAGATTATTATAGTTTCTTATCAAGTTTATAAATAAATACCCTGTCTATTTTTTTTAGACAGGGTGTTTTTAATTTATTTAACAATGGGTGTTATAGGTGGCTCGAAGTACTGCGCTGCGCCCTCTAGCTCTTTTCCCTTATTGGAGTGATGTCTTTCAAAAAAGGTTGGGTCATATCTACTTTTGATATTACAGACTTACTCAAACTAATTGGCCAATCAATCGCTAGGTAAGGGTCTGCCAAATTGACCGCAATGTTAGCGCCACTCTCATTAAGTTTACTAACAATAGAGGTGTAGCTAGTGTTGCCATCCAGGGTCTGATAGGAATTAGCCACACCTCTTGGTATATAGACTGAGTCACCTGGGTCGACTGTGTACGTCTGGATAGATGCAAAACTGAATCCCGACCGAAGATCTGCTAGTGCAATGAAGGCTGAGCCCGAAGCCAAACTGACGTACTTATCACATGGCTCTGCATGAATTCCACGAGTTACACCTCGGTAATTATTAAAAGACACTCTATGTATATCAGGATTAAAATCAGCGGGAAACCCTACCGAAACTAACTTATCTTTATTAAATGTTTCTTTAAGCCAACCACGCTCATCCTCACGAATGTCTAGCTTATAAATTCTCACTCCAGGTATTTTTGAAGATGCGATTGAATACAAATCAACCTCCATGATGTAGGTGCAAGTTAACAGATTGTAATATACAATAATTGATTAATTAATTCAATAGTTATGAGGCGCTTTAAATATTTTGTTATTAATAACTTATGCTTGGTAGCTACCAGTTGTCGTTATATAATATAAGTAAATTAATTATAGACAGGCTCTTATATAAATGGAAAAAGTAGCAAATCTTAGTAGAGTTAAAAAAGCACTCGCTATTGTAGCTGTTATCCTGCTGTCACTCTTAGCATTAATTATAACGCTAAGAGTAGCTTATTTCGGCAGAGTCTATCCAGGAGTCACCGCCAACGGCGTGTACTTGGGTGGACTAAAACCCGATGACGCCTTAAAGGAATTAAATACCTTAACCAATAATTATTCTTCTAAGCAAATAGAGGTAGCTACTGAATCTGGAAATAAGCAACTCAGCGCTCAAGACTTTGGGGTTAATTATGATAACAACAAAGCCCTCGCTGAAGCTATTCAGGTTGGTAGGTCTGGCTGGTTCTTGCAAAAAGCTATAAGCCAAATTAAAAGCTTGCTTGGTCTAGAAAAACCCATTGTGGCAATTAACTTCGACGTCAAACAACTTTCAAATACTGCGGTGGGCCTTAATGGAAGTCTAGTCAGCCCTACAGAAAACGCTAAGTTTGTATCAGAAAATGGAATTGTGGTCGTGCAGGAGAGCAAGGTTGGTCAAAGACTAGACTTTGGTTTATTACCAACCACCTTAGAATCCGAATATGGAAATTTAAAAACTACAGCCCTGAACTTACCTATTTTAGGTGTGAACCCACAAACCAGCTCTAGCGTATTAGAAAGTCAGAAGGACTTGGTTTCTCCATTCCAGTCTCAACCTTTAGTTTTAAGTTATGGGTCTAAAAACTGGTCGGTGGATATAAATGGCATAGTTGGTTGGTTGGTTTTACCAACTCTTACTAAGCCATATAATAACAACTTACTTGTAAATGGTTATTATAATTTACACCAAGACAATAACTCGCTTTATTTCGATAAAAAAGCGGTAACAAATTATCTTAGTGGTCTAGCTGCTGAAATTAATGTTGAACCCGTTAATGCAACACTAGACATTGCTGACGGCCGAGCTACAGTGTTCGCCCAAAGTCGAGATGGTAAGACCCTAGATGTTAACGCATCAGCTGATGCCATACTTAATGCACTTAGCAGTGCTTCAAACACTCCAATAAGCTTAGTAGTTATTACTACTAAGGCCGAGGTTAGTAATGACAATATCGAAAAGCTAGGTATTAAAGAACTTATCTCTGAAGGTATTACCTACTTCCCCGGGTCTCCATCGAACAGAATGCAGAATGTTCGAGTTGGTGCATCTAAATTTAACGGTGTAATAATTCGGCCCGGAGAAAACTTTTCTTTCAATGACCATCTAGGAGAGGTTGGCCCCGAACAGGGTTACGCATCTGGACTAGTCATATTAAACGACCACGAGGAAAAACAATATGGTGGTGGTCTTTGCCAGGTATCTTCTACGGCTTACCGGGCTGCCCTACTAGCCGGACTACCCATTACCGAGCGGGTCAACCACGCCTTCGCAGTTGATTACTATACTGCTCCTTACGGAATTCCAGGAGTTGATGCTACCATCTATCTTCCTCAGCCAGATATGAGGTTTATAAATGACACGGGGCATTACATCTTAATTCAAACCCATCTCGAAGGAACAACCTTGCGCTTTGATTTTTATGGCACTAAAACTAAATCTGGAGTTATTAGAGGTCCATTCTTTGTGACTGGCAGCCTGGACGCTACTCAGCCCTCTCAAACAGTTTTTTACCGTGATGTTCTAGATCTTAACGGTAAGGTCGTAAAGACCGATACAGTAAATACCTTCTACAAGTCTTCTTTACAGTTCCCGCTGGGAACTAACTAGCTATTTACCAATACAGAAATCAGTAAAAACTTTATCTATTATTTCTTTTGTAACATCCTCACCAGTTAGGTTATTACAAATTCCAAGTGCTTTTTGGTACTCCACCAAAATAATATCTGAGGGTGTGTGATCTATAATTTGCTTTTGGACTTCTTCTAGCTGACCCTTGAGGCTTTTAAGTAGTTCAACTTGGCGCTTAGTAAGTAGGCTCAAATTCTCACCACTGTCATTGACTAGTGCCATATCTCGAAGAGTATTTCTTAACTCATCAAGTCCGCTACCGGTTTTTGCCGAAACATTGATAGACTTTGTGGAGTTCTGGTTTTCAGATTTTGAACTAACGTCTGACTTGGTATTAATAATTAGGGTATTGTCTCCCTCCATTAGATCGTACAGGCCATTGTCTTTTAAGAACTGTTGGGTAGCTTCTAGCTTACCTGGTTCAACCAAAATAATAATCCCATCACTACTCTTTATCTCGTCTAAACTTCTATCTACGCCTATTTTTTCTACCGCATCGGCAGTTGTTCTTAGTCCGGCGGTATCGGTTAAATTAATAACAATATCTCCCAGCATTACACTTTCAGTGATCGTATCGCGGGTAGTGCCGGC
>CAILAD010000018.1 GCA_903832035.1 uncultured bacterium
AATGAGGGTTCTATCGATAGGGCCTTTTGGAGACTACTTTTTTGGCTTTTTGTTATAGCTATTTAGGCTATATATTAAAACCAAGCTAAAGCCTATTTGATAGAATATCTGGGCTTGGAGTAGTAAACCATTTGGGGTTACTAAGAAATAGAGCGATGTGAGACCAGCAGCAAACTCGAATAAGAAAAGCAGCAAGGCTAAAGGCTTTGGTCTTAGTGCGGTAATGTATATAGATAAAATAAATTGTGATAAGAAAAGTAGAGTACCAAAAGTAGTATGTAGACTGTAGAATTTGCTATCCGGAATCATAACAATCCCAAGCATGAGAATAGCAATTATCCTAAGTGCAATACTAAGATATTTTTTAATAGGGTGAAGCCGGATATCATAACTAGCCTTTAAATAAAAAATGGCATTCAGGAGAAAGGCAAGTGAGTAAGGACCAATGGTGTCTAGGTGATTACCGAGATAGCTTAGTCCATCATTGGCAGCTAAACTCTTAGGTCTAATAACTATAGCGACAAGCATGAGGCCAAGAGATAATGCTAGCCCATAAGCGATGTCTTTTGAGGCTTTAAGCATAACTATTATTATACTCGGATATCATGCTCCAAACATGGTTTAGCTCATAATTATGTTAAAATATTATTATCATGATGCGAAAAAATAACAGCCTATGGCTGGTTCTGGCTCTTGCCGCTCTAGCAGTAATAAGTATTGCTATTTTTGTATTACTATCAATTGAGCACCGTGTTAAATTTGATAAACTGCGCTCCGCCAGTGCTACACAAAAAGAGCTATCCGATATCGCCCATGTTAGTAAGTATTATCATAACCTTTTAGCTAAGGAGTCTGAAATAAAAAAAGGCGTAATTAACGAGTATTTAGTAAATTACTTACTAGATAACGCCTCGCATTATACAGATACCGGAAAATATGATCTAGCCCAACAAAACCTGAATATCGCTGAAACTCTCTTACATAATTACGAACAAAAGATTGAACAAGATAAGGCTGAGATGGTAAAGGCTCAAGCCGCCGCCGCCCCAGTGCCAGCACCAGCCACCACGGGTCCAGCAATTACCTGGCAGATACCAATACTTCTTTATCATAAAGTCCCAGCAGACTTCGAGGCTCAATTGCAGCACTTAAAAAATGCTGGTTACACAACTATTACCATGAGCCAGGTAGCTCAAGTATTTGCCTCCAATAAGGCAGTCGCTCCTAAGATGGTAGCAATTACCTTTGACGATGGTTTCTCTGACCAAATGAATGCCTATAATTTACTAAGGACGTACCAAATGGTCGCAACTTTTTATATGATAATTGGAGGTGAGCGCAGCCAGTATTGTATAGGCATAGAAAGACAGCCAAAAAACTGCGGAGACTCCTACTTAAACTGGACTGAGACAAAGATGCTAGCCAATTCCGGCACAATTGAAATCGGAGCCCATACTATAGACCACCCCAACCTTGTTAGCTTGTCTCAAAATGATGCTTATTGGGAAATAGCTTTTAGTAAGACACGTTTAGAGCAGGAACTGGGCCGGCCAGTTACAAGTTTCGCTTATCCCTACGGAATATTTAGTTCATCAATTATTGATGATGTGCGACGGGCTGGATTTACTACAGCAACAACAACCATCGCCGGAAGTAATAATATAACTAGTAACCCCTTGGCCCTAAACCGAACTAGAAATGCACTCTTACTACCTTAAGCTGTTTCTAAGTTAGTCGTATCAGAATAACTAGTTAAAGCTCAATAAAATAATAAAAGGAGAATAAATGAATTTCGTAACCAGAGGAGTTAGGAACGCTTTCCGCAATAGCATTCGAACACTTTCTATAGTACTGATACTTGGTCTGAGCATTGGCCTGTCCTTAGTAATGTTTATTTCCCACCAGGCAGTTCAGGCAAAAATTGATTCAGTCAAAAGTTCAATTGGTAATATTATTACTGTTTCACCCGCAGGAGCTAGAGGCCTGGAGGGTGGAGGCGAGCCTTTGACGGTAGATCAGGCAAATCAAATAAAATCCATTACACATGTCACCACAGTTACCGAAACCCTACAGGATCGACTAACTACAACAGATACCAATCTACAGTCATCAATTACTGCCGGAAGTCTAGGTAGAAGGTTTAATGGTGGCGGCGCAGGCACCCAGCCAACATCTAGCCGGACACCCCAGAATTTTACACCACCAATTTTCGAAGTCGGTACAAATTCACTAAATGGTTCAATTCTAAACGGCGGCGGACAAATAAGCCTATCATCTGGTCAGAATATTGATACTGGATCAGATAGCAACCAGGCTATGCTGGGCAAAGACCTAGCTACTAAAAACAA
>CAILAD010000019.1 GCA_903832035.1 uncultured bacterium
ACTAATCAGGCCCAGGTTATAACAAGCGGTGAAGCAAGCGTCTATGTATCCAATATTAATGGCGATATAAAAGCTGGTGACCAATTAGTGCCATCACCCATTGCTGGTGCCTTGATGAAGGCAACTGAATCTGGTCGCGCCATGGGCTCGGCTCAACAAGATTTTAATTCCAAAAGTAATAATGCCCAAAACAAACAAGTCACTTCAAAAAACGGCCAGAGCAAGCAGGTTCAGATAGGCACAATAACAATTTTAGTGTCTCGTAACGACTATCAACCACCTCAACCTAAGGTGCCAGCAATATTTGCACCCTTCCAAAATATTTTTTCTGGTGCTACAGGTCACAACGTCTCCACCCAGAGAACGATCATAGCCACTGTTCTAATTTTTATCGCCTTAGTCTCCTCAATGATTATTCTCTACAGCGGTGTGTCTAATGGAATTCGTTCAATTGGCCGCAATCCTTTAGCTGAAGGCGAAGTTTTTCTCGGACTATTGCAAGTAGCCATAATCATTTTAGTGATTTTAGCGGCAACATTCAGTATAATATTAGTAATAATAAGAGGGTGAATAAATGACAAGTGTAATTTTAATTTTGGTAGCGGCAGCAGTAGTACTGTTAATTTTGATAATTGTTCTAGTGGTGCAGCACTTTAAAGACATGGCAAAGTCTAGGGCAATCACCACTCCACGCCAAGAACTTACCCAAATGAGCCGACAGGCTAGAGCTCAAGCCCAAGAAAAAATTTCTATCGCCACCGAAAAAGAAGTTATGGCACTTCACAAGCTACTACAGGCCCAGGCTCAAAGTATTAGCTCAGAGTTTAGTAAGCAGCTCCAGGCCACAACTAATGAGCAGCTCAAGGCCTTTGAAGCTGCCCTGAGCGATACTCTCATGGCGAGTAAGGCTCAGATAACTGAAGTTACAAAGACTGGTGCAGAACAGGCCAAATTAGCAAAAGAAAACTTAACCAAGCAAACTGATTTTGCAAAGACTAAAGCCCTGGAAAGCGTAGATAACAATATTGCAGATATTATGATAAGTTATCTTGCTGAGGTTGCTGGAGATTTGGATTACCAGCAGCAGAAGGACTACTTGTATAGTGCAATTGAGGCCAATAAGGCTGCAATAAAAAAGGATATTGAAAATGGCATATAAGCTTCCCGCTACTATATATAATCCCAGCCAACTAAGAAGCTTACAGCGCGAGCTCAAGCAGCTTAAGAGTTTGCGTAGTGCACAAAACATTGTGTTTTCAGAAAATCTCCAAGAACTTGCTGTTACCAATAGTGTAAAAAAATTAAATACTAAAATTGTCAGTGAAATGTTAAGTTTTATAGAAACACTAATTGGTGATGCCCCCGAGGTTTCGGTTAGCTTGGCATCTTCGCCGGGTAACGAGGATAGAGTAGAGTTTATATCTTGGATGAGGCGAAAAATCCATCCTCAACTTATGATACATTTTGTAATACGTCCTGAACTACTGGCGGGGTGTATAGTTCGTACAGCCAAAGGTGTCCATGATTGGTCATTAAAAACAGCACTCGAAACTAATAAAGAAAAGCTCACTAAGAGGCTGATCAATGCTTGAGACTAAAACATTCACCAAGTTAGTAAATAGTGGTCAATCAACTGCAGAAGTAATATCGGTCGGCGACTTTGTTGCTAATATTTCACTCTTGCCGGGAGCTATGGTTCACTCGGTCGTTCTTTTTGCTGGCGGGGCCGAAGGAGTAGTCTGGCAAATAAATACTGATAGCTTAGATATTTTACTTCTTAATGATTTAACGGTGTATGCCAATGAGTTGGCTGTTCTATATAAAGATGAACTAAAGATGGGTGTTGGTAAATCTTTGCTGGGTAGGGTTATAAATCCCCTTGGCAAACCAGTCGATGGAAAGGGCTTTGTACCAACAAAAGAAGACGCTCCGTACTTTAGGCAGGCACCAGGGTTTAAGGACCGTGCCAATGTAGAAGATTCCCTAGAGAGTGGGGTAACACTAGTAGATATTTTGTTCCCACTCGCCAAGGGTCAGCGTATGGCAATCATGGGAGACTCCAAGAGTGGCAAGACAAGTTTTATGGTGCAAAATGCCATTCACCAAGCCCAGCAAGGCCAGATCGTGGTTTATGTTTTAGTATCGAAGTCCCGTAACGAGCTCACTCGAATTGTCGGTCACTTCACGGATGCCAAAGTGATGAAAAATATTGTACTAGTGGTAGCCGATACCGCCGAACCTTTACCAGTTGGGTTCTTGGCGCCATATGCTGGTTGTGCAATTGCTGAAAGTTTTTGGTATGAAGGAAGAGATGTGGTAGTTGTTTATGATGATTTCACCAACCACGCAAAACTTTACCGCGAAATGGCCCTACTTCTGAACCAAAATGTTGGTCGAGAAGCCTACCCGGGTGATATGTTCCATGTCCATTCGGCCTTATTAGAGAGGGCAGGTAAGCTCGATAAGTCCAACTCTGCCTTGAGCGTCTTTGTGTCCGGGAGTACTCCTGGTAACGACCTGACTGGCTACCAAGCGACTAGTTTAATTTCCATGAGCGATGGTCAGATTGTATTTGATTTAGATGCCCTACACGGCGGCATGCGACCAGCGATTAATACTGAGTTGTCAGTCAGTCGTATCGGCGGGGCCAATAAGGTAATCGGAAACCAAATAAAAAATGGTCTCTCCCAGGCTATTAGTAGGTTTCGTCAAGCCAAAGCTATGACTAGTTTTACCGACCAGGCTAGTGAAACTAGCCGGCTTGAGTTAGCACTTGGTCTGAGGATATTTGAGGCCTTGCAGCAAGGTAATGATGAGTTCTATACTTTCTTTCAGCAGCGACTCATGATTGAAGTAATTTTAAGAACGGAAGACCCCGGCATACTAGATGTTGAATGGTTAAAAGGTAAAATTAGAAAAATGTCTACGAAAAAAGAGTATAGCGAGGATGATTTAACTCAGATGGCCAGCCAGCTTATAAAAGAAAGTTTGAATACTAAATGAAAAAGTCTGCCCTATTCCACCAGAAATTTGTAGATACCAACACTATCGAGTCAATTTCACACATCCTAGAAAGTATCGCCTCTATTCGTATTCAACAAATTAAAGACGAAGTCCTGGAGTCGAGGGAGTTTTTCCTACGGCTATGGTCAATATATAGTCAGCTGCGAGTTTCCGAAAAAGATGTCGAGCTGGATGGGTCAGACTCTGAAAAAAAGATTGACCGCCCAGCAGTAGTGCTTGTGACTGCCAACGCCGGACTTACCGGTGAAATAGATTCCCATTTAGTAAACTCGACCCTGCAAGAAGTTGATACAAATAAAGCAGATTTTTTTGTTGTTGGTAAGCACGGTGAAAGTCTACTAAGGCAGCGCGGAATTAATCCAAAAGCAGCCTTTAAATTTCCTGAAATCACTGAAGAAATCGATATTACTGAGCTTACTACGGCGTTGCGACAGTACGACAAGCCAGTAGTTTATTATCCTAGTTATGAATCACTGTCGGTCCAAAGGGTGGTATCACTGCCACTAGTTGAAACAGTCCAACGACTGTCTGAAGAAGATCGAGAACTTGATCCGTCGCAAATCATCTCCCCAGACAAGTGCCTTTTTGAACCTTCAGTTAATGAGGTGGTTAAGTATCTAGAACAAATGATGATTAGCACAACACTTACTGAAATTGTTTTGGAGTCTAGCTTAGCCCAGCTCGCTAGTAGATTTAATGCCATGAACTCGGCTAGCAGTAGAGCTAAAGATATGTCTAGAGATTTATTTAAAAACTATGTTCAGTTAAAAAGGTACGAAAGCGACGAAGCCAACCGAAAGTACAATAAAAGAAAGGTGAGAACATGAATCATACCCAAGCAAAAGTAGTTAGTGTTAACGGCTTAATAGTTCGAGCTGAGTTTGAAGGTGGGCAGCCAAGTGTAGGACAAATATTTTTTCTCAAAGATGACGAGCCCACTAAGTTTCAAGTAATTGGTATCGAAAATAGCGACATCTTAGTTACTCTAAATTTGAGTGAATTAAATATTAAGCAAGGTGATCTAATTGTATCAACTGGGGAAACCTTGCAGCTGCCCGCTGGAGATGGTGTTTTGGGTCGAGTGTTTAACAGCTTTGGTCAGACCATAGACAGTGATGAACCCTTAAAAAATGTTAGTTATATACCTGTTGAAGATGATAATAATACCCAGCTTAAGACTAACCCAGATACAACAATTATAGAGACTGGTATAAAATCTATAGACTTTTTTGCTCCTTTTGTAAAAGGTAGAAAGATTGGAATTATTGGAGGTGCTGGTGTAGGTAAGACAGTCTTAACTACTGAGCTAATGCACAACGTTGCCTCTCAGGGAAAAGAAATAACAATGTTTGTAGGGATTGGTGAGCGTATTCGTGAGGCCTATGAACTGCGTAACACCCTTGCTGATGCTAAGATTTTGCAAAATACAATTATGTATCTTGGTCAGATGAACGATTCAGCAGCTCTTCGACATATGGTCGGTCGTAGTGCAGCAACCGTGGCCCGCTACATGCGTGATAATTCCAAAAAAGATGTACTAATGTTTGTAGATAACGTGTATAGGTTTTTACAGGCCGGCAATGAACTTTCCACGATGCTTGACGCTGCTAGCTCGGAGGGTGGTTACCAGCCAACTCTGTTTACTGATTTAAGTAGATTTGAACAGAACCTTAGTAGTTCAAAATATGGTGCTATTACCTCGGTTCAAACTATCTTTGTACCAGCCGACGACATGAGTGACCCAGCGGTAGTTGAGGTTAATAAGCAGCTGGATAGTATTATTGTACTGAGTCGTAGTGTTATGGAGCAGGGTATAATGCCAGCGGTAGATCTTCTTGCTACCAATTCCTCACTTCTTATCCCGGAAATTGTTGGTAAGCAGCATGCCTCATTAGTCCCCCAGGTTCAGGCTATATTGCAAAAATATATTTCGTTGCAGGGAATTGTGGCCATAATCGGTCAAGCCGAACTTTCACTTGTTGATCAGAATTACTACCGACGGGCCCAAGAACTTATTAATTACTTCAAGCAGAGTATGTCGGTTATGGAAAAGCGTACCGGGATAGCTGGTGAGTTCGTAAAGCGCCAAGATATGCTAAATGAAATTGATCATATCGTAAATGGGGTATAGGTGAAACTTAAAGAAACATTTTCGCTCAAAATATTTTCACCCTTCAACACTTACTTTGATGGGCAGGCGCTAGCCATGAGTGCCGAAAATGGCTCTGGTCCTTTTGATATCTTAGCAAAACACGAAGATTTTTTGAGTATTTTAGTTCCATGCACAGTTGTCGTGCGAACTACGCAGGGTCGCCAAGAAATACCGCTCGAGCGCGGTATTTTACAAGTCAACAATCAAGCAGTCTGGCTGTTTGCAAATATTTAGAAATAGTTGTCTAATTTGAGGTCTTTTTTGATCCGTGTTTTGCGTTACAAAAGTACACTCTAAATCTGTTGTGCTTAAGGTTTAAAACCACTACAATTATAGTACGGCTAAGTGTATTTAGCCGCAGTTAAAATATATAAAAAAAGTTAGTGTCTGTTGGACAAACAAAAGCCACAAAACATCAATAATAATCCAACCAGTAACGAACCTGTAGAAGAGAGCTTCAGCGGTGGACTTAGTGCACAAAAAAGTATAAAATCTAACCTTCTTTCTGGTCAGCTCGGCGGGCCCTTAGCTACTCCTAAGCAACCTGTTTTGTCTGAACAGGCTTTCACTAAGACAGCTGGAGTTAATGGTTCATCAGCTGTAAAGAAAAACAACCGATTCAATAGTCGGCTCTTTGGCGTATTCTCTGGCCTTGGTTTACTACTTCTAGCCTCACTTGCCCTACTACTTATCTACAATGGTTACCACAAAAACTAC
>CAILAD010000020.1 GCA_903832035.1 uncultured bacterium
CGTATCGTCTATGAAAATAACTTAATCTTAGTATTCTGCCCGTACGCCAGCCTTTGGCCATTTGAACTCTGGATAATTCCTAAAAGACAGGTAAGTTCTTTTGAAAATATAACCGATAGTGAGATAGACTCGATTGCGATGGCCCTAAAAAGATACCTGAAGAAACTTACTGGCCATAAGATAAGCTTCAATATGTACTTAGAGAATGGCATCAGCCCACACCAGAGATTCTGTTTAAAAATTTGTGGTCGAAGCAACATATGGGGTGGTTTTGAGGTTGCTAGTGGAATAGTTATAAATACCGTACCCCCAGAATCAGCAGCCTTATGGTACAAATCTAAATAAGTTAATTTGTGAATAATTTGTAAATATTTGCCCAGGCACTAGTTTTATACAGAACTACGTAGATGACTAAAAATAATAATAAAACAATAGTAGTTAGAACGGCAGACTTTGAAAGATCGGCTTTTACGTATTTATCTCTCTGGCTCTCTGACTCCGTGACCTGAACCACGTTAGTCTTATTACTAGGCTTGGGAGCTACAGCTTTGTCTGCCGTTCTAATATTTTTCTGAACTACCGGCTTATTGTTATTTAAAACCTTCTCTTTTCTGGTTTTGCGTTTCTTATTTTTAGACATTTAAGTTTCCTTTTAATAATTTTATTTTACAACTATTTTATAACAGTTGCTAATTACTAAGTGCAATAGCTATAATAGAGTATTATTAGTCGCTTATGAATCTACTTATTATACTATTTATTATTAGCTTAATCGCCCTTGGTTATACCCAGTGGAGCTTATTGAAACTGCAGAAGAAATATAGTGAATTTCTCGATGGAGCTGAAGCTAAGAAAATTGAAGATTTAATTAAAGATTACTCTCGAGATGTGAAGGAATGTCTGAGTAAACTTGATCAACTAGCGGAGTTTACTGCTAGGATGCATAAGCAGGCTCAGTTCTCTATCTCGAAACAAGCCCTTATTCGCTTCAATCCCTTCGGTGATACTGGCGGTGACCAGAGTTTTGTTCTAGCACTCCTGGATAACCACAATAACGGTGTAATAATTTCAAGTGTTCACGCTAGGACTGGCACCAGGGTGTATGCAAAAGAAATTGCCCAAGGCCTTAGTAAGTACAACCTGTCCGACGAGGAGACCGTAGTCCTACAAAAAGCCCTTAACAGCAAGAAGAAACAAGAGGCCTAGATGTTTAATCTTAAAATAAAGAGTAAAAATAATGTTACTCCCTTCAATAACTTTGCTGAATTCTACATTGGTTCAGAGGTATCTGTCGCAGGTAATTGCAAGACTGATCAAGATGTCTTTATCGACGGAAAATTCAATGGTTCCATCAGGACAACAGGTCTAGTCGAATTATCCAAGAACTGCAAAGTTGAAGCAGATATTGATGCTCGCAGTGCGATACTTGAAGGAAGCTACAAGGGTGATATAAGCACATCAGATGAAACACACATAACGAGTTGTGCTAATGTCAGTGGAAGTATAACTTCTCGCGATATTGTTGTTGATAAAGGAGCGGTAATTAACGCAAATATAAGTATGGAGCAAGACAGCTAATGTATGCTTTCTTTCTAGATAAGAGTGCGCAAGATTCACAGACCTTACAGGACTACCTCCAGGATTGGAAACAGAAAAATAAGATCGCGGGCCAAGACTTTTTAATTGAAGATGTAGATCAAATTACAACAATATGCACTAATAAAGGTCGTGAATTCTCTACTGTGGTCGCTGTTGGAGGTGAAGATACCTTTCAGGCTGTTGTAGGTGAGTCAAAAAACTTTGAAGATAAGACCGTTTTAGCCTATATTCCGACTTCTACTAGCGACCTAACAAAACGGATAGCCGTGCGAGACTACAAAGAGGCCTGTGAAGTTATCGCTCAAAGAAAGATTATAGAACTAACTGCACTATCTGTTAATAGCCAATATTTCTTGTTCAATTATGAAATTAACATCGTCCATGGAGAGGATGGTAGCACGCCCACTTCACATATCCACTTAGATAAAGCAATTCAGCTTGATCTACCAACTGATAACATAATTTTGCACAATCGGTACCAAGAATTACTACCCCACAACTCTCCTCTGATTATCGAAGGGTTTTCAAAAAATATAATATCTAGTGACAAAAGAAGCATATTCAAGCTCGCCAGTCATAGGATTGGTAAGATTGGAGAAAACGAAAAAAGACTGCAGCTCAGGATGCCAGCTACAAGAATTAGGGTAGACTCAGAAGCTAGACTGGTTAGCGGTAGTGGTAAGGTACTGAAAAAGCCCTTAAATATCGGTCTAAACAAAAGACCGATTAGGCTAATTGTTAAGAGGGGTCAGGAAATGCAGGCAGTCCTCTCTCCAGGGTTGATTTCCTGATAAACATATGATATTATTGTCAGGAGCTTTAAGGAGATCGGAATAAAAAAACAGCGTTTTAAGCTAAATCATGAAATAAAGGCCTCAACAGTAAGACTGCTGGGGGCTGACGGTTCTCAGCTCGGAATAGTGAGCTTAAGCGATGCCATCAAGATGGCACATGAACAAGGATATGATTTAGCTGAAGTATCTCCAGCAGCACAACCACCGGTTTGCAAAATCTTGGATTGGGGTAAATACCAATACGAACAAGAGAAACAGCGTCAAAAAAGCCGTAAAAAGCAAAAAAGTATTGAGGTTAAGCAAATCAGGATGGGTCTTAAAATTGGTCAGCACGATATAAACGTAAAACAACGTGCTGCCATAAAATTCTTAACTGCCGGTAACAAGGTAAAACTTACAGCGCGGTTCAAGGGCCGAGAGATGACACACCCAGAAATTGGTAAATCAGTACTCGAAAAGTTCTTTGAAGGCCTGAACGAGTATGCCACTATTGAATCCCAGCCGAGCATGGCAGGTCGAGATATGTCGATAATAGCAGTTCCTAAAAAAGAATTAACACCAGTTGATAACAAATCAGAAAAAGAAGCATAGGATAAACAATGCCAAAGCAAAAAACCAATAAAACCATGAGTAAGAGAATTAAGATTACCGCTACCGGTAAGGTTTTACGTAGAAAAGCCAGTAGAGCTCACAAGCTAACCCTAAAATCGGGCGCTAGAAAACGTGGCTACACTCTTGAGCACGGCATGGCTAAAGGTGACGCTAAGAATGCTAAGAAGATGGTAGGAGCCAAATAATGAGAGTTAAAAGAGGTGTAACAACCCATAAAAGACATAAAAAAATTATCAAACTTACTAAAGGTTATAGTAAGTCCAGAAGAAGTAGCTACCGAAAAGCTCATGAAGCTGTACTAAAAGCTCTTAGTTATCAGTACCGTGACCGCAGAAACCTAAAAAGAGACATGCGAGCACTATGGATAACTAGAATAGGTGCTGCCGCAAGACTAAACGGAACCACCTACTCGGCCCTGACTGCAGGTCTTAAAAAAGCCGATATCCAGTTAAACCGTAAGACCCTCGCAGAGCTAGCTGTAAATCAGCCTAAAGCCTTTGAAGCGGTAGTAAAAGCTGCCAAGTAATACCAGCAAATAAAAATGACCCACGCGAACTGTAGTGGGTCATTTTTTTGTATTAATATTCTAGAGAGATTTTAAGGCCTGTATAGGACGCTTTCTGGCGGCCTTTACGGCTGGGGCTACACCAAACACCACTCCGACGAACAAACTAACGCCTATGGCAAGTATAAGTGCTTTAACGCTAAATATAGGCGTGATACCTGCAACCTTTTTGATTACTAAGCCAGCTAAGTAGCTAAGTCCAAGTCCCAATAGACCTCCAGCTATAGACAGTATCACTGCTTCAATCAAGAATTGACTTAAAATATTTCCACTAGTGGCGCCTATAGCTTTACGTATACCTATTTCTCGGGTACGCTCACTAACCGTCACAAGCATAATATTCATAATTCCAATTCCACCAACCAGCAGGCTTATAGAAGCTATAGCCACAACAAAGGTTGTGAGTAGGTCGAGGATTGTATTAAATGTGGTCAGCAGATCTTTTTGAGTAAGGACGCTAAAGTCTTCTTGGCCACCATGATTTTTCTTCAACTGGTCTTTTATAGCCTGCTGAGCTGAATCGATATCTTGTGGTTTATCTACCTGAGCCTGTATCCTAAATATCTGATTTGAGCCCGTCACGACGTTAGCAGTGTTGATTGGTATATAAACCACATCATCAGATCCGGGACCAAAACCCGTGCCAGTGTCGGACTTTTTGGTCACACCTACAATGGTAAATAGTTGCCCTTTAATAGATATTTGTTTACCTATTGCATCGGTTGAGCCAAATAAATTCTGTTTAGTATCTGCCCCAATAATAGCAACCTTTCTTGACGAAGCATTGTCCTGGTTGGTAAAGAAGGCACCATTATCATACTTTAAATCCCTAATGCTACTATAGTTAGCTGTCGTTCCAAATATATATGGTGTATTGGTAGAAAGCTGATCATAAACAACTGCTGATGAAATAAGATTATACGGAGCTACCTCAGTGACGTGATTAATTTTGTCGAGACTTGCAACATCGGCCTGAGTTAATGTAGATGCACCAACACTTCCGGCAAAGTTGAATCCGCCGGTAGTCTTCTGTTGTTGACCATTTTTAGCAGTACTACCACTGGTCTGGCCAGATAAGATAGTCAGGAGATTAGTTCCTAGGCCTGATACTTGGCCCGAAACCTGTGACTTAACGCCATCACCCACGGCAATCATGACAAGGACTGCAAAAACACCTATAATGATGCCCAGCATAGTAAGAAAGGACCTTAACTTAGCAGACTTAATACTTATTAAGGCCATTTTTATGTTTTGCAAAATCATTGTGCCAACCTCTTGTTATGCAGTAAGCCGTCCCTAACCCAAACTATCCTGTTAGCATACTCACCGATTTCTGGATTATGAGTAACGACTACTATTGTTACGCCTTGTTTATTGAGGTCTTTGAGCAAATTCATTATTTCAGTACCTGTTTTAGTATCTAAGTTACCTGTTGGCTCATCAGCCAATATGAGGCTAGGGTCATTTGTTAGAGCCCTGGCTATAGCAACCCTCTGAACCTGACCTCCACTCATTCGATTTGATTTATGCTTTGCTTTATCCAGCAGACCAACTTTTCTTAACACTTCTTCGGTCTTTTTCTTTCTAAAAGACTTACTCTTTCTGGCATAGACCATTGGTAGCTCTACGTTCTGACTGACATTTAGTCGTGGCAGTAAATTAAAGCTCTGAAAAACAAAACCTATCTTATCCCTTCTTAACCCAGCAAGTTTTTTAGGGCTAAGTGTAGCAATATCTACATCATCTAGTAGAAATACGCCTGAAGTAGGTTTATCTAATAGACCTATAATATTCATAAGTGTAGACTTTCCCGAACCAGAGGGCCCCATGATTGCCACGAAGTCACCTTCATTTATTTGAAGATCGACATCTTTTAGTGCATCAAGTACCCCGGCTTCATCGTCGTAACGTTTACCTAAGCTCTTCATATATATAACTGAGTTTTTATTATTTTTTTGCATAGATAAAACTTAATACTTGGTCAGAATTAACATTACCATTATATGACAGAATTGTATCTTTACCTAATATCTGTCTGTCTAGAGGGGTGACGTTTGATGCGTCAAGCTGGTACCCTCCATTAGGTAGGGTTAGTGTATAGCTCAAATCATATGGCCAACCGCCTATTTGCTTTTGGATAAAGGTATTTATTGCTAACTTATCACCAAACAAGTACTTTGTGGGTAATTTATACCTCAAGGTTACGGTACTTTCAGACAGGGGTGTGATATTTCTGTAATACCCAAGAACTAACTTATCCAGCTCTTGATGCTGTGAGATATTACCTATTCCAATAGATGAATTTAATAACTTGGCATCCTTAGGAAGTGCCATACTTACGTAGCTATGATCATCGCCTATAAGCCACCGCTTCTCGGTGGGGATATTTGGATCGATATAGGAAATTCTATATCCAGAGGTGTGCCTGGAGATTATTTTTAGATCTATAGTACTAGATCCGTCGGTCTCTACAAACTGATTCATGACTACGGAATTTTTTATGTAGGGTGAGCTTTTATTAGCTGCTATATTGGCATCTGCCATCATGAAGTAATTATCGTCGGTTTGCTTTACTTCGCCCGCTGCACCAATACTCTTTATGATATCCTCGACCTGGGTGTTGCTACTGTAGATAACTATTTGTTTTTGGTCGATTAGTTGCTGGAATAATGTTGAGTACGACTTTAGTTCAATAATATTTTTAGACAATAACCTAGTAATTAGTTGATTTGAAAGCTCTCCAAGTATTCCAGATTTAGGGTCCTTACCCAATACTTTATCTCTACCTGTTTCAACCTCTAGCTGAACATTATCCCTAAAGTTATCCTTAGTTACCGTGATATTGTAGTCCTTTAAATTAACTGGTCCGAGCTTATCTAGTAGCGCAACTATGACTTCGGGTGTAAACTGCACAACGTTATTAACAGGTACAGAGGTATACTGTTGATAATAATACATCGCTTCTTTAGCATTATCTGGGAAACTTAAGCTATTGCTGCTATCCCTTATTGAGGTGCACGGACCAATGCCCAACAAATAAGTAGGTGGCTGGTAAACCTTATTCAAACATCCGTCGCCAGTATCTATTGCATAGATACCGATTAGTTTATCTGGAACTATCTTGCCCTTATTAGAACTAATCAAGCCTACTGTACCTATAAATCCACCGCCGGTTCGGATCTCGGCATTATTAGCTAGTAGTAACAGAGATTTTTGAGGCGTATTATACCCAGCCATAATCTTATAGAGCTGCTGATACTTAGATAAGTCTTTAGATTTTTGATCCACTGATTGCAAGTAGCTACCGACCTTAATAGACGCTACAAAGGCGCAGAATATTAAACAAGATATAGCCAGCACAACTGGCAACCTGGGTATACCTCTGTTTTTATTGGTCGAGGGCATTATATGTGCTCTTTTATCGTATTGCGGATATTGGCCTTGAAGTTTTCTTTAGAAAATAATTTAGCCCTTTTGATAATTTTATCCCTATTAAAGACTTTGTCTTCGAGACTTATAATTGCTGCCATCAGGCTCTGCATGGTCTGCTCTTTAAAAAATATTCCTGTCTCGCCATCGACTACGGTTTCTGCGGCGCCACCAAATCCGTAAGTGATCACTGGTTTACCAGCAGCCATAGCCTCCACAGGTGTAATGCCGAAGTCTTCATAGGCTGTAAAAATGAATGCCTTACAGCCCAAATATAGTTTGGTGATATGCTTATCGCTTAGAGCACCCTTAAAAACTACTGTATCACCGGCGATAGACTTAAGTTTTTTCAATTCTGGACCAACCCCAACAACAACTAACTTCTTACCGAGCTCCGTACAGGCTTTTACAGCCAGGTCTACTCTTTTATAAGGTATGAGCCGGCCTACCACCAAATAGTAATCACCATCTTTTGATTGTTGAGAAGCAAATCTATCGATATCAACTGGCGGATTAATAACAGCTGACTTCCTCTTGTAGTATTGACTGATCCTCTTCTGGACGGTATTAGAGTTAGCTACTAGGAAGTCAGGTCTCTGAGCAGCCGCAAAATCCCAGCGTCGCATCTTCTTAACTAACCTTGGCAATATAAGCTTAGCAAGGGGGCTAAAAATCCCTAGTCCGGGCGACTCTAGGTAATCTTCATATCCGCTCCAGTAATACCTTGTAGGGGTATGTATGTAGCTAATATGGGTAGTTCCTGTTGGGGTTATGATTCCTTTTGACTCCGCACTGCTAGACGATATCACTAAGTCATATTGACTAAAATCAAAACTCTCAAAAGCCAGGGTTCTAAGGGTTGGATAAAGTTGGTGCTTCTTGATTGCCATAGGCCATTTTTGCAGAAAAGAGGTTCTTATATCTGCATTAGTAAAAAGCTTAAGTCGATCCTTGTCATAAACACTAGTGTAGATTGGTGCCTCCGGAAACATTTCGTGTAATGCCTCAACAACTCTCTCACCACCTCCTAGATTGGTTAGCCAATCATGAACGATAGCCACCCTCACTGCTAGTACCCGCTTCTTCTAAGTAGTAGCGTTGGGATTGTGCGCAAGATAATAGCCACATCCATACCTACATTCCAATTCTCGATATAATAAATATCTAACTTCACTCTAGAGTCATAATCAATATCGTTCCTGCCTGAGACCTGCCACAAGCCAGTTAGCCCCGGTTTGATATGCAAGAATAATCCGGATTCATCACCATACCTTTTAAGTTCCTCTTCGGTAATTGGTCTTGGTCCAACAAAACTAATGTCATTTTTTAAAATATTAAAAAGCTGAGGCAGCTCGTCTAGACTAGTTTGTCTCAAAAACTTACCTAGCACATTAAGCCGCGGGTCATTTTTAACCTTCATGTCCCTCTCAAACTCTTCGACTAATGCTGGGTCGTTAAACGTCTTTAATACCTCTAGAGTGCTTTTGCCGCCATACTCACCACCTGTACAATACTTTGATTTCATAGTCCTGAATTTTATAACCTTAATTTTTTTACCCGACCTAGTAAGTCTTTCGTGTTTGTAAAAAATAGGTCCCTTATCTGTTAACTTAATCATTACGGCAATTATTAACATTAAGGGAAGAGCTATTATAAATATAATTATTAATAAAATTAAGTCCATAAATCGCTTAAGTATTCTACTCCAACCATCTAGGGGTGTAGGGACTATTTCTAAGACTGGCAAATTATTCAGTCTGCCCATGCGTGTTGGAGCATCATTTAGCTCCATTAGCGAGGGTAATATATGTAGCTGCAGCTGATTCTGACGACAAAAATTAACTAACTTAGAAATAGTTCCCTGGGGCACCTCCTCCTCAACGATAAAAATATCATCGAGTATATACTTCTTATTAATTCTATCTAACTTACTAATATCTAAGCTACTATCTATTGCTAAGTTCTTAACTACTCGGTAGGCCGGGGATTCTTCAGGTATAACACGGGCTAGGTTTATTCTAGCTGGACCTCTACCGACAACCAGGGTGTTGTGTACACCAACCCCATACCTAAACAGCATTCTCTGAATTGTATAGATCACGACCCTAGCCAACCCTACAAAAATAATAGCAAAAACCAAACCGTAAACTGGTATCGACTTGGAGGGAAACAGTGGACTAGATCTGAAAAAGTCCATTATTATTAGAAGCATCACACCAGCAGATGATGCAACAGCAACACGTGACAATTCATAGAGTCTAGACCTGGTTGAATTAAGCTTATACAGCCCAGCGAATGCATATATCACAATCCATACCAAGAGTACTGGCAGGATGACCTTTAGAAAGCTTCGGCCACTGACCAGGTAAGCAAGGGGTTTATTTTGATCATGCCTGACTATAAATGCAGTCGCAAAGCCGGCCACAATCATAATATAATCTATCGGGATTAACACCACTCTGAAAAATAATTCACTACTCTTCTTCATAATCTTTTTTATTATACCAAAATACCCCCAAAAAATGGGGGTATTTTGTAAGTTAGCTATAAGCCGAATTTTGTTCATCTCGTAAGAGACTTGGTAATCATCTATCTCGTCTGGACAAAGTCCAGGGCGTCGTGTAAAACACAATCGTGCGATATACCCATAAAAAAGCGAGAAACTTCATCTATAAATAGATAGGGCCCATAATCTTGCAGCCAACAGGGTTTACCACCGCATATATGTCACCATACAGCGCTGTGAGCTTTTACCTCACTCTTTTCACCCTTACCCCTCACCATTACAATCAATAAATTGATCAAAATGGTGAGGGGCGGTATTGTCTCTGCGGCACTTTCCCGAGGGTCACCCCTGGTTGCCGTTAGCAACTGTTGTACTCTGTGCTGTTCGGACTTTCCTCTCTGGTTAGACCAGAGCGATTACCCGCTAACTACTGATTATTATACCTGAAAAGTGTTAATTTGTCTACTTCTGAGACTGCCTATCTAGGCAGATATTTACCTGCTCATCAGCCAGCTTATTATCTGATCGATAGACATGGGTAAATGATATATCCAAACCTACTATTTTATTTATTATCTCTCTATACAAGGGTGAGATATTGGCGTTTTTAACCCTGTATTCACCGTTGAGTTGCTTCTCAACTAGCTGACTGTCTAGATAAAACTCTATCTTCATATCTTTGTACTCACTGATATTGTCTAGGGCCAATAAGACAGCACTATACTCAGCATAGTTATTGGTCTGAATTCCAAGATATTTTGAATATTCAGCTACTACATTACTATCCGCATCTATAAAAACAACGCCTGAAGCAGCAGGTCCTGGGTTTCCTCTAGATCCGCCGTCACAAAAAATCTTTATCGTCTGAGTAGCCATACACCAACAACCAATACACCTACCACAATCCTATATACAACAAATGCCAACATCGAGTGCTTCTTGAGATATCCTAAAAACCACCTTATGACTACCATACTAGCAATAAAAGTAATTATTATTCCGGTAAATAAATCAAAGTTAGTTAGAGTATGGTCAGGATGTTTCATTAGATCATAAACCTTATATAGTCCCGCACCGAGCGATATAGGGGTTGCAAGCAGGAAGCTAAATCTGGCCGCAGCTTCTCTATTAAAACCCAGCCATAATCCGGCAGTTATTGTAATACCAGATCTTGATGCACCAGGTATAAAGGCTAGAATCTGAGCAAGACCTACAAACATGCTCTGTTTTAATGTAATCTTCTCAACAGCTTCTTCTTTTTTACCAACTTTATCTACGTAATATAATAGACCACTAAAAAATATCATACCCAGACCTACTACTAGCGGTGCGTAGCTCGCTTCGTGCAAATACTTAGTTATCACTTTATCACCTAAAAACCCTAATACTGCAGCGGGGACTGATGCGGCGACAATGTACCACAGAAGCTTATCTTTAGTTTTAATCATCTCGACAAACTCTTTAGCAAAATAGACCAGCAAGGCTAGGGCTGTACCAACATGGATTGCAGCATCAAAGGCGAGCCCAGGGTCGTTAAATTGGAATAGCCAGGGCACCAACATTAAATGGGCAGATGAACTGATTGGCAAAAACTCGGTAACGCTTTGTACCAGTGACAGCAATATGACTATAAATAACATTATTTTTAAAATCCTCCCTGGGCCAATATGGCACTTCTTAATTTATCTGCGACCGGCCTAAGCTCCGTTAGGTCTTTTCTAACAGCATTAGTGTGGTCTATATCTGATTCTTTTCTGATTGGAATTAAGTGAATATGGGTATGGGGCACCTGGAAGCCTACGATAGATAGCCCTATCTTAGGAGCGTTATAAATAGACTTGAGCAGCTTGGCCATCTTCTTTGCAATATCCAAGCAGTGGATATAGGTCTTATCATCAAGCTCTTCCCAGTTATCCACCTGCTCTAGAGGAATTACCATACAGTGACCTTCGGCGTGTGGCGCAATAGTCAGCATTATAAAACAGGTCTCGTCACGGTATAGAATTTCACCTTCGGCCTGCCCTTTAGCTATTTTTGTAAAAATTGAATCTGTCATCTGTTGGTATTAGGGTTTTCGGTAGCTAACTGTTCTGCGTGGGAATAGATACTTGAAATACTATTTAGCTGTGAATTTATTGAATTCTGCATACTAGATAGATAGAACATATAGGTACCTAAGACACCCGCTAGAACTGTAAGTTTGATTATTGCCCCCATACCATCTAGCATAAATCGCTAAACTAACAATGTAAAGTAAGATAATAACAAATCTTGGTCAGGGTGACAGGACTTGAACCTGCGACCTCACGGCCCCCAGCCGTACGCGCTACCAACTGCGCCACACCCTGTCGCTTTATACATTATACCAGTTATAAAACAATTAAATAACCATAACTATTTACATACCTATAGTGCTATGACACAATATAAATGTAAGAGTAATTTTAGTGCAGAAAATACCTAAATCAGCCCAACTACTAGCCGTGATAGCCAAGAGAGACCTTGTGCGTCACGGCAATATTATTAAAGATCAAGCTTTGCTGGAGATGTTTTCTGATGCCAGAACCACAACCCCCTCCAGGAGAATTGCTGATACAGCTTCACTTCTAGCTAAACAGGGCTTTTTAAGTGTTGGTATCATAGATAGCCAGAAGGTCTACACCATAACTAAAAAAGGCCGAGAGAAAGTTAATCGGGCTGAGGCTATGAAAAGTGTTATTACGTCAGACCGCTGGGATGGTAGATACTACTTAGTCACCTTCGATATCCCAGAGAATAAAAAGGTAGTCAGAAATCAAATCATTATCGACCTTAAGAGAGCCGGCTTTATAAACTACAGCAAGGGCATATGGTTGTCACCCTATAACCCTATAGGCTACATTGAATCTGTTCGAAAGAGATATGATCTAAAGAAGAATATAAAACTTATTGTCGCCAGCCATCTAGAAGATGAAGCAAAAATAAAAAGACACTTTAAATTAGTGTCTTAGGTTAAGATATCAAAAAAGTCCGCTGTATCGAGAGTCATAAATAACCCTTCCCGCCAAAAGCTAGGTGGGTGCTCGCAGTCACCTGGATAGACCAGGCACAATCTAAAGCTCCCGGGAGTTATGTTTAATCAGAAAAAGTTATTAGACTTTAAAATTCGAATACAGCAGACTCAATCTACATTATAGCATTATTTGGTGACCCAATATAAAGCTGGCAATAGATGAAACTGCCGAGGATATGAATGGTGACAAGAAACTGAAGGCAATAAAAATAAAGGCAAATACCAATAGCAGTCCGTACCGCTCCATCTGATCCATGACATCCCTAACCGAACCTGGAACTACCGCATAGAGGACCCGCGAGCCATCGAGTGGAGGAAAAGGTATCATGTTGAAAATAAAAAAGGCTAAGTTTATAAGCATAAACTCGAGCAAAAACTTCTCGTAAACCCCACTAATTGGTGCCAATCTTAAATACAGACCCACAAAAGTAGCCATTATTAGATTACTAAATGGGCCTGCAACCGCCACCAACGCGGCTCCCCATCTGCCATATCTAACAGCATAGGGGTTGAAAGGTACCGGCTTAGCCGCACCAAAGACTACTGGTGACCCAAAGAATATTAAAGCGATTGGCATAACTAGGGTTGTTAATGGATCGATATGGGCCGCAGGGTTTAAGGTAAGCCTGCCTTCTTGTTTGGCGGTAACGTCACCAAGCAGATGACCGGCCCAAGCATGACTAAACTCATGAATCGTCAGCGCAATCACTACAATTACAATATATAGAGCTATTCCAATTACTGTATTATCCATATAATGCATTTTACCATAGTATCTATTGCATAACCCCAGTCTATATGATAAGATATTTAGGTTAAATTTTAGATATTATGTCATACAAATGCGATATAACCGGTAAAGGTAAACAGTTTGGTAATAACCGCTCTCACTCACTTAGAGCGACTAAAAAAGCGTGGAAACCAAACCTACAAACAAAGACTTTGGTCATTGATGGCCAGAAGGTTCGCTTAAAGCTAGCCGCCTCTACCATTCGCACTCTTAAGAAGTATCAAAATCAGATAGAATCCAAAGAATTAGCAGCCAAAGAAGCTGTAAAATAACAACCTCTTACCGAAAAGAGGTTGTTTTTTTGTAGCCATAAATAACCTAACTAAGGTGTCGCTACTAGTATAGTTTGGTTACATCTTGTAAACTAAGCATAACAAGTTAAATTTATGCAAAATAAAAACAAGAATACTCTGTACTGCTTTAGTCCACCTGTTATGATTGCGACCATAATAATAGAAATTGGTCTAGCCATCTATAGCCTGATTCGATTAAAATCTTCTAATATAAAAAATACTCTGGTTATAACGCTTCTTTTACTAGCAGCCTTTCAGTTTGCTGAATTCTTTGTTTGCGGCAACACTAGCGAATCAAGTATCAAAATCGCATCCCGAATAGGCTACGTAGCCATTACATTCCTGCCAGCCCTTGGAGTACTACTGGCCAATCAGATTGCCGGGCGTAAACGCCATTGGAGTTCTTATGTAGCCCTTGGCCTCGCCGCCGTCTTTGCAACATATTTTGGACTAGCTCCAAACTCAATCAATTCTGGTATATGTGCGGGTAATTACGTAATATTCAACCTGATAGCACCGGCCAGCATAATATATGAAGCATATTATTTCATAACAACGGCCTGGATTATCGGTCTTGGCATGACTTTACCTAGTAAGATTAAGGCCAAGAAACGTAAGCAAGCCTTACAATGGCTTGTTATTGCAGTACTATCCTTTATAGTGCCGACTGGAATTGTTTATATGATAAACCCTAGTACGGTTAGGGCTATACCCTCTATAATGTGTGGTTTCGCAATACTTTATGCGTTCATATTAACCAGTAAAGTAGTAACTAAGATCAGTTAAGTAGTTTATATCGTTATTTATTAATTTAAAACTACTAATCGCTGTTGCTCGGTCTCAGATAGCTCTTTTTTAGATATTTTAAATTTACTAACTGATTCGTAATCACTGCCAAATTCTGCAGCAAGTAGCTTAAGTTGCTCTTCTTTGTAGCTGTGAGGAATGATTATCTTAGGTTCAATCTGGTTTATAATCTTGGTAGTGATTTCGGCTTTCTCACCAATAACTGGGACAATTAAAATATCTACTGTAGAAAAGGCCTCAACCTGATCATCACTAAGTACTTCTTTAACGTCTTCGGGCAGGTAGGCTGCTCTTACGCCTTCTGTAATTAAGCTAAAACCACATTTACCATCAATAACAGGTATGGCATCAATCATACAACTTTTAACTTCGTATTCTCCCTGAGAATCAAATACTATTGAATCAGACTTGGGCGCATCTGGTTGTGGGGCTGAGTTTAAACTCACATCAGACTTATCATCAGGTGAATCTATAGCCACATCGATAGCTTTTGAGCTAATAAGGAATCCGTTATTTTTAGTTTTTATTATTTCCATGTGTCTATTATATCAATAAAGTAAGCTTTATTTCTCTATTTTGTCGTAATAATTTTTATATAAACTACCAACCACGACCGAGGCAGCGGCAGTTACCGGAACTGCTATTAAAACACCAACAAAACCGAGTAAAGTTGCCCCTACCAAGGCGGCCAGTAATACTACCATAGGGTGTATACCAACTACCTTCCTCATTACATTTGGCACGATTAGGTTGCCTTCCAGTTGCTGGACTACCAAAAAGAATATACCTACTATTAAGGCTTTAAGAGGAGAGCCCGTAAGTAAGGCTACCAATACAGCCGGTATAGCACCTAAGTATGCTCCGACCATTGGTACGGCCTCCATAAGTCCAGCAAATAAAGCAAGGGTTAGTGCATATTCCACCCCAATAATGGTTAGGCCTAGATAAGCGGCCGTAAATATAATTAAGCACAATATTACTTGCCCCCTCAGCCAATTCCCAAGCCTATCTGATACTTCGTGAAGAATCTTAACAAACTGTTCTCGCCAAACCTTCTTTGGTAGTAGTCCAGATAAGATAACGGCAAATTTCCTGCCACTAGCAAGCATATATATTAAAAATATAAAGAAGGTTATAAAACTAAAAAAACCTCCAGCTATACCTACCGATATTGAAGTAGCATTTTCTGAAATTCTATTTGAATTTTTATTAAGCCACGCTGATGAATAGTCATAACCTGCCTTTGTTAGTGAGTGACTATATGAAAAATCCTTTATCTGTTGCTGGTAGCTCGGCCACTTATTGTTAAGGTTTTGAGCCTGAGATATGGTCGTAGGTATAACCTGAGATGTTATAAGGCCAAATATCGCTACGATCGTCAATATGACGATAGCTACAGAAACACCTCGACGTAATTTAAACTTTCTCTCTAGGAGTGAAACGACCGGGTTTAGAGCTATGGCAAAGATCCCCGCTACAGCCACGGATATAATAATGCCTGAAATCTGAAATATTACCCAGACAAAGGCCAATGTAAGTAGTAAATAAATAAATGTGAGTGGCGAAACTACTACTACGTGGCGCTTTGCGTCCTTCATTTAATAGTAACCTCATCATCTGATACCACAGATATACGGGTAGTGTCTTCTAGGCCTGTATCATCTAAAGACCCTGAATTATCCTGCTCAGAACCAACCTTCTTAAATATCTTAAGGTCATCATACAAAACTACCTTCTTTGCATCGAGGATATCTGTAAGAAACCTGTCATTAAGGTTTCTGCGGTAATCAAAGTCCTCAAGACGCATACTGGTATAGTTGAGTTCTCGAGACATCTCTTTTTCCATGTCGGCAATAATTTGCGCTAGCTTTGCTCTATTTAGGTCTCCGACGATGAATATATCTATTTGTTGATTACTACCCCTAACAAAAGCCCCAGTCAGAAATATTAATCTTACATTACCAGCCTTTTTAATTCTTTTTAGTATCTGGTCGTCTTCCTTTGTCTGCTTGATGGCTTTTGACTTAGCAGGAATCTTGGTAAATATTGACTGTAACTCGGCATGGAACTTATATTTTTGATCAACTTCATAATAAAGCCTATTGCCCTGACTCACTGAGCGAACGATACCGATGTTTAATAGGTTCTGTAACTCACGACGTACTGAGTTTATTTGCTCATCAATTTTTCGGGTTATCTCACGGACATAGAATGGTCTTTCAGGATTATTATAAAACAAGCTAAGTAGCTTAACCCTAGTCTTTGATCCAAACAATTGTTCAAACATACCATCTCCTCGCCAGTAGTATTTTAGTGTTCAAGCTTGCATGCAACCTGAACTACTACCTAATAAATCTGATTATACACTACATTGAATACATTTTTCAAACAACAATATTAGTTAGTTAGATTTATAATACTTTGTAGAGTTTTATTCTCTAACGAATCATCGAGGTTCTTGAGTACAAAATTTGGCTCTATTTTATGTACTGCTTTTTCTATTAAGAAGTCGGCAACTTTTGGGTTTTTTGGCAGAAATGAACCGTGCATGTACGTACCGATTGAATTACCCTGAATTATGCCCTCTCCAATTGACTGACTGGTATTCCCAAAACCCTTCAGCACTTTTCCGAGCGCTAAGCTACCATCTAGGAGTTCTGTCTCTCCGCTATGATTTTCAAAACCAACCATCTCTCCAAACACATCATTTTGCACCACTAGGTTGCCAATCATCCTTTGATCACTAGCCCTGGTTACCAAGTCAAATAGTCCTATTCCAGGTAACTTTTCACCTTCCGACGTTACAAAATACTTACCGAATAACTGATAGGCTCCACATATTGCCAGGATTGGGGTTCCTCTTCGGGCATGATCGTGGATTATGTCTGATTTAAGTAATAAGTCCTTAGCTACCAGCTGTTGCCCCCTGTCTTGACCGCCACCCATGAATATAATGTCATATTCACCCTTTAAATCATCACCGATTGAGACAGGGTGGTAAGTACTTTTTATACCTCGCCACTCCATTCTTTTCTGTAAAGTAATAATGTTGCCAAAATCACCATATATATTCATCCTGTCAGGATATAAATGAAGTATTTTTATAGCCCTCATTTTGATATTCCTTTCAGCTTTACGGCACTAAATCTAGATATAGTCTGTCTCATTTCCAGCATGGCAGTGTAGGTATTGAGAGCATACACAATCCCCGACTCACTAGGGTCAGCTGCCGTAGCTAAATCTAGAGCTTGCTTGAGGGTGTTGGCAATTTTGATGTTGTCCATGTTAAAACCGGCGTATTTAAGCCTCAGGGCCATATCATAGCTTCTACTACCACTAACTACTATCTTGCCGGTGTAGGAACTAAGGTCTTCTAGTGCGCTGTCCCATAACCAAGACACATCCCTACCATCAGCGATATTGTCGTTTATCGATAATATTAAGGTATTAGACTGTGGTTTCGGCTTCAGGTAGGTCTGAATAATCTGATTGAAGCCCGTTGGGTTCTTTATTAGAAGTAATTTAACACGCCGACCAGAGTATTCGATGCTCTCACCTCTGCCGAAGGCCGAGGAAGTCTTGGATAAGGATCTAATAGCCTCGTCTACACCTAGGCCCAATGCTTCGGTAGTCGCCAATGCTGCTAGGGAATTGTATATATTATATATACCGGGCAGTGAAATGTTTATTTTTTTCAATTGTGTAGATATTTTTACATCGAAATCAGATCCAACTTTGGTGAGTGAGCGCATTTTTATCAAATTAATATTGGGCTCTGGTCTTGTATATTTTTTATTCTTTGAGGTGTAAATACCTATATGTCCAAAATAACGTTGTAGATATTGCAACTTTTCTCCGCTCTCCTGCTCAAAGACGCTATCTGCTGTGTGGTCATTTATAATTTTATCGCCTTGGTAGTCAGATATGCCAAAGAATATTGGTTTATTTAGCGCCTTTATACCTATAGAAGCTACTAAGGGGTCATCAGCATTTAAAACTAGCTTGCTTTTAGTGCCAGCAAATGTCTTTTCAAAGCTTTTTGCAATACTATCCAGTTCACCGTATCTGTCCAGCTGGTCTCTAAATAGGTTTGTCACCACCACATACTTGGGCTTGATTGCGCTACAAACAGATGGGACGTAAGCTTCATCCACCTCTAATACAGCCATTCTAGCCTTATTTCGGCCTCTTAAATTACTGTTTTGTATAAGAGTCGAGATAATTCCCCTACGCATGTTTGAGCCCGCAGTATTGCGAATGTGCACTACTCCGCTACCGTTGAGCATATCAGATATCATCTTACTAGTGGTCGTTTTGCCGTTCGTACCTGTAACTACGACTATTCCATCTGGGAAATTACCCTTAACTAGCTTTGACATTAGATTACCATCTACCTTTTCGGCCAGAAGGCCAGGCAAAGCTGTGCCGCTCTTACCAAGTATCCTACCTGTTGAGTAGGCTGACTTAGCTAGTATAATAGCAATCGTTTTCTTCATAGCTATATTGTATCAGCTGTTGTTGTAAGTCTCTAGATAGGCAGTAATCATTGTGCTGGCTTCTTTATAGTTGTGTACCCAGTGAATGGCATCATTTCGCTTGAACCAGGTTAACTGTTTTTTGACCAGCCTCCAAGTTGAGGAGTTGATAGCCTCCTCAAGTTTATCTAGGTCAATCTTTTGATCCAAATAATCTAATATTTCAGCATACCCCGTTGTGGTTTTTAGAATGTCACAGTCGCCATATTCTAGTCTTAGTTTTTCAACCTCTTGAATAAAGCCTTTATTCAACATTCTTTTTGTTCTAACCGCTATATTTTGCTTTAATACAGGCATTTCTACCCTTATACCAATAACTAGTGAATTGACTTTGTTAACCTCTCTATCGCTATCTTTACTTGGTCCCTTGCTAATTAATTGCTCAACTCTACGTCGGTTTTTTACGTCAATCTCGGAAAATTTTTCAGGATATTTTTCTTTAGCAATACTCTGTAATTCAATCAATGACAGTCCTTCTAAAGCACTCTTCTCTGCTGCCGATATGTCGCTTCTAAAGCTGTAGTCATAGAGGACCGAATCTATGTACATACCACTACCACCTACCATAATGGGGATGTTACCTCTACTTCTAATATCTTCAATTGCCCCATAAGCCCTTTTTTTAAACTCGGCTGCGCTTATTAGCTCATCTGGATTCGCTATATCAAGCAGATGGTGGGTAACATCAGACTGTTCCTCGGGCGTTGGTTTGGCTGTACCGATATTCATACCCCTATAAACTGTCCTAGAGTCAGCGCAGATTATCTCTCCGCCAAATTCATGAGCAGCCTTTATGCCCATGGCTGTTTTACCTGAGGCTGTAGGCCCCAGGATTGTTACAAGCTTTGCAGTCTCCATACTATATTGATCTAGTACTTATGTCCTTAAGTATAGTAGACTTAAATTCGTCTAGAGGCATCGAGCCCTGATCTCCCTTAGAGTACTTTCTAATAGCGACCGTACTTGATGCCTGTTCTTTCTCGCCAACTACCAGGGTATACGGAACCTTATACATTTCACTGTCCCTGATTCGCTTCCCTAGAGACTCATTGTCATCATCTAGTACAACCCTAACACCTGATTTCTTAAGGTCCTGATAAACATTACGGGCATAATCTGTGAATTTTTCTGAAACCGGCAATATTCTAACTTGCTCAGGGGCTAACCACAAAGGAAAAGCTCCAGCAAAGTGCTCAATTAGGATCATTATAAATCTTTCAAATGAACCAAAGATAGCCCTATGAATCATAACGGGATGTTTCTCTTGGCCTTCAGAGTCCGTGTAGGCTAGGCTGAACCGCTTAGGCATGGCAAAGTCGAGCTGAAGTGAGGCGAGCTGTGTTTCGCGCCCCTGAGCATCTCTAAACATGAAGTCTAGCTTAGGACCGTATATTGCAGCTTCACCTTCCATGCGTTTAGCTTTGAGTCCCTTCTCTTCAGCGACTTCCTTTAATATTCTCTCTGATTCCGACCAATCTTTATCATCTCCGATATATCTATCCAGCTTTTCTTTGTCTCTCACAGACAGCGAAACCCAGTGATCACCCCAGAGACCAAGTGAACTATAAAAGCTGGTGATAATATCTACTATCATTTCTGCCTCATCTCTAATCTGATCAATTGTACAGAAGGTATGGCCGTCATCTACTGTAAAACCCCGAGTTCTTTGTAAACCACCTATTTCACCTGGCTTTTCATCTCGGTACTGCATAGTCTGCTCTACATAACGAATTGGTAGGTCCCTATAGCTCCTAGGTCTTGAGGCAAATATCTGGGTATGATGCGGACAATTAACCGGCTTAAGCACAAACTCTTGCTTGTGGTGGCTTTGTACAGTAAATAGCTCTTCCTCGAATTTTTCGGCATGTCCAGAGGTCAAATAAAGTTCCTTTTTTGCTAAATGAGGTATAGAAACTTGCTGCATATCGTACTTATGGCCCAATTCCTCGAGCGCGCGTTTAAGTTCCTGGATGATTACTGAGCCACGAGGTGTGTACATCGGCAAGCCTGGCCCAACTAAGTCAGAAAATACGAATAGATCAAGCTCTTTACCTAATTTGCGGTGGTCGCGTCTCTCCGCTTCAACCAACATTTCCTTATATTTTGCCAAATCAACTTCTGTTGTAAAAGCTACACCATATATTCTTTGCAACTGGGGGTTATTTTCATTTCCTCTCCAGTAGGCACCAGATACTTTTGTTAGATCAAAGGCTTTGGCATTTATCTCAGAGGTGTTATTAACATGAGGTCCACGGCATAAATCAACAAAATCACCAGTTCTATAAACAGTAACGCTCTTAACCTCAGTACCACTTGCGACCAGGTCATCATCTCCAGAATCCTTGACTGCAGTCGACCCTTTTTCTCTCAGGTCATTTAAAAGTTCAACCTTAAAATCTTGTCTTTTTTCTGTAAAATACTGTATTGCTTGGTCTATCGGCCATTCTTCAGTTACGAAATCAATCTTTTGTGATATCAATTTTTGCATCTCTTTGCGTATCTTACCGAGTTCACTTATTTCAATGGGCTTATCTAGCTGCATATCATAATAAAACCCGTTGTCGATGACTGGGCCAACACCAAACTTTGCTTCTGGATGCATCTTCTGCACTACTGCGGCCATAATATGGGCGAGGCTGTGTCTTGTTTTGTGTAAATCATGATCATTCATCAGTTATACCTTTCATTAAATAAATAAAAACCACCCTACAATGCTCGGCCCCATATTACTGGGGGGTTCCACCGAGCTTATCCAGGCGGATCTCTCTTTTGTGTATGTAACGCCCTACACTGCGAAGCCTTTGGGTAGTTGGTTAGTCTACTTACTTACTTTATTAAACTTAGTCGTAGTATAACAAATATACCCATATGTGACAATAAAGACCTTATTTATTGACATATTCTAGATTAAGTAGTATCATATTGGTCATATCAGATGTTCTGATAGTTCATTCCAATAAGGAGGTTGTGACTTGGAAAAGTCTAACTGTGCTAACTGTAACAAGTCCACTCACAAGATCGTATACAGCAAGTACGGCGATATCTGCAGCAGTTGCTACTGGAAGAAGCGTCGAGTTGACCCGAACTTCAGATACGAATGCAGCAGGTGCCAAAAAGTGAGGCCTCACGGCAAGTGGCTAGATAAGTCAGCCGGGGTAAGGATTTGTGACATTTGTGCAAATAAAGACCGGATGAAGAACGAATCAAGGCTCAAGGAATGCAGCAGGTGCAGCAGGATAGCCATCCCAGCAAGGTCTAAGCCACATGTGCTCTGCCCATCCTGTGAATCACTCAGGTACTACAAAGACAATTCCAAGCATGAAACCTGCAGGCTCTGCAAAGCCTCAAAGTCGGTACATGTCCGTAATGAAGCTGGCATGCCTATCTGTCAAGGATGCGACAGGCAGCTAAGTGTTAAGGACCCATCCACTCACAAGCCCTGTGGCGAGTGTGGTAATGTCAGGTTCGGTCACACTAGTAAGAAGACTGGTAAGCACACTTGCAGGTCTTGCTACTACAAAGCCAAAAAGAAGTTGCAATCCAGCAACTAACACCCAGCCCTCAGTTAAACTGAGGGCTTTTTTTATCAAAAAAACACCACATAGTGATGCTTTTTTTGGTGGGCAATACAGGACTCGAACCTGTGACCTCTTCCACGTCAAGGAAACGCTCTAGCCAGCTGAGCTAATTGCCCTCACACCGAGTAATTATACATCAGTAAGGCCATTATATCTACATCCAGACCGGTACACCACGAAATATGCATAATTTTAAATTATGATGTAGCTAGATCTACACTTTAGAAAGTCTTGACCTTATAATGAGCCTGTTTCTTTTAACAAATCACCAGCGAAACCAACCCTATTTAGACTAATAGAGCTTTCAAAATAAGAAGCAGCGCTAGCCGATGTACCAGAGCCATAACGATTTCTTATCAAGTGAACAGCTCTAGCTGCTCTTTCTAATCTATCCGATTCAGTATTTTCGAATAGACCCACCTGCCATACAGCGGACAAGCCGTAAAGTGCTACACATATTTTTAATACTTCTTTAAAATACTTGTGTTTATTTAACAACATTATACAAACAGACTTAATTGAATTAGTATCTTGCATGTATGCTGTATTTTCAATCTTAAAAGTAGCTCTTGTTCGGTCGCAAAAATACACAATAATTTCTAAACTATTTGAATTTAAAGATTTTTTTACCAGTCTACTTGATAGGTTTTCACAAATCTTGGTTACAAACGTTGTAATTTCTTTTAACGTACTTGGCTTATACAGACCCATAGTAACCTGATTACTGATAGATTTCTGCTGTTTATAACTGGGCATATCTACTTCATAACCCCTTAGGCGGAGGTACCACTTATGTCCATTAACTCCAAAATTAGTGCCTAAGTACTTCCAACTAGCGTTATACAGGTCTGTTGGTGTGTATATTGCATGATTAGCAAACTGGCGGGCCATCCTATCACCAATACCGGTAAGACTAGTGAGCGTGAGGCCTTTGTAAAAATTTGACACCTCGCCGCTCGTTAGACTGATAAACCCTTTCGGCTTACTATAGCTCGCCGCTTGTTTAGCTAGCCAAGAATTGCTAGCCACACCAATAGAACAATCTATATGTTCGTTATATAAATTATATAAACTAGCTTTTATAGCCTTTACTAAAGCAAAAACTTCTCCTCTGTTTTGTGCATAGCTAGGTACTTTAAGGAACGCTTCATCGATACCTTTAGGAATTACTTTACAAAAAGTGTTGTGAAATATAGCCATAAATTCACGATGAACCTGCCTGTAGCGATCAGGGCTATCCTCTACGACCACTAAATTAGGGCATAGCTCCAGGGCTCTATATACTCTAGTACCAGTTTTTATACCTTTTGCCTTTGCATCATATGATGCAGCCACTATACTTGAGCCCCTGCTATTACCTGTAGCTACGGCAACAGGCTTACCCCTTAGGCTTTTATCATAAAACTGCTCTACCGAAGCAAAGAATGAATCCATGTCTATGTAGATAGTTGAATAATCGCAAACCTCTTGTCTAATAAAATTCTCAGCCTTCATTAGTCTATGCTAGCAAAAACTATCAGTAAATACAAACAAAATGCGAACAAAAGTACCATTTTAAAAGGCGCTCTGTGGCGCCTTTTAAATTTTTACTCTTTTGATTTTTCTTCTTTGGCTGGGGCTTCACCCTCGGCTGGTGCTTCTGCACCTTCTTCGGCTGGAATTTCCTCAACTATTTCTTCGTTTAGAGCTTCTAACTCTTCTTCAGAACGTGGTGGCTCAACCTTACAGATTAACTCTTCTGGGTCGTCTAGAATAGTTACTCCTTCAGGAACAGATAAGTCTCTAATATGAATAGATTTCTCAAAGTCATCAAGACCTGTAATGTCTACTTCTATATTAGCGGGTAGCTTAGCTGGAAGGGTCTCTACTTCGACTTCTTCAATATTTGTTACCAGTGTACCTTCTTGCTGGTAAACAGCTGGAGCATCGCCAGTAAAGTGCAACGGTACAGCTGTTCGGATAGCTTGGCTCATATTTACTCTGTATAAGTCGGCATGGGTTATATCTCCCGTAACTGGGTCATGGGCTACGTCATGAATAAGAATATTAGAAGAAGCATCCTGACCAATTTTTAGATCAATAATAGTGTTGTAGCTTGCTTTAGCAAAAATACGGCTAAAATCATGGGCGTTTAGGAAAATGGACTCATTATCCTTATCCTGGCCATAAACTACAGCTGGAAGCTGTCCAGACTTGCGTGATGCAGCTAGTTTTTTTCCGTATATATCACGGGGTGTTGCGCTTAAACTTGTTTTTTCCATAATTTTTTTAAAATAGAGACTGTATGTCTACTGAATTGTTATTTAGGTAGATGTGAAGATCTATAATCTCTTGAGAAGTGATTGGCTCTTTCTTATCGAAACGCTTTTTCTCTCCCCTTACTAGATCAGATCTACCAACCTTTGGCGTGTACCTTGCCTGTCGCTCTAACTTTGCCTGCTTTTCTAGGTTACTACCCAGTAAGACTGTGGCCAAAATTGGCAGTGAACACTCTACACAGGTCAGCTGCATAAAGCAGTGTTCGTCGACCCGACCCAAGAATGTAATATCTTCATGCTGATAATTTGATCCGCATGAGGGACATTTATAAAAGACTTGTAGATTTTTTATTAATTCTTGTAGGTTCTTACCATTCACGTTGTTTTTCTACCCTCTTGATATGAATCTTATCATATAAAGCTACTCCCTGTCAATCAAGAAGACTGGGCTTTACGTCTTTTTGTAAGGGTTAGTACGGTCAGGAGTAAGATTATTATTATGACTAGTGCAAATATAGCCAATATCTTCTGGGTTGGTGAAGCAATTAAGGCTATAACACCAAAAACAATACATAGAGAATAAATTATTAAAGCCGTCTGCCTTTGAGTAAAGCCCACATCCAGTAGTAGGAAGTGCAAATGTCCCCTGTCGGCGGAGAATGGTGACCTGCCACTAAGAATTCTCCGAACTGCCGCCCAAATGGCGTCTAGGATTGGAACCCCCAAAACCAAGGCAGCCGTAGCTAATTTAGCTCCGGAAAATATTGCAATAATACCTAGAGACATACCTAAAAAGTAGGCCCCTGAATCCCCGTTAAATATCTTGGCGGGATAAAAATTGTATACCAGATACCCAAGACAGCCCCCCAGTAAGGATATGGATATAATCGCAGTTTGAGCCTGGTGAACTGTTGGGCTAAGGGACAAAAAGAACATAATAGCTGCAGCAATCGCTGCTATCCCCCCAGATAAGCCATCTATACCATCGACGAAGTTCATGGTATTGGTCATGCCAACTAGCCATATGGTAGTGATTAGGAGCGCGATTATATTAATGCCAATCTGGTGGTTATATATTGAAAATACTATATTAGGATCGACAAAGATAAAGCTTTGACCTATGGGATTGGTTACTGCCTCAATTTTAATCCCAAAAAAACTAAAGGCGCATAGTGCAGCAAAAACCTGTGCGGACAGCTTTATCCAGGGGTTAAGACTATTGATGTCATCAATAAAGCCAATGATTAGAACAATTGATGAGGCAAACAGTAACCCCCAGTACTGTAAATTACGCTCTGGAACCAAAAAGAAGGTGACGATAACGAAGGCTGCAAATATGGCCAGCCCTCCACCTCTGGCCATTGTCTTTTTATGTATTTTACGGCTATTCTTTTCGGGTCTGTCAATTGCCCCTACTGCAAATGATAACTTTTTTACCCAAGGGACAAGCAACACAGCAATTAAAAAACTCGCGACTAGGGCAAAGATATAGTTCATTTCTTAACTGCTTTCTCGGTCACATAGAAGCCCAGATATCTACCAAACATCAGTCTAGTTTGAGCACTGATTGCCGCAAAGGCACCAAAAACTATTGCAGTTATGGGTACCAGTACCCACTGGGCAAGCATAAAGAAAATCTTATACCACTTCTGGTGAGGTGGTCTTTTGGGCATCATTATAAAACTAATCCATATTGTTGAAAAAAGGCCGATGGTGGCTAGAGTCAGAATATCTGAAGCCACTATCGGTAGTTGGTGGGCTACAGCATGCTTATTAAATGACGAATTTAAGTATAGTGGCGCCCAGGCAGCAAAAGTCAAAATAAGCGGGGCTGTAGCCCAGCTGAGATGGCCTTCAAATAACCTTCCTATCTGCAGCAACTTATTACTCCAGGGAATATTATTATTTTTAACAGAATTTTTAACCAGATAAGGGAAGTCGCTGGCGCCATAGGCCCATCTCTGGAGCTGTTTGAATTGGGCTATATAAGTTCTGTGGTATTTACTAGTTAGTACCGCGTCTTGGTAAATCGGAATAAATAGTGGCTCAACCATGTAATCACCATCGAACGCAAAGTAACTCCTGTAAAACTGATGTCCATCTTCAACTGGACTTGTCAGTGACCAGAAGTCAGTCTCTACTAAAGCATCTAGGGGTTGGGCGTGAGAAGCGAAATTGCGTAATCGGTACTGTCGAACACTTTCTACCATTACCCAGAAAGAGTTACCTGTAGCCAGTACTCGCATTGGTGCCGGAACATCCCATAGGTTGTTAAAAAACAGGGTAAGGGGCTGGAAGGAGCAATGTTTGCGGTTAGGATTGGTACAGTAGGCGTAAGTAAGTCTACTTAGGTACTGCTCGTGGACTCTATTATCGCAGTCCAGGGTTGTTACCACGACATTACTTTCTTTTATCTTATTTTCTCTAATAAATTCTAGTATTTTTCTACCAGCATACGTAATATTGGGGCCCTTACCTTTAATTTCACCAGTAACGCCATCTGGGTGACAATAAGTTTTGTAAAAACCAAACTTATTACCAAATTCTTTTTCTAATGCAGCTGCAGTCTCATGAGCTAACTCACCGCCCCGCTCCTCATAAGTTAAAACCATAATAATTTTATTAGTATCAAACTCTGAATCCAGTATTGCCTGGACTGAGGGTCTAACGATATCAATTGATTCATTATATACAGGCATAATCATGCAGTGATAAACATCGCTGGTGTTTGTTAAGATGTTACGGTGCTTTGATAAAAGCTCTAATCGCTCTACATTCTTTCGTAAATTACGGATGTGTTCACCATGGGCACTGCGCTGCTTTGCTGAATTTAGTTGTTTTTCAGCATCCGCTAAAGCTTTTGGTAGGTCATTGATTTCATACAGGCGGTCATTCCAGTCAATTCTTTCAGTTTCGCGAGTTTTCTTGTATCCAAGTACTAGCGCAAAGCTAGTCCTAATAGACTTAAGTAACCAATAGATATCAAAGGCTATTATAAAATAAGCTACGGCCAGTGGCGCAAATAAGCTAAAAACAACTGGACCTAATATAAATAACCAAGCCGTTAGACCAGGTATTATTTCAAATATTCTATAAAACAGTCTACTGTCAGCAAACCTTATAGTCTTTTTTGTACTAGTTTGTGCCATACTTTATCACCGTAAATCCTAATAGTATCGCAATTGCTAAAATCACTACCATAATACTTGTTAGCAATAGAAATATACTTAAGATTCTATTTTTTGCATGCAACAAAACAGCAAGTAGTAGGTTTATTAAACTTACTACAATAGATATTTCAGCAATATCATATAGCCTAAACCATGAGCCTAGTTCATCGAAATTTGAAAGTGAAGTAAATCTCACCGGAAGATCTATAGAAGCTGCATGAATGTGGGTTAGGGACCAAAAAATAATAAATGCATTACCCACAGCCACGATAAATAATAGTCCCAAAAGCCAGCTGTCTTTAAAAAACTTCTGCCCTTTTAGCTCTTTATTAATTTTATCGATTACTTCCATAGAATAATTAGTTATATTATACGCTAGTTACATACTTCAAGTACACTTCTGGAGCCGATGAGCGGGATCGAACCGCTGACCTACGCTTTACGAAAGCGCCGCTCTACCAACTGAGCTACATCGGCAAATAAAAATGAGCCTATTGCAGCTCATATTTTATCATATTTATACCTTATAAAGGCTTAGACTAAACGTTTCTTTAGTCTTCCAGAAAGCTTCTGCCAGGCCTCATACTCAGTTATCTTTCGCTCGTTTGGGCTCAAGAAGAAGCTACTTCCAAAACGACCCTTACCCTTTTGGCTAAGTGCACGTATATCAATAACATTTTCGCTACCTAAATAAGGCACCTGATGTTGTGCCTTGACCACCCTCACTTTAACCTTCCTTGGTCTAGTGACTTGATAATATGTAAGCATAGTTGTTGCCATTGTTTTTTCCTTTTTGTTTATATTTTTTGTTTTATCTTATTTTTTAAATAAAAAAGTATAAACACCCTCCAAAGCTCTTTAGAATTTGACATAAATGCCAAGTGTTTATATCTTTCTATAAAGGTTACTCCACCTTATAAATAAGATAGATATATTCTAGCAAAGAAAGCCCCTAAAGTCAATATTATTCTTGTGCTTTATTGGGTGTGCCAAATAGCTGAGTATTGAAAATATTAGCAAAACTTGGTACTATTGTCTGGTTACAACAAAAACTATGGGCCCGTAGTGAAGTGGTTATCACGCCTCCCTGTCACGGAGGAGATCGCCGGTTCAAATCCGGTCGGGCCCGCCAGGAATAATATTTATTAAAAAAGACCTCCTATAAGGAGGCCTTTTTTAATATTAATATACTGTGAGCTAAGGTCTGAAGTACTGAACAATTTTAGCTGAATTTCTTTGATCTCTTAACCAGCTGTCAAAATCAGGTCCCTTTATAAGGATGTGTGAGGCTCTTACTTGGTCACCATTCTTGTCTGTAACCTTAATTATGTGGTATCCATACTGAGTCTTAACAACTCCACTGACTTGACCAACCTGGAGGGCGTAGGCAGCATTTTCAAATTCCGGAACTAGTTGGCCCTTACCGAAGAAGCCTAGGTCGCCTCCATTTGCCGCACTACCATCCGCACTGTACTGCTTAGCTAGGGTTGCAAAATCTGCACCTGCATTAATTTGAGCTAATATATCTTGGGCTTGCTTGAGGGCTGGAGCATTTAGAGCGGGGTCGGCTAGCACCTTATCACTAAGTTTTTGTTGTACTAGCTGTTGCTTAATTTTTGACTTAAAGTCTCCTGTTGACCAGCCATACAGTTTATCTAGGGTACGTTTTACCTGGTCTAGACCACCAGCGTCTTTTACTAGCTGATTAAATTTATCGTCAACTTCTTTTCCAGATACTTTTACTCCATACTTATTAGCTTGCTGGGCAATGATCTCGTTGTTTTCAAGTTGAACTACTAGGTCTTGTTTGAATTGCTGAAACTGCTTTTTACCGTCAGCTGAAGTCGTATCTTGGCTCTGACTCTGGAAATACTTCTGAGCCGATGTAAGTTCGAATAAGTAATCATTGTAGCTAACTGTATTCCAAACAATATTACCGTTAACACTAGCTACTGGGTATGGAATTACCTTGCTGGCTATCTTGGCGGCCCTATTTGAGGCTTTGTACTTATATATAGCCACTCCAAAGACCGATACAGTTATTAAAAGTGCTACTAAAGCACCGATTCCAACATTACGGATAGTTTTTTTATTCTTATTGGGATCTACTCCAAGTTTTTGCAACTTATCCCTAAAAGAGGCTGTCTTCTTACTGAATGCAGCTTTAGTGCCTAGCTTCTTGGTCTTAGTGGTTTTTGTGGTCTTGCTGTCTACTACTTTTGTCTTCTTTGTTGATTTAATATCCGGGTCTTTTGGCATTGGTATGAAACTCCATTAATCTTAAATATTATAATACAACACTAGCGGTGTCATTTCTAGCTCGTTCGGTGAACAACCTCAATAATAGCTTGCTGAAGCTTGGCTGGTTTGCGAGCTTTTTTTAGCCGGATTGGCTTTCCGCCAGATAGGGTTTCTACAATTACATCACCATATCCGAGTATCGAGGCTTGGGCTCCTTTTATTTTATAATTAACACTTTGGATATTATCTAGGGATATTTCATTAACTTCGCGACCAAAGAATCCCTCCTGATTAACGACCATTACTCTTGTAGATGAAATAACGTAAACACTATAATACCACCCCACCCAAGTACGAAACCAATAAAAAGTCAGGATCAAAATGCCGCCAAGTAAAAACCAGTTAGCGTAATTAATCCAGCTATAACTATTGGCCGTGGCAAACGCCCAGGGTAAAAGTGCGACTAGGATTATAAGCATTCCGTACACTAGCTGCTTTCTCATAACTACGGGGTGTTTATGCTCGACAAGTATTATTACTTCTCCCTCTTTCTGGTCTTTCAGGGGTCTTTCTCGCGATTTTTTTTGTTTGGTTAGCTTAGACATAACTATATTCTACACTTTTAATAACACCTTTTCTACAAATAAAAAAATCGTCATTACTTTAAAAAAATAATGACGATAGTGTGATTTCAAGAAATCACTTTGATTACTTTCCGGCTCGATCCAGAACCCTGCCACTTGTGATAATCCTTGGTGGAATCATAGTTAACAATCTGGGCAGAGATAAGATCGGCATTGTAGTGCCAGCCCTGCTGCACGTAGAGTCGCTTGGTCAAACCTTTAGCGTCTTTTTCGGATGCTGCCTTGCAAATGAACCTATACACTCTTACGGTTGAGCTGTCGCTGACTTCATAAAAGTTCATCTCGCGGGAAGCCTTCTTTTTGACTGCGCTTTTAGCGGGGATAGAACTAGTAGGGTGTCGGCTTTGCGACCCCAATATTTCATCACAGTTCGGACAAGGTATGTCAGATACTCCAGACAACTCGAAATACTCGCAATTTCCACAGAGCATTTTTCTCCTAAGGTTCGAGTCTGCATCCATTACAGACTATCTAAGATAGTATACAATTTTATAACACTGTTGTCAATTATATACAACCGTGTATAATATAGTGATTGCCCTGGTAGCTCAGTGGATAGAGCGTCTCCGTCCTAAGGAGAGCGTCGGGGGTTCGATTCCCTCCCAGGGTACCAGTAATAATAAAAAATCCTCAAGACCCTCTAGAGGATTTTTTTTATAACCATTCTTCTAATTCAGATCTCTGGGTATAGAATCTAGTTGGGCCAGAGTATTCAATGATTTGCAATGTAAATAAGTTTTATGTATATTAGTTTCACTGAAGTAGAGTTCCTACCAGACCACAGGGGGTCAATGGAAATTGTCAGTCGTACATAGTCCACAAAAAGTTCATTACTCACGAAAAATTAAGTCGAGGCGCAAGCATCGAGAGCATATCGCTAGAAGCAGGTGGAGCAACAGTACCTTTCGGCGAATCGTTTGCTACCGGGAACCGGACTTTGAGATCCTTCCGTCTGGGGATGTAATAAATTACTCGATTATCTTCTGAGAACTTTTTTAGGACGAAAGACAAATCTAAATCAATTTACGCCGCTAAATAATTAGCGGCCTTTTTTTACACTAGTTTCCGTAAATATGCTTACTATCTGTCTTTTCATACTCGAAAAGCTCATCAGAATTGAAAAATCTAGCTATTTCAGATGCACCGTTCTCTACACTATCTGAAGCATGGACAATATTGTTTGCACCAGACAAGCCAAAGTCACCGCGGATAGTACCAGCTGGAGCCTCCTGACCTTTCGTGGGGCCTACAAGAGTTCTGATCGCCAACACACTACCCTGACCTCCAACTAAAGCTAACACCACGACAGGGGAGCTCTTCATAAAGTCTTTTATCTCACCAAAAAAGGGCTTATCGGCTAAGTGGTAATAATGCTCTTCGAGTACGGCATCATCCAGACTTACCATCTTCACACCGATTAATTTAAGGCCTTTTTTTTCAAACCTAGATATTATTTCTCCAACTAGACCCCTTTGCAAGCTATCTGGCTTAATTAGTATAAGTGACTTCTCCATTATTTTTCCTCCATTATTTTTTCAAATTGATGTATTCGATCTTCGCCGTAAGGGCCAATCATAGCTAGCCGTACTAAATCTTTATTCAAGTACTTCTTAGCACAAGCCAGAATATCATCAGAATTAACTTTATCAACTTTGGCCAAAATTTCTTGGAGAGTCCAGGCTCGGCCGGAGAGAATCATTTCCGTACCTTGCATATCCGCCACTGACGCATTACCTTCTAGCCCCATAATGTAGCGGCCCCTGACCTGCTCTTTGGCCTTATTCAATTCTTTGTCAGACACAGGGAGTTGTTGTATTTTAAGCAACTCATCGTGAATGGCGCGGATCGCATCATAGACTTTATCATTATTTACTCCAGCGTAAATCTCATATTTACCGCTATCTACAAAGCTAGTAAAACTCATATACACAGTATAGGCTAGGCCTTTATTTTCTCGAACATTTAAGAAGAGTCTAGAGCTCATACCGGAACCTAATATAGTAGATAGGACTTTCATGGCAGCTTCGTCACTCGCATCAATTTGTGGTGCTCTACCAACCATTAGCATATGTGTTTGGTTGGTATCGCTGTTTAAGACACTAACTCTACTAGGGGATATGTCGCCCTGTACTGGATGCCATATACGTTGAACTTTAGATTGTACATTCGACAACAGTTCAGTAGCCATATCTACTACTTTTTTGTGACTAACATTACCCGCTACTGACAAAACCATATTGTCCATGGTGTATAACTGGTTAAAGTAGTTAACAATAGTCTCTCTACTCATTGTACTAATAATGTGCTCGTTACCAATTACGTTTGTGCGCAATGTATCATTTGGCCAAAGTAGGTCTCCGACTAAATCGTAGACGTAGCGGGCTGGGTCATCTTTATAAACTTTCATTTCTTCTAGTATCACATTCCGCTCTCTGTCTATCTCTTTTTGCTCAAATAGTGGATCGGTCACAATATCGGCTAGTATGTTTAAGGCTAGCCCGAAATAGTTCTTGGGTAGTTTAATGTGGTAGCTAGTGTGGTCTTCGGCTGTATAGGCGTTCATATACCCACCCACAGAGTCTATTTCTTCAGATATGATCTTGGCTGAAGGTCTCTTATGGGTTCCTTTAAACAGCAGGTGTTCAAGAAAATGAGCTGCACCGTACTCAGTATTCATATCTTCATACCTACCACCGGCACCGACAAATATATTAACAGTAACGCTCTCAGTTTCGGCCATATGTCTAGTAATAATCTTTAAGCCATTGGGTAATTGGGTTATTTCGTGCATATTTTTAGGTAATTTTCCTTTTCTTTTTTAGTATGTAGCGCATAACTAGGACTATAACTAGAGCTATGACTAGGTAGTCTACATAATGTAGGTAACTATAGAACTTTTTCCAGCTATCTCCAAGTACATAACCAATATAGGTAAATAACACCGTCCATATTAGTGACCCTATAAAGCTATCTCGGACAAACAACCAGCGGTTCATTTTAAATGTTCCTGCAACAAACCCGGCGAAAGTCCTTACAACTGGAGTGAACCTGGAAAGTAGTATCGCCCCCTCGCCTCTTTTAGCAAACCAAGCTTCAGCTTTATCGTAATCATGGGAGCTAATAAGCAGGTACTTTCCATATTTTTTTACGAGTGGCGTGCCGCCATACTCACCTATGAGATAAGCTAGGTAGGTACCAACAGTCTGAGCTAATGTCCCGATTATAATCACAATAAAAATATTGAACTCGCCTGAACGGGAAAGATTACCAGCCAGGGCTAATGTGGCCTCAGATGGTATTGGTATTCCGGCATTGTCTACAATCAGAATTAAGATTAACCCCAAGTAGCCAATTTTATCTATTAAGTTTAGGGCGTATTCGAGTAATGCTGCGGTAATTCCCAAGTTTATTCCTTATAAATTAATAAATATTATATATATTGTACTGGTTTAGCGACCACTTCGCAAAGCCTGGGCATGAATAAGAATTAGGCTTAAGTCAGCTGGGGTAATGCCTTGCACCAGAGAAGCCTGAGCCAGTGACTGAGGTTTTATTTCGGCAAGTCTCATCTTAGCCTCGTTGCGTAACCCGGTTATATTTTGGTAATCTATCTGATCTGGCAATTTATGATGTTGTTTATCTTTAAGCTTTCTGGCATCCCTAGCCTGACGCTCAAAATAGCCTGAATACTTAGCTAGTATCTCGACATTATATTCGACTTCTTTATTTAAAGACACGCCAAAGACTTCATTAAGACCTTGGGAATTATTATCTGGGCGCTTAATCCAGTCTGAGGCGGCAATCGTATCTTCACCCACTCTGGCTTTGGTGCTGCTTAGTAGCTTAAGCTGAGAATCAATAAGGGCTATTTTACGATTCACTCTATCTAGCGCCTCTTTACTCTGTAATCCAATATCATAACCGCGCTTGGTCAGACGAGTGTCAGCATTATCATTTCTAAGTAGCAGTCGGTACTCGGCTCGGCTAGTAAACATTCGGTAGGGTTCAACATGTGTCTTAGTTACTAAGTCCTCAATTAACACACCGATATAGGCTTCGGTGCGATCTACTATAAAAGGCTGGCTGCCTTTAGAGTTTAAAGCAGCATTAATACCCGAAATCAGGCCTTGAGCAGCGGCTTCTTCATAGCCAGTCGTGCCATTCATCTGACCGGCCATATATAGACCCTTTACTAGTTTAGTTTCGAGGGTAGTCTTGAGTTGGTGCGGCAAAAAGTAATCATAACGAACCGCATAGCCATACTCCATAAACTCAACATTCTCCAAACCAGGTATGGTTTTGAATATTTTTTCTTGAAGTTCAGGAGAGAAGGCCGTGCTACAGCCCTGTAAGTACATTCTTTCTCCGTCCAGGCCGTCGACCCTACCAACTGGTTCAATAAATATTGGGTGACGGTTTTTTTCAGGAAAGTTTTTTACTTTCAAGTCTAGACTGGGGCAGCTTCTGGGACCAGTTTCTGTTATTAGACCAGATATATTACCAGATTCATTATAGTTTTCTAGAATTAATTTATGAGTTTCTTCAGTAGTATAAGTTAGCCAACAGAGCTCTTGGTCTTGGATTGGAATAAGTTCTCTATCCGGATGCGAAAAGCTTATCTTGCCGGCCGTACCTGGTGCCACTTCAAGCTTATCGTAGTTGATACTACTCCTTCTTACTCTTGGCGGAGTTCCAGTCTTGAGCCGACCCCTTTTTAAGCCCAATTTTGTTAGTGACTCAGACAAACCATGACTAGCTTTTTCATCAATTCTACCGCCCTTTTTTACAACCTCTGATCCAATTACTATTTCTCCATTTAGAAATGTTCCGGAACAAACAATTGCTGATTTGGTATTAATTAAGCCATGCTGTTTAGTTTCAACTGCAGTAATACTATCTTCTCGAGACTGCACGCCAATAGCTTCGTCTTCTAGAAAATCTAAATTAAGGGTATTTTTTAACTCAGCGATCATAGCCTTGTTGTATAAGTCTCTATCGAGCTGAGCCCGGTAAGTCCGTACAGCAGGGCCCTTACTGGTATTTAATAGCTTCATCTGGATAGCTGAGGCGTCAGCAACTCTAGCCATAGTACCACCAAGTGCATCGATTTCACGCACCAAGTGGCCCTTTCCAGGACCACCCACTGATGGGTTACATGGTAAAGCCGCTACCTTTTCAAGATTAGCCGTAATAAGTAGTGTTTTGGCGCCAATTTTTGCGCTCGCAATCGCTGCTTCGCAACCGGCATGACCTGCCCCAATAACTACAACATCATATTTATTTAGTAATTTTTTTGTCTGCATTTCTCGGGTAATTATACCCTGAAATGCTTATTTTTTCAATTACCTAATTTGCAGATTGTGCGACACCCTAGCTATAATACTGTTATGTTTTCCGAATACATGAGTGATTTTTTAGAATACCTTGAAGTCGAGAAGGGTCGTAGCCTTAAGACAATTGAAAACTATAGTCTATACCTAAATAGATTTATTGAATTCACAGACGACATTCAAGTTAGTAAAATAGACCTAAGCTTAATGAGTAAATGGCGACAGTGGCTGAATCGCTACAAAGGAGCTGATGGGCGAACTATTGGAAAAGCTACCCAAAATTATCATCTAATTGCTATGCGTAGTTTTCTAAAATATTTAGCCAGGCGGGATATTAACTCACTGGCACCAGAAAAAATTGAATTAGCTAGCTCTACTCGACCTCAAGTTAGCTTTCTAAATCAAGAGGAAGTTATTAGGCTCTTTGAAGCCATCCCGACAGACAATATTATTGGCCTGCGAGACCGCTCGATAGTTGAGCTACTATTCTCTACTGGGCTTAGGGTGTCTGAGCTGGCTAATTTAAATATTAAAGACCTAAACTTTAAGACTGGTGAATTTTCGGTCCGGGGTAAGGGCCAAAAAGATAGGCCGGTCTACCTGAGTGAGTCAGCCGCCTACGTTTTAAGTAAGTACTTAGAGGCTCGTCAGGATGACTTCACGCCACTTTTCGTGCATTACCGCGGTATCCAGTCAGATTTTAACGGTGGTGAATACACGCGGCTTACAGTGCGCTCTATTCAACGCATAGTGGAGCGCTACGCCAAAAAGGCTGGAATTGCTAAACATGTCACCCCCCACACCTTAAGGCATAGCTTCGCGACTGACTTACTTACCAATGGTGCCGACTTAAGGAGCGTGCAGAGTCTGCTTGGACACAGCAACATCGTAACCACTCAAGTTTACACCCATGTTACCGATCCCCAGCTTAAAAAAGCCCATAAAGAATTTCACTCTGGGAATAAACAGTGATTAGCTAA
>CAILAD010000021.1 GCA_903832035.1 uncultured bacterium
ATTAAGTAAAACAAAATTAAAGTTAAATATTTCGCTAATATTTAAATCTAAAATTTTACCTGAGGGGCTTTCTTAACGGCTTCTTTATCAGAATCATCCACATCGTAGAAGTCACGAGATTTAAAACCTAGCATACTACCAAATATATTAGTTGGAAAAACCTGTAGCTTCATATTAAAGTCGCGAACGTTTCCGTTGTAAAACCTTCTTGCTGCTTGTATTTTATCCTCTGTATCAGTCAATTCAGACTGGAGTCCCATAAAATTTTCATTTGCCTTAAGGTCTGGGTAGTTCTCCGATACAGCAAACAAGCTTTTGAGTGTTCCGCTGAGCGCATTTTCATTCTTGGCACGCTTAGAAAGGTCTCCCTCGGGAGTATTCATCACTTCAGTTCTTGCCTTAGTAACATCTTCAAAGACTGTCTTTTCATGCTTTGCATATCCCTTGACTGCCTCTATGAGATTCGGAATAAGGTCAAGTCTACGTTTTTCTTGTACAGTTATATCACTTAGGGCTTCATCTGTTCGAACCCTAGCTCTAACTAATGAATTATACGTTGCCCATAATAAAATTAAGGCGATTATAATCACTATCAGTACTACCAAATATATGCTCATTACTTAAATACTCCCATTATTAATACCTACTACTTAATATCCTTATCAACCGAGTTAGGACCTGTAGTAGGGTTAGTAGTCGTAGCTTGGGGTGTAGAACCCTGCACTGGTGTAGAACCCTGCACTGGTGTAGAACCCTGCACTGGTGTAGTTGGTGACTGGATAGGTGCACCAGAGAATTGTGATTTACCAAAACCTAAAATGGGTAATGTTATATATGGAAACAATACCAAGCAAATGGAGAATCCAGTGCCTTTACCAAAAAGCTTTCCGAGCTTGAAGTATGATACAAAAATCATGATCGTTGTGAAGAAATTAGCAATAGGAACAAAAGACAATACAGACCACCAGCCTGGGTACCCGACTATTTCAAACAGCACCCAGATATTATATACAGGAACTATGATGGCCCAGCCTGGCTTACCTGCTTTTGTAAATATTTTCCAAAGTGCTACCAATATTAGTATGGCTAAAACAATTGAGAATAAGATTATAGCAGGTGAGACAGATGCTGCTATATTATTAATGTTATTGGTCGAGTCTAGTGTTGTAAGTTGTGAATCCATATTATTCCTTTTATGTAAGTTAATTATACTCTATTAATTATACTCTATTAATTAAGATTTAGCTTTCAATGAAAGCTTTCGGTAAACATATATATGTGCTAGTAGTGTTATTGGAATGGTTATTAAAAGTCCTAGTCCAAGCGCTAACAATCCAGCCAAGTTAAGTAGGGCCATAACAATGCCAAATAATAACAACCACCACTTGTAACCACTAGTTATATCCCCACTAATACTTAGGGCTTCTGTTGGGCTTTTCTTTCTATCAACGACTATAGTCATAGCAAACTGGTACTTAATAGACCAGTATATGCCAGGTACGATCAAGAGGAGTATTCCTGCGACTATAATAAGACCATAAAGTATGCTAGCCCCTAAATACTGCCAAAATACACCTTCAGCTTCGAAAATCTGTGGTATTTCAGCTTTCTTTCCGTCTACTATATTTAGAAAAATTCTAGTGAGGCCTATGCTCAAGAGGTTCTGAACCCCTAACCTAAATATCATTATGGCTGGAGCAAATAATGATATTATTATGGCTATACCTGAAGGATTATTGGAAGCTATGTTAGTTGCGCCACTTTCGAGTACGCCAACCACCGTAATTATTAATAAATAAATTAGTAAACTAAACAAAACTACTGAGTAGTTAGATTTGGCCTTACCCCAGGATGATGAGATTACATCAGAAAGTGAAAGCTTGTCATTTTTCATATAAAGTCCTTTTTTAATTATTATGCTTTGCTTGGAATTATTGTAATATATTTTTATACAAAAAAACAGCTTAGTTTGAAAAGCTGTTTTTTTTGGTGGGCGATGAGGGACTCGAACCCCCGACATCCTCGGTGTAAACGAGACGCTCTAGCCAACTGAGCTAATCGCCCTGGTGCAAGATATGTGACGCATTACAAACGGCAGCTATTGAAGCACAGAATGATTATAACCTAAAACATCTGGTTGAACAATTCAATTTGTCGGGGAATATGCTTACCTGACTATTACTTTTTATTTTATACTTATTTTCACGGCTTCTCAGCCAAAGACTGGCTCAGTTCATCGATATGTTGTCGGAACTGACTGTCGATCTTAACCTTGGAAAGGTCAATGCGTTCAATAAAATCTAACTTTGTCGATCGCATGTCCAGTCCACTGAGTCGTTCGGTGGTTAAAATCATTCGTGCTAGCTCATCAAGGCTTCTGTCCATATCTCGAGCCTGCTTTTCAGTCGGCTCCTCGGGAGTGTACGAGCGGATAATAGGATCAATATCGGTTAGGTAGATTTGGTCACGTGGATCTTTAGCTGTATGTCCAAACATGTACTGATCTACTCCTCGCGTCACATCAGACAGATACTTACCACCCATAGCCATAACATCTGCATGATATTGGATGAGTCTGTCAAACAGCTGGGTAGGATTTGTTGGCTGCTGGGCTACATCTTGCTTGGTCAGTGTATCGCCCAGTTTATTCCCTATTATTTTATCGGCAATAGTGTAAACAGTTGGCGTAGTAGGATCATCAGGAGCACCGCCAATAACGAAATGATGATGAACAACCTGAATCCCATATTTACTCGATAATTCAGTGAAGAGCTTCTCACCGAGCTGCAATTCTTCTTGAATATCGCCAGTATTCCACTCGGGGTCATCGGGGCGTTCCCTTCGTGATATTCGGAAGATCACGTTTGGGTAGTCGCCCGATTCCATGATATGAGTATGGGTCATCTCTTCATAGGGAATTGCTGGGGCTAACTCGATGTTCTTTCGAAAAGGAGTGTGGTCTTGATTTGAAAATGGTTTAGGTGTTTCTCTTTCTGGCATTATGATTATTATACCAAAAAAGACCCGACTGGGTCTCAAATGTTAGAATACTATCTGTTGAAATATCGTTTGGGGTATGCTGGTGCAAGATAGTTGACGCATTTCAAACATCGTCTATCGCTGCAGTTAATGATTATAGACTAAAGCACCTAGTCGAAGTATTTAACTTATCAGGCGAATTGTTGGCATAGTTACCATTGTGGTTCACCTTGAACCGTGTAAGGAATTAGTCTGTAGAGGGTATAGCCTTTTAGCGATGACTTGGGCTGTAATAGCTCATAGTCTTTTACTGTGCTATATTCGCTATCTTTCATAAAAGTTACGAGCTCATCATCTTTTTGAAAGTCACCATCATAATGAACTAGCTTACATCGATTGTCACTATTATCAACGAAGTTGTACACCTTAAAATGTCCTTTGTCAGAAACAGTCTTACTTTTATCTTCGTGGATTGTAGTCATGTTCGTTGCGTCAAA